>NZ_JBTSWJ010000017.1:0-107208 GCF_054612375.1 Alsobacter sp. R-9 | reverse complement strand
GCGCTGCGCCGCGTCGCGCTGCACGCCGTGGACGCCGTCGGCCTCGTCCACGCCATGCTGCTGCGCATCGAGGCCCTCCTGCTGCCCTTCCAGGTGCTCGTGTTCGGGGGGCATTGAGTGATCGGTTCATTTCAGCGCATTCATCGCCGAAGTGCCAATCCCTGATCACCGCCGACCATGGCACTCGGCGCTCGAGAGGAAGTCGTGGTGCGGCTATCGAACCCGTCCGGTGTCACATCCCCCGCAGGGCCAGCCGGGATGACGAGTGCAAGCCGGCGCCTCATGCCCCGCTATCTCGATCCGGCGAGCCGCCTGGGCGAGGTCCTGTTCGGCCTGATCATGGTCCTGAGCGTGACGCTGACCGCGCGCCTCACCGTGACCGAAGGGCCGGAGGGCATGCATCAGCTCATTCTTGCCGCGCTCGGCTGCAATCTCGCCTGGGGCGTGATCGACGGCGTCATGTACATCATGGCGGCCGTGACGGAGCGCACGGGCAAGGCGCGGATCCTGGCTGCCGTTCAGGACGCTCCCGACGAGCAATCCGCGCGGGCCGTCATTCGGGAACACGTGTTGCCCGAGTTCGAGACCGTGGCGAGCGAACCCGTGATGGTGCGGCTGGAGGAGGATCTGCGCGAGTACATCCTCGCGGCACGGCCAGTGAGTTCTGGGATCACGTCGGACGACGTGAAGGGAGCAGTGGCCTGCTTCGCGTTGGTCTTCGTCTCGACGCTCCCGGTCGTGCTGCTCTACCTCGTCATGGACGATCCCTTCGCAGCGGTGCGGGCGTCCAACGTGCTGCTGCTCGTGATGCTCTTCGCCGCCGGTGCCGCGTGGGGGCGATTTGCCGGCACGAGCATCTGGTGGTCCGGGGCCTCGATGGTCGGGATCGGGCTCGCGCTCGTCTCGGTCGCAGTCCTGTTCGGAGGCTAGGCCCGCCAGGGTCTCCCAGGTCAGCGACCGGAGACCGAACTGAACCGGGCAATCCAGGGGAACGCGCCGAAGGGGCTTGCATCCAGCGCCCGTTCCGCAGGGAGCGCCGGCCTGATCCGCCCGGTCAGCGTCAACCCAAGCCGTTCATCGCCGCGACCGACGGCGAGTGGCATGTCTTTGTCGGGGGCCGGGACCGAGGTGGCATCACGCGCCGATCGCCACGGCTACGCTTAACTCCTGACTTGCGGCGCCGGCGCGACACCAAACATGTCGTCCATGAGCGGGCGCGACCTGAACGAGCAACTGGCTGCCACACTCCTCCTGGAGCAGTGCGACCTCGATGACGAGACGGATTGTCTCGTCACCCTCATTGCGGCCGAGGACCGCCCTTGCTCCGCCCGGGTGATCGCTCTCGTGCTGGACGAGGTCCGCGCACTGGCGCGCAAGATGGCGGGACAGACCCCAACCCACGCACCGTCCTCGAAGAAGCACTGAGCTGGCTTCCCCCGGCTGTGCGTCGTGGAGCCATCCCCCAGGCGGGCTGAGGTGTGGGCGGGGGCGTTCCAACCCATCGTGCCGCGGGCCATAGATCGATGGCTCAGGATCTCCGGCGCCAGCGACTGCCTGGCCGGGCCACGTCGGCCGGTTTTCGTCGTCGCTCACAGGACGCGGGACAGCGCCGACTCCAGCGTCTCGGCGCTGAACGGCTTCGTCAGGACGCTCGTTCCGGCTCCCGAAGGCGCCCCCGTCACCCCGTAGCCAGACGCGAAGACGACGGGGATCCCCCGGGCGCGGAGCTGATCGGCCACCGGGTCGATCCTCCGCCCTCGGACGTTGATGTCGAGGAGCGCGGCGTCGAGCGGCGCGCAAGCGGCCAGTTCGAGCGCCGAGTCGATCGAGCCCGCAGGGCCGATCACCGTCGCGCCGAACTCGACCAGGAGGTCCTCGATCATGGCGGCGACGAAGCCCTCGTCCTCCACGACCAGGATGCGTTTTCCCGACAGCGTCATCTCGGATCCTCCCGAACGCCCGGCTTGACGGCGCCTTCGATGGCGCATGTCACGCCCTCGGGCAGGAAGCGGAACTCGACGCGGCCATCGAGATCGCTGGCAAGGATGTGCTCGATCAGTCGCGAGCCGAAGCCGCGCTTCTCCGGCACCCGGACGGTCGGCCCGCCGCTTTCGATCCACTGGAGGTGGAACCGGTCAGGCTGCGTCCCGGCGCTCGTCCAGTTCAGTCGCACGCGCCCCCGATCATTGGAGAGCGCGCCATACTTGACCGCATTCGTGGAAAGCTCGTGCAGCGCCATGGCAATGGCCAGCGCGGCCTTGGGATCGAGCATCAGCGGGGGGCCCGATATCTCGATGCGGCTGCGATGGGAGGCGCCGAGACCGAGCGCCTCGTCCGCAAGTTCGTCCAGCCGCGCGTGTGACCAGTGGGTGCGCGTCAGCATGTCGTGCGCACCTGCGAGAGCCGCCAGCCGGCCGTTGAACGCTCCTCGCAACCCGGCGGACACGTCTGCGCCCTTGAACGTCTGGTGCGCGATGCCCTGGACCACGGCCAGCGTGTTCTTCACCCGGTGGTTCAGTTCGGCGAGCAGGAGTTCGCGCTGCATCTCCGCGGCCCGGCGCTCGCTGATGTCGACGATCGCCGTCAGGCAAAGGCCTTCGTCCCCCGGCACCCTGGTGCGCACCATCTCTGCCGGGAACGTGGTCGCGTCTTTGCGGACGGCCATGATCTCGGCGCTGCGGTTCCTGCCTGGGACTTGGGCATTATCGTCCGCCGGCCCCGACAGGAGGGGTGCCATGGCGTCACGAGGCATCAGCGTCTCTGCCGGCATGCCGATGAACTCGTCCCGAACGTAGCCGAAGAGGCGCTCGGCCTGCGCGTTCACCATCCGGATGGCGCCGTCCGCGTCGGTGAGGATCATCCCGCTGGGCGCCGACTCGAACACGAGGCGGAAGCGCTGCTCGCTGGCGAGGATCGCCTGCTCCGCCTCTTCCCGCTCCGTCACGTCGATGTTCACGCCGATCATGCCGAGGAAGGCGCCGTTCTGGGACCGGCGGGGTTCGGCATCCGTGTTGAGCACGCGCCAGCGCCCTCTGGCGTCGAGGAAGCGGCCGCTGGTGCGCACCCGCTCCTGGCGGCCCAGCGCCCGCGCCATCGCCGCGCCGATCGCCGGGGCATCCTCCGGGTGCATGGTGCTCGTCCACTCGAAGTCGGGGACCGTGGCCTCGTCCACGCCCCAGAACTCGCGGAGCTTCCTGTTGAGGTGCAGGCACTTTCCCGAAGCGTCGCTCATCCAGATCATGACCGGCGCGTTCTCCAGCATCATGCGGGAGCGCTCTTCCGAGAACCGCAGTGCCTCCTCGGCGGCCCTGCGTGCCTCCTCGGCGCGTGCGCGCTCCACGCTGAACCCGACCTGCCGGGCGATCGTGACCGCGAGGTCGACCTCGCGCGCGCCGAAGACCCTGGGGCACGCGTAGTAGGTCATGAACTTGCCCACGACGGCCCCGCCCGCGACCAGCGGGATGAAGGCCAGGCCGAGGATGTTCTCGCTGACGATCCTCTCCTTCACCCAGTCCGGTTCGGCGGTCTCCCGGATGTCGCCCACGAAGATGGGTTCGGCGTTCTTCTGGCCACGGACCCACGGGGAGTGGCCGTCGAGCGTGTGCCGGTAGACCTCGGAAAGCCCCCGCCAGGCCACGAAGCGCATGACGCCATCGTCGTCGAACAGGAGGATGGACGCCCGGCTGCACCCCATCGCCTCGCAGATGATGTCCAGCGCGGCATCGAACACGTCGGCAAGGGACACGGCCCGGTAGAGGCGGTCCGTCAATCTGTAGAGGACGGCAAGGTTCTGGCTGTCATGGAGCGCCGGAACCGGGTCCCCGGTTGGCGTGGTTGAGGCGCTTGCCGCGACACCGTTCATGATGCGCGATGACCTTCTTCTCCGGCTGCCAAACTCACTCCAAGTTAGGTCGGCTGGAGATCTGCGGCAATATCATTCGTCGCGAAAACATGTCCGGTCTTGCAATGAAGCGAAAAGAGATGATAGGAATACGAAATAGCGAAGCTGTAGCTCAGTAATAAGAACACTGAGTACTGCACAGGTACAGCCGGCTCGCTGGGGTTTCAATTCTTGAATGTATGCGCGCCGCATGGCTTGTCCGCGATGGATTTCCGGCCGGGCGCACGAGACCGTGGTTCTCCATGAAGGAGCCATCAGCCCGATCGTCATCCCCGGCCATCCAAGGTGAGGCGCTTGGCGCGGGCGAGGCTGCACGACGTTCCTCGCGAAGGAGACGGCGAGATCCCGGCGAAAGGTGGTCGGGGCACTCGATGGGTGCGCGCAAGGCGCACTCCCGCGTCAACCCGCCTGCCCCTGTGGAGACGAGGCGCTCATGCGGCGGCGCGTCCGGGAGGGCGAACCGCCGGTGGTGCGGCCATCGTCACTGCTTGACCGATCCGGCGGCGAGCCCCGAGGTCATCCGGGTCTGCAGCGGCAGGAAGAGGAGTAGCGTCGGCAGCGTCGTCAGGGCCGAGCCGGCCATGACGTGACCCCACTCGACGACGTTCTCGCCGAAGTAGGAACTGAGCATCAGCGGCATCGTCTTCAACTCGGTCTCGGTCAGGAAGGCGAGGGCGAACAGGTACTCGGCCCAGCACAGCAGGAAGGCGTAGGTCGCCGTGGCGACGATGCCCGGCATCATGATCGGCAGGATGATCTTGGTGATCACCTGGAGGCGGGAGCACCCGTCGATGATGGCGGCCTCGTCCAGCGTGCGCGGCACGGACTCGAGGTAGCCGACGAGGAGGTAGATCGAGAACGGGATCGACACCGCTACATAGACGAAGATCAGGCTGAGATAGTTGTTCAGGAGGCCCAGCCGCGCGAACAGGATGAACAGGGGCGTCACGAGGATGATCCACGGGAACGTCTGGCCCATCATCACCGAGCCGAAGAGGACGCCTTTGCCGCGGAAGCGCAGGCGCGAGAAGACGTAGGCGGCGACGACGGCCACGGCCGTCGACGCAAGCACGCTGGCGATGCACACGAAGAGGCTGTTGAAGATGGCCCGCGAGAACTCGGACGCCAGCAGGCTGCGATAGTTCTCCAGCGTGTAGACGTGGGCCCCCGCCGCGAACATCGTCTCCGGAGTCCGGAACGACGCCACGAACACCCAGGCCGTCGGGTACACCAGCACGAACAGCGCGACGAGCGTCGTCAGGATGACGAGAACCTCGGCCGCCAGCCGGCGCGGACCCTGCCAGCCGTACCGGACCCGGTTCGGGGCGGCGACCATCAGAACACTTCCTTCAGTTCGCGCTGCGCGATCACGCGCAGGTACACGATGCCGAACGCCGTCATGATCGCGGCCATGACGACACCCACCGCCGAGCTGTAGCCGAGGCGGCCCTCGATGAAGCCCTTGATGTAGACCTCCGTGGCCATGACGTTGGTGTAGAGGCCCGGGCCGGCGCCCGTCGTGAGCCAGACGTAGACGAAGTTGTTGAAGGTCCAGAACGTCGACATCAGCACCATGACGATGATCGCCGGCTTGAGGTGCGGCAGGTAGACGTAGCGCATCACCTGCAGGCGGCTCGCGCCGTCGACCTCGGCCGCCTCGACGAGCTCGTCCGGGAGGGACTGAAGGCTCGCCATGAAGGTGAGCGTGACGAGCGGCAGCGTGTTCCACGTGATGATCGTGATGAGCGCCGGCCAGACGAAGTTGGCCGTCGCGAGGAACGCCACGGGCTGCGAGACCAGCCCGAGGGCCATCAGGGCCTCGTTGATCGCTCCCACCCGCGGATCCAGCATCCAGCGCCAGATCAGGATCGCCACGATCGGCGGCGTCGCCCACGGCACCAGCAGCAGCACGCGGCTGATGGTCTGCAGGCGATACTTGCGGACCGTGCGGCTGGTCAGGAGGAAGGCGAGGCCGAGGCCGAGCACGATGCGCACGGTCACGCCCACGACCGTCAGCCAAACCACCGTGTTGAACAGGACGTTGCGGAAGTCGCGGCTGGTCAGCAACTCCCAGTAGTTCTCAAGCCCGATCCATTCGCCCCCCTTCCGCATGCCGAACAGGCTGAGGTCGGTGAAGCTGTTGTTCAGGTTGTAGAGCGTCGGATAAAGGTAGAAGCACACCAGGAAGAAGAACGTCGGCACGAGCATGGTGACGACGAACCGGTTGTCCCCCTTCATCTCTCGCTCTTCTCGATCCGTATCAACGTTGGATGCGGCGGGACCGGTGCGCGCGGACGCACCGGTCCCGGGACCTGCATCGGTTACTTCTGGTTCTTGGCCAGTTCCTTCGAGATGGCCTCATGCAGCTCGGCCGCGGCCTGCTTCGACGTCTTCTCGCCGATGAAGACCGAGCCGGCCGCCCGTCCCACGGCATTCCACATGAACGGAATGGTCACGGGGCCGCTGTTGTAGGCGCCCCAGCTGCGGGCCGTCTGCAACTGAGCCGTGAAGCCGGGGCCGATCTCGGCGGGCAGCCGGTCGTAGTTCATCACGGGCCGCTGGGGCTGCACGTAGTTGGTGTAGTGCTTCGTGAACAGCGGATCGGGGGTCGCGAGGAAGCGCACCAGCCGCCACGCCTGCTCCGGGTACTTGGTGTTCGCGCTGATGGCGATGTGCCGGCCGCCGAAGAACGTCTTCGAGCCGTTGGCGTCGGCGGGGTGGGGTGCGGCCGCGAACGGCACCGGCTTGCCCGGATTGCGCTGCTTGAACGCGTTGACGATCTGCACGCCCACCGCATCCGGCACGCTGGCCATGGCGATGTCGCCGTTGACCATGCCCTCGACGATCTCGGGCGCCCCCCACAGGCAGATGGAGAGGTTCGACTTCGGGTTGTGACCCTGGTCCAGATAGCTCTTGTAGTAGTCAAACGCCTCGGCGATCTGGTCCGGCGTGATGTTGACGAAGAACTTCCCGCCGTTCGGCTGCTGGTCGACGAAGGCCCAGCCCTTCGACCAGATGTAGAAGTTCGTGAGGAACCAGATCGTCGGCGTGCCGCAAGTGCCGGCCGGGAAGCCCCAGCCCGCCTTGCCGGTCTTCTCCTTCACCGCCGCGCTCGCCTTGCGCAGCTCGTCCCACGTCTTCGGCAGCGAGTCGTAGCCGGCCGCCTTCAGCAGGTCCTTGTTGTAGACCATCCCGAACGTGTCGGTCGTGAACGGGATTGCGTAGGTCTTGCCGTCAGCACCCATGGCGAGGTCGCGCGAGACGAACTGGTCCCAACCCGCGACGCCGATGCCGGTCTTGGCTATGAAGTCGTCGAGCGGCCGAAGGGCCCCGGCCGCCGCGAAGGCGCGCGGCCAGACGAAGGCGATCTGCGCCACGTCGGGCGCGGTGCCGACGGCCGCTTCCCTCAGGAACTGCTGCTGCGCGTCGCCCCAGCTCACGCGCTGCATCGTCACCTTGATGTCGGGGTTGGCCTTCTCGAACTCGTCGAGTGCCGCGCGCATCTGCGGCGCCTCGGGATCGTTGAAGCGGAACGTGATGGTCGTCTGGGCCTGCGCCGCGGTGGCGATGCCGGCCAGCAGCGCGGCCGCCACGAATGTCTTCAGTCGCATCGTCATGTCACCCTCCCTCGTCTTCGTTCCTGGACCGCTGCGGACCTTGCGGCGCGCCACCGTCCCGTTTCTTCACCGCGGCGTCGCATACCCGCCGCCAGGCCATGGGGCGCCGATCACGGGCCCCCCGGCAACGGCGCATGCGCTGGAATGAGTTTCTCGGACTTGAGGTCCGACCAAAGGGCCGCGGGCAGGGCCTGCGCCATGAGGTCGGCATTCGCGTGAACCTCGGACGCGCTTCGGCACCCCGCGACGACCGTCGCCACCGCGGGATGCCCGAGCGGGAACTGCAGCGCCGCCGCCGCGAGCGGCACGCCGTGGCTGGCGCACACCGCCTCGATCCGGCGCACCTTCGCCAGCACGTCCTCCGGCGCGTCCTGGTAGAAGTATTTCGCCCCGCGCGCGGCGCCCGTCGCCAGGATGCCCGAGTTGTAGGGGGCCGCCATCAGGACGGCGATGTTCTTCTTCGCGGCCAGCGGCAGGAAGCTGTCGAGCCCATCCTGGTTCAGCAGGGTGTACTGGCCCGCCAGCATGATGCAGTCGAAGTCGCCGTCCCGCGCGAAGCGTTCGCAGACGTCGGCATCCTTGATCCCGACCCCGATGGCGCGGACCAGCCCTTCCGATCGCATGCGGTCCAGCTCCGGGTAGGCCCCGTCCATGGCCTCGCGGTAGCGCTGCTCGAAGGCGTCCCCGTGCCACCGCCGCACCACGTCGTGGATGAGCAGCATGTCGACGCGGGCGAGGCCGAGCCGCTGCAGGCTGTCCTCCAGCGAACGGCGCACGCCGGCGGCGGAGTAGTCGTACACGGTGTCGAAGGGCAGGGGAGCCGCGAAGAGCTCGCTGCGCTCCTGTACGCGGTCGACGGGGCGGAGGAGGCGGCCGACCTTGGTCGAGACCACGACGCGGTCGCGCGGCACGCCCCGCAGGGCTTCGCCGAGGCGATGCTCGCTGAGCCCGTGCCCGTAGAGCGGGGCCGTGTCGAAGAAGTCGATGCCGCGAGCGAGGGCGGCCGAGACCGCTCCGCGGGCGTCCGCATCGCTCACCTCGCTGAACAAGCCGCCGAGCGGGACGCAGCCGAAGCCGAGAACCGGCACGTCGAGGCCGGTCGTGCCGATGGCGCGCCGGGGCAGGCTCATGACGCGGCCTCGTGGATGGGGGCTGCGGCGTGCAAGGGTGTTTCCTCCGCCTGGTGGGGAAGACGATAGGCCAGGCGGGCCGTCGTCGAGAAGAGCAGATCCCGCTCCGCCGGCGAGGCGTCGGCGACGATGGCCTGCAGCGCGGAGACCTGGTGCGGGATGGTCGTCATCATCTTCTCGATCGGGAAGTTGCTGCCGTACATGCAGCGATCGAAGCCGAAGAGATCGAGCGCCTCCCTGACGAAGGGGCGAAGGATTTCCACGGCCCAGGCCTGGTCCACGGGCCACAGGCCGGAGATCTTCAGGCGGACGTTGGGATGCCGGGCGAGGTCCCGCAGGCCGCGCCGCCACGTGCCTTCGCCGTCCGGGTCGCCCAGGAGCGGCCAGCCGAGGTGGTTCAGGACGATGAGCGTGTCGGGATGGTCGCCGGCCAGCCGGCTCGCCATCGGCAGCTGCGCGGGAAGACAGCCGAGGTCGAAGGACAGCCCGTGGCGGGCCAGCAGCCGGAAGCCGCGGCGGAAGCGCTCGTCCTCCATCAGGTCGAAGCGGCTGGCCGCCCGGCGCACAGGCTCATCGTGCCAGTTCAGCATCATGCGGATGCCGCGCACCAGCGGCTCGGCCGCGGTCTCCTCCAGCGTGGCCTCCACGTCATCGGCCGCGAGGTCGGCGTAGGCCACGATTGCCGAGGGGATACCGGTACGGGCCGCGCAATCGGCCAACCACTGTGTCTCGCCCCGGGGATTGGCGCAGTTCGCCTGCACGTGGACGCAGGCGACGATGTCGACGCCGCGCCAGTCGGCACGGTAACGCTCAGGCGTATAGGTCGACTTGATCGGCCTGTGGTCGCCGAAGGGTCGCGGGGGTGCGTCGGGCGCGAGCCAGGGATAGGGCAGGCGCTCGAGATCCCACAGGTGAAAATGGGCGTCGACGACCGGCCCCGGACGGTCAGGGTGCCGTTGTGATCGCGCCATCTCCTTGGCCTCGGGGCCCATGCCCAGCGATCTCCTTCGTGCGAACAAGGTCGCTGGATCCCGTCGAACGGAACGCCACGACGCTTGATGACATCCGTATGTCACGGCATTCCGCAGGACGTGTCAACATTGTTCGGATCACGCTCGGAATCGGCACCGAAGCGCAGAAAGACGAGGCAAGGAGATCATCCTCGGCGTCTGCATTCGTGCTTCTCATGTGACAGACTGCTTGACATACGAGCATCATTTTTCGACCCTTGTATGGTGCTGCGCAGCATCGGCGGGCAACCGAACCCTTCGGACGTGCGGATGAGACGGCCGACCACCCTCAAGGACGTGTCCCGAGCCGCGGGGCTCTCCCTGATCACCGTGTCGCGGGCACTGCGTCACCCCGAGTCGGTGAAGGCCGAGACCCGGGAGCGAATCCACAGGACCATCGATCAGCTGGGCTATGTGCCGAACCTCGCGGCCCGCTCGCTGGTCTCGCGCCGCAGCAACACCGTGGGCGCCATCGTCCCGATCCTGCGCTCGACCCTGTTCTCGACGGCCATCCAGAGCCTTGCATCGGTGCTGCAGGCGAACGGCATCCAGCTCCTCGTGGGGGCGAGCGAACGCTCGAGCGACATTGAGTCGGAGCTGTTGAACGCCTTCGTCGGCCGGCAGGCCGATGCCCTCGTCCTGACCGGCTTCACGCACGCGCCCCAGACGCGCGAGCGGCTGCGGCGCTACCGCGGGCCGGTGGTCGAGACCTTCAACCTGAGGCCGGATCCGATCGACCTCGTCGTCGGCTACGACAACGTCGCGGCGGCACGCACGCTGACGATGCAGCTGCTGGCCCGCGGCTATCGGCGCATCGCGCTCGTCGGCGGCGACTTCACCAACAACGACCAGGCCTTCGACCGGCAGCGCGGCTTCTTCATGGCGATGCGGGACGCAGGGATGGCCGTGCCGCCCGAATACGTCGTCAGCGTTCCCCAGCCGACGACGATGGAGAACGGGCGCGACGCCATCCGGCGGCTCCTCGCGCTGTCGCCGCGGCCCGACCTCGTCTGCTTCCATTCCGAGATTCCGGCCGTCGGCGGCCTTCTCGAGTGCCTGCGGCTGGGCCTGTCGATTCCCGGCGACATCGCGCTGGCCGGCTACGGCGACCTCGAGATCTCGCCGAACCTTCCCGTCCCCCTCACGACCGTCCATGTCCGCAGCGACGCCATCGGCCGCATCACCGGGGACCTCATCGTGCGCCGGCTGCGGGGGGAGACGATCGACGAGCCCGTCGTCGACGTGGGGTTCGAGACCGTCATGCGGGAGAGCGCGTGACATGTCCGGGGCGACAGGGCCATTGCGGGAGGGACCATGACCGAGACGAACGCCATCCGTTCCCCGGCATCGCCGGCCCGCATCGTAGGGGTCGAGACCATCATGCTCCGGCTGCCGCTGGAGCGCCCGATCGTGGGTCCGTTCGGCCGGCTGGATGCCCGGCCCAACCTCCTGGTCAGGGTTCGGACGGACGCAGGCATCGAGGGGCTCGGCGAGATCTGGGCGAATTTTCCGCCCTGGGGATGCCAGGAGCGGATCGAGATCGTGCGCAACGTACTGGCGCCGCTGCTGGTCGGCGAGAGCCTCGATGACCCGCGCCGGCTCTATTACCTCATGCACCGGCGTCTGCGGCTGCTGGCCAACCAGTGGGGAGCGCCGGGACCCGTCCACCAGGCCATCGCCGGCCTCGACATCGCCATCTGGGACGCCTTCGCGCGCCAGTTGGGGCAGCCCCTGGCGCAGGTGCTGAGGGGAGGAGGCTCGGCTCCCGACCGCGTGGAGGTCTACGCCAGCGGCATCGCCCCGCCGCACGTCGTCCGGACGATCGAGGCCGCGCGGGCACGCGGGCATTGCCGCTTCAAGATCCGCCTGTCCTTCGGCGCGGATGCCGACCGCGACACGCTCGCCACGGCCCGGCGGCTGGCCGGCGACGCCCCCGTGATGGCGGATGCGAACCAGACCATGACGGCGGAGACGTTGCGCGACATGCTGCCCGCGATCCAGGCGGCCCGGCTCGACTTCCTCGAGGAGCCGTTCCCGGTCGATGACGTCGAGGCCTACCGCAACTGGCCGCGCGATATCGGAGTGCCTCTCGCGTTCGGGGAGAATGCCCAGGGCCTGGATCAGCTCAGGCAGGTCATCGCGCTCGGGGCCGATACGGTCCAGCCTGACATCACCAAGACGGCGGGATTCACCGAGGGACTCGAGATCGGGCGCGCCGTCGTGGCGGCGGGGAGGAAACTCTGCCTCCACATGTTCGGCGGCGCGGTCGGCCTCTACGCGAGCGCGCACCTGACGGCCGCCATCCCGGGCGCGCACTGGCTCGAGATGGACGCCAACCCGAACCCGCTCCTCGAGAGCACGCTCGACGTCGTTCCTGCCGTGAGGGACGGATGCCTGATGCTTCCGTCCGGACCCGGCCTCGGGGTGACGCTGGCTCCCGGGGTGGTCGAGCGCTGGGGCTCGACGTCATGAGGACCGCGCGACGGCCGCAACGGGCCCTTCTGCCGGGCCGGGGAGGGCGCCGGTGAACTCCTCTTCCGAGACCTTCCTCGGATTCCGCAGGCCAGCGGGCCGTCCCGGCATCCGCAACCGGCTCCTGGTCCTGTCCGTCGTGGGCCTGACGACCCCGTCGGCGCGGCGCATCCATCGATCCTTGCCGGGGAGCGTGCTGGTGGCGGCCGCCAATGGCCGCGGGCAGCTCGGGGAGGACAAGCTCGCCTATCGGCGACAGCTGATCGGGCTGGCGTGCCACCCCAACAACGGCGCCGTGCTCGTGGTGGGGGCGGACCGTGCCAGCGCCGATGCCGTGGCCGAGGCGGCGACCACCGTCGGGAAGCCGTGCGAGGTCGTGACCCTCGACGACGTGCACGAGGACGCCCTCGCGCTGACCGACCGGGGCGTCCGGGCCGGTGCGCGCCTCGCCCATGCGATCGGACGCGAGCGGCGGGTTGTCTTTCCGCTCGCCGACCTGTTCGTCGGGATCGAGTGCGGGCATTCCGACGCGACGTCCGGGCTCGTCACCAACCCGCTGGCCGGCGCCGTCTCGGACCTCCTGGTGGATCGGGGCGCCGCGACGGTGGTGGGGGAGACGCTGGAATGGCTCGGTGCCGAGCACGTTCTCGCGCGTCGTGCGGCATCCCCGGCGGTGGCCGAGGCCGTCGTGGCCGCCGTCGCCCGTCGCGAGGCGGCGGCCGCGGCGACGGGCATGGACCTCACCGGCAACAATCCCGGTCCCGAGAACATCCGCGGCGGCCTCAGTTCGATCGAGGAGAAGTCGCTCGGCGCCATCGCCAAGGCCGGCACGCGTGCCATCCGGTCGCTGCTTGCCCTCGGTGAAGCACCCGTCGGGCCTGGGTTGCACGTGATGGACGGGCCCGGTTTCTCGCCGGAATCCCTCACCGGCTTCGCGGCGGCGGGAGCCCAGCTGATGCTGTTCACCACGGGACCGGGGAACAGCTTCTGCAACGCCGTCGCCCCGACCATCAAGATCAGCGCCCATCCCGAGACCGCCCGGCGGCTTCCTGAGCAGATCGATTTCGACGCGTCGCCGGTGTTCCTCGGCCGGGAACCGCAGGACGAGGCGGCCCTTCGACTCCTCCACCTGATCGCCGACGTCGCGTCGGGAGCGCCGACCTGGGGCGAGGTCCTCGACGAAGGCGACGAGGTGCCCGTGCGTCTCGGGCCGTCATTCTAGGAGGCGGGATGGCAACGCAAACGGGGGCGGGCGACGCGTGGAACGCAGTCGTGATCCACGAGACGGACAATGTCGGGGTCGCGCTTACGAACCTCTCGCCGGGTCCTGTCCGCGTCCGTCGCGGCAGCGAAACGATCGCCGTCTCGGTGCGCGAGCCGGTGCCGCTCGGCCACAAATTCGCGCTCTCGGACATACCTGCCGGGGCGACGATCCTGAAGTATGGCGAGGTGATCGGCAGCGCCACCCGGCCGATCGAAGCAGGCGCCCACGTCCACGTGCACAATCTGGCGAGCCGAAGGGCCAGGGGCGGTGCCGCCCCGTGACCGGCTGACGCTGTGAAGGCAACGATCTGTGCCGGCCGCGGCCGGACAAGGTCGCAGCCGGAGGCGCCTCAATGGCCTCCGGTCACGCGGCCGATGGCGTCGAGCTTGTCGTCTGCCAGATATCCGTAGCGGTTGATCCAGAGCAGGCCACCGGACGCCTCGAAGGCGACCCGCATCCGCTCGGTCACATCGGCGAGCGGGCCATAGCCATGGGCGAAGGCGTGGACGGGGACGCGACCGGCTTCGCTCTGCGCCAGCCGGATCTTCGCCGCCTGCGCCTGCGCTCCAACGGGATGGGGTTCGTCCGGTTCGGGGTAACGGACGTCAGCGCGCGTACCGAACGCCTGGCCGGCATCCAGCATGCCGAGGAGCCCGGCGACATCGGTGGCGAGCCGGTCGTCCCGGTCGAGCGCCGGCGAGCGCGCCACGAGCGAATCGCAGACGCTGCGCAGGATCATCGGCCAGTGCATCGTGTAGAGCTTGACGCCGATGGCCGTGACACCCGTGCCGGCGACGGCCGCGTAGTCGAAGCCTGAGAGAAGCGTCCACGGAGGCGGGAAGGCCTGCGGCATCAGGCGCACGCGCCCGCCGGACGCCTCTGCCGCGGTGGCCGCGCAGGCGCCGACGAAGCGGGTAACGATGGCAGCCTTTGCCCGAACCCAATCGAGAAGCGCGGGCCGGGCCGCCAGGAGGCGACCCAGCGCGTAGGGCCCCGCCGCCAGCGCACGGCCGGCGTCCCCGGGTGAGAGGCCGGCGAGGCTCTCGTAGAGGTCCGCCGCGTCGCGGCGGATGCGTTCGGCGTCGTAGCCGAGCCCCTCCATCGCGCGCATCGCGTGCGGGGAGAAGTCGAAGAACAGGGCATCGAGCGAGTAGGGCGGGTACTCGGGCCAGTCGATCCGCAACACGTCAATGTCGGGATAGGCGGCGATGACGTCACGAATCAACGCCTGCGTGTAGGCGAGGATATGGGGGCTTGCCAGCGACCCGTTGTTGTCGACCCGGACGCGGGGCGAAGTGAGGTTCGGCAGGAGGGGACGGTCCTCCTCCACGGGGCCGCCGAACTGGACCCGATAGCCGGGCGGAATGGCGGCCTGGACCTGCATATGGACCTCGAGGCCGCGCGCCTTGGCGGACCGCACGGCCTCCTCGACGGCCTTGCCTTCCTTGTCCGTCAGCGCGTCGGGTTCGGCCGGCTGGTATCGCAACCCCTCGTAGAGGCTGCGACGCGGCTCGAAGCTGGGCGCCGTCCGGACCCACAGCTCGCGACGCCCCCAGAGCGGCCTGTCGAGCAGCCGCACGGACCCCGCGCCGGCGTCGATCGGGGGTTCCCGGCTGCCGTCGCCGTCCGCGGCGGGCCTCATCACGTAGGGAGACGTCGCGATGGCGGTCGCTCCCGCCCGGCGGGTCACGTTGTCGAGCACGGCCTCGACGCCTTCCGCCTGGAAGAACTCCGGCAGGATCGTGACGCCTACGCTGCGACGCGACATGGTTTCCCCCTTGCATCCGGCGGAACGCGGCGCCGCCGTTTCTCCCCGGATACAGGCCATCGGCGCCTGCCGCAACGATCCGCGATCACACGCGGCCGCGAAGTTCTGGAGGGCATGCGCTACACGGCCTCCACGAGCACCCTTCGTCCTCCGGCGTCGGCCGACAGCGCGATCGCCTGCGCCACGAGCATGGCGCGCAGCCCTGCCAGCCCCGTCTGCGGCGAGGGGATGCGGCCCATGAGGGAATCGATCCACTGGCGATGGAGACGTGTTCCCGGATCGGCCTGTGGAACATCGATGGACTCCCAGGCTGCTCCGCCGGCGCGAGCAAGCAGGCCGTGCTCCGTCCGCAACCAGAGGGTCCCAAGCGACCCGTACATCTCCATGCGGTACCGGTCCGTGCCGGCCGCTTCGATCATCGACATCTCGTGATGGACGATGGGTCCCTGCTCGATCTCGTAGACGGCGAAGGCGGTGTCCGCATTCTCGACGTCGACGGTCTGCCCGTTCGCGAGGACGCGCCGGGGGACGCAGGTCGCCGTGCGGGCGGAGACGGCGACGATGGGCCCGAAGACGTGCTCGACGAGATCGATGCCGTGGACGCCGAGCTGCGACACGACTCCCCCCGGCACCCGATCCTTGCGGAAGAACCAGTCGCCCCAGGCGGGGCCGGGCGTCGCATTGCGCTGGCGGACCGTGGCCACCCGGCCGATGCTTCCCTCCCGGAGCATCGCCCGGGCAGCCGCCACCTCCCCGAAGTGGCGGTGCATGAAGCTCACCTGCACGTCGCGCCGGGTCCGGGCGGCTGTCTCCAGGATGCGGCGGCAGGCGCCCGCGTCGCCCGCCATGGGCTTCTGCAGCAGGACGGCCTTTCCGGCCCTGAGCGCTTCGATGGCGAGCGCCTCGTGCGTGTCGTCGGGCGTGGTGATCACCACCGCGTCGACATCCGGGCGCCGCATCCCCGCCATGACATCTTCCGTCACCTCAGGAACCCCGAACCGGCCGGCCAGCGCGACGGCGCGGTCGGCGCTTCGGCTGGCGATCACCCGAACGCGCGCGTCCGGGATGGCGGCCAGCCCGGCGAGGTGAAAGTCGGCGATGAAGCCGGCCCCCACGAGTGCGATCCCGATCATGAGCGGTCCCCCGTGCTCGCGCGGGACGCGGCGCCCGCGCCTATGGTTCGAGCCCGCCACCATCCGCAGGCCCCGTCCAACGGACGAAGCCGAGGCGGCGACGCGGAAGCCTGGGCCACCGCCAGCCGCGGACCTTGCCAGCCGCGCAAGGTCCGGTCGAGAGGTGATGGTTCGGAGCGTCGACGGGGATCTGAACGGCCTCGTGTGTCTTCGCCTGCTCCGCGCCGCGAGCCCGGCGCGGGGCAGCGCCGACCTGAGGACGATGGACGTCCGCCACGGCGACGTCTCCGCCGCCTCCACCGGCCGGCGACCGGGTCCACGACGCTCAGTCGTAAGCCACGCGGAAGCCGACGTGGCCGGTCGACGTGTTCGGATGGCGCCCGAGACGCGCCGCGACGCGGTACCGGTAGCAGTAGCTGATGTGGCAGAGGTACGAGCCGCCCTTCATGACCCGCTCGGTCTCGGCTGCTGCCTGCCTGTCCCGCTCCCGTCCGGCCCGCGTCAGGGAGCGCGTGCGGAAGGGGTCCTGGCACCACTCCCAGACGTTGCCCACCGTGTTGAAGAGCCCCGCCGGGTTGGGCGCGAAGGCGTCGACGGGGGCCGTCCCGGCGAAGCCGTCGACGGCGGTGTTGAGGTCGGGAAAGCGCCCCTGCCAGATGTTGCAGAGCGGGTGCTGGTCGTCGGGTTCCTCCTCGCCCCAGGGAAACCGCCGGTCCTCGGGGCCGCCGCGCGCCGCGTGTTCCCATTCCGCTTCCGTGGGCAAGCGTCCGCCGCACCACGTCGCGAAGGCCTGCGCGTCGTTCCAGGAGACGTGGACCACCGGGTGATCCTCGCGTCCTTCGATGGACGAGCCGGCTCCCTCCGGATGACGCCAGGACGCGCCGTCGATCTTCCGCCACCACGGGGTGTCGATGGGCGCCGGCGCACTCAGTCGAGCGTCGAGGAATGTCTGGAAGACGAAGCTCCAGCCGAAGGTCTCGGCCTCCGTGACGAATCCTGTCGCCTCGACGAACGCCGCGAAGCGCCGGTTGGTCACGGCGAAGCGTTCCATCCCGAAAGGCTTCAGCCGGATGGGGCGCCTTGGTCCCTCGCCGTCGGCCTTCAGCGCAGGCCTGTCCGTCCCGATGAAGCTCGGACCTCCGTCGAACCGCACCACGTCACGGGCCGCGGCAGGGTCGGTGGTCATCCGCCGGGCTGGCCCGGGCGACAGGACCGGAGTGTCGGATTTGGGGCAGCAGGTCATCGGCGTGCGGATCCGTCGGGGAGGCCGCCCTTTATCGACCGGCCACGGCACCGAGGCAAATCCCCGTCCGCCCGGTCTTCGGCATTCCCTCGGGCTATGGCGGGAGGAACGGAAAGTCATTTCCCGCGACGGATCGACCTCCCTAACCTAGGCCGTCCAGGAGGAGGGAGGCCCATGCGCAAGCCTAACGTCATCGTCTTCATCGCCGACGACCACCGCCACGCGTCCATCGGCATCAACGGTTGCGCGGATGTGAGCACTCCCCACCTCGACGCTCTGGGGCGGCGCGGGACGATCTTCGACGGGGCGCACTGCCAGGGCAGCATGCACCCGGCCGTATGCGTCCCGAGCCGCGCCTCGCTGATGACCGGCCGGACGATCTTCGCCTCCTCATGCAATCCCACCGCCGACGACTACACGACGGGGCAGTCGGAGTGCCCGGCCTTCACGATCCCGGCCAACCTTCCCACCTTCCCGCAGCGCCTGCGGGAGGCGGGCTACGTCACCCACGCCATCGGCAAGTGGCATAACGACCGTGCCGCGTTCGCGCGGTCCTTCTCCTCGGGGGACAGGCTCTTCTTCGGCGGCATGAGCGACCACGACAGGGTGCCGCTGCGCGCCTACGATCCGACCGGCGTGTATGCCGACACGGACATCCACTACGAGGAGGGCCTGTCGACCGACCTCTTCGCCGATGCGGCGGTTCGTTTCCTCCGGACCTGCGGGGCTGAAAAGCCCTTCCTGCTCTACGTGGCCTTCACTGCCCCGCACGACCCGCGCACACCGCCGCTGGAGTACGCGAGGTCGCCGGAGGGGATCGCCCTCACCGACAACGTCTGGCAGACCCATCCCTTCGACAACGGCGACGCGCTGGTCCGCGACGAGACGCTGGAGGCCTTCCCGAGGACCCGGGCGGCCATCCGCCAGCACCTCGCCGACTACTACGGCATGATCGCCCACATGGACGCCGCGATCGGGCGCATCCTCGCCGTCGCGCAGGAGCAGGGGATCCTCGACGACACCGTCGTGATCTACACGGCCGACCACGGCCTCGCGCTGGGTCAGCACGGGCTGATGGGAAAGCAGAACCTCTACGACCACAGCGTGCACGTGCCGCTGATGATGGCCGGCCCGGGCATCCGAGGCGGCGTCAGGGTCCCGCACCTCGTCTGGCACGCCGATACCCGGGCGACGGTGCTCGACGTTGCCGGACTGGCGGTCGAGGAGGCCTCGGACGGACGGAGCCTTCTCCCGCTGCTGCGTGGCGAGGGGCCGGCGGTTCGCAACACGTTCTGCGCCGCCTATCGGACCAGCCAGCGGATGATCCGGGACGAGCGGTACAAGCTGATCCGCTACTATCCCTGGCACCTCTTCCCGGTTCCGGAGACGGAGGGATATCCCGTCCCCACTCCGGGTTCGTCGGTGGACCAGCTGTTCGACCTTCAGGCGGACCCGGGCGAGACGACGAATCTCGCATGGCGCCCGGACCTGGCAGACGTTCGCGAGCGGCTTGCGTCCGCTCTCGAGGACTGGCAGCGCCGCAGCGGCGATCCCTATGTCGACCTGATGCATCCTGCGGCCTAGGATGGCGTCGTCATGTCGTCGGCATCCCTTCGCATCGTTTCGGTTCGCGGGTTCACGGTTCCCGTGTCCGCGAAGTCGGTCTGGATCTTCACGGAACTGGTCCTGGAGGATGGGCCGTCAGGCTGGGGCGAGGCCACGCTCGCCGGTGCGGAGGAGGCGGTGCTGGCCGAGATCGGCCACGCCGACCGGCTGCTGGCGGGGCACACGGTAGCAGGCCCAGGGCAGGCGGTCGCCGCGCTGAGGATGGCGAATGCGTCGCTCGCGCGGGTTACCGTGATGCGAGCCATCGAGCAGGCCTTCCTCGACGCGCTGGCGCGGCGGGCCGGAATGCCTCTCGCCTCGCTTCTCGGTGGGCCGGAGCGGACGATGGTTCCGGTCTACGCCAACATCAACCGCGGCATCACGGACCGGACACCCGACGGTTTCGCGAGACGGGCGAAGGAGGTCGTGGCGGAGGAAGGCTATCGCGCGATCAAGATCGCGCCGTTCGACGGCCTCGACCGGTCGCGCACGCCGGACGCGGTCGCGGGCGAGCGTCTCGCGACGGGCCTCGCGCGCATCGCCGCCGTGCGCGACGCCATCGGGCCGGACGTCCGGCTCCTCGTCGACTGCCATTCGCGCCTCACGCCCGTGACGGCCCGGACGGTGCTGAGGGAGGTGGAGCGCGCGGGGCTCTTCTGGCTCGAGGAACCGCTCCACGAACGGGTCTACGACGCCGAGACGGCGCGCGCCCTCCGCGGCTTCGCCAACGACCGCGGAATCCGCATCGCGGGCGGCGAGGAACTGGCGTCGCTGCCGGAAGCGCGCGACTTCCTGGCCCGCGGAGCCTGCGACGCCATCCTGCCCGATCTTCGATGGATCGGGATACGGTCGGGCATGGCGCTGCTGGAACTGGCGGATGCATCGGGAGTCGGCGTGAGCCTCCACAATCCCGTCGGGCCGGTGCTGGACCGGATCAGCGTCCAGGTGGCGGCGGCGCTGCCGGCCTTCATGATCCTCGAACGGCAGGTTCGCGAGAGCCCGCTTTTCGACGAGGTGCGCGGCGCGCCGCAGGTTCTGGAGGACGGAGCCATCCGGATCGACGGTGCTCCGGGATTCGGGGCCCCGCCCGTCCAGGCCGTCCTCGATCGCCTGGCAGCGCTCGGGTTCACGCGCCCGGCGAGCCTCTCGGGAGTATCGGGCGCCGGGCGCGACGGCTGAGCATCCGCCGCGCCCGTGGGGCTTCAGCCGCGCTGCTCCTTGACGGTGCCGGCTTTGGCGGATGTCGAGGCGGGTTCATCCTTGTCGCGTAGCGCCTGCTTCGCTCGCGTCCTGGGGCCGGGGCCGCGCATGTAGTGCCGGGCGGGATCGTAGCCGTCGAAACCGATCCTCGAAAGGACGCGCCGGATGAGGTCAGCGAAGGTTCGTCGGCGGATCGTCATGGCGCGCGTTCAGGACGGTATCCACCCCGTGCGAGGCGGTCTTTCCGGCCGAGGCGGGGCGAGTGCGCGGATATCCCGCTCGACGGCATCAATCGCCTCGCGGCCTGCCAGGACGTCAACGGTGAGGTCGTAGCGGCGTTCCTCTCCGGATTGCATGAAGGCAATTTCGCCTCGCTCCAGCAGTTCCGCGCGGCTGCCGAAGCGGTTGGTCGCGGGTTCGACACCGAACGCGTAGGTCCCTTCCGCAAGGCACTGCCACTCCTGCAGCCACGGAAGCTGTTCGACCGGCCACGCGATCCGGACGCCGACGTCGAGGCGCCGGTTGACCAGCGCCGTGCCCACCCGGCCGGAGGCGTCGGGCACGGGCCGGTGGATGCACACCTGCTGGTCGCCGCGGGGCTGGGGTCCCTCCTGTCGCCAGCAGCCGACCGGCTGGGTCTCCTGCGGAACGCTCGACCAGACCGTCTCCGACACGGGCGCAAGGAACTCGGAACCCTCGTCCAGCAGGGGCCAGCCGAGGTTGAGGTGGTAGAGCAGCATGTGAGGGACGGGGAGGCTGGCCTCGTTCACGAGGCGGTCCGACACGGTGATGCGGCTCGTCCCGGCCCGCACTGCGATGCGCCGCCGCAGCACGAAGTGCTCGCTGAAGAGGAAGGCCTGGCGGACCTCGCCCTCGCACCACAGCACCAGGTCGCCCTCCGGCGTCCAGTCGGCGCCGTAGCCGACCAGCCGGGCCGGCGTGAGGGCGCCGCGTCCGTGCAGCGGGTGGACGATCTCCCCGCGCATCGACGACCCGAAGTGGGCGGCGCTCTCGCGGTCGGGCCGGCGGGCATGGTCGAAGCCGCAGGTCAGCATGAACCCGGTGAACGAGCGCATGAGCCCGAGGCCGCCCTCGCTCTCGGCGTCGTGCAAGTGGGGCGAGCGGTAGCCGGTGGCCGACTGCCAGGCGAGCGGCACGCCCTGCCATTCGAGGTCACCGACATCCATGCCGCGGTCGACCAGGACGGTGAAGCGAAGTCCGGTTCCGGTTCGGAACTCCAGCACCCGGACGCCCTGCTCCGGACCATCCGCGAACGTCATCAGGCGCACGCCGCACGCCGTCGAGACCGAGGCGAGGCGCCGCCTCAGCTGGACACGGTCCAGTGATTGCCCGAACAGCTGCAGGCTCATTTCACGGCTCCGGCGGTCAGTCCCTTGATGATGTGGCGCTGTCCGAGGAGGAGGAGCACGACGGCGGGAATTGCGGAGAGCAACGCGCCCGCGGCCATCTCGGTGTACTTGATCTCGAACTCCTGCGCGTACTTGGCGATGGCGACCGGAACGGTGGCCGTCGCCTTCTGCGTCAGGTTCAGCGCGACGGCGAACTCGTTCCAGCTGAAGATGAACGTCAGGATCCCGGCGGCGGCGAGGCCCGGCATGACCAGCGGCAGGATGACCCGCATGAACAGCTGGGGCGCGGTGGCGCCGTCGATCAGCGCGGCCTCCTCGAGCTCGATCGGGATCTCGCGCACGAACACGCACATCAGCCACAGCGCGAGCGGAAGGTTCAGCGTGGTGTGCGCCAGCACCAGCCCCGTCATGGTGTTGTCGAGGCCGACGCTCCTGAACATGACGAACCACGGGCCGACCATGGTGATGGGCGGAATCATGTGGAAGGCCAGCGACCATCCCAGGAGCCCGTGGATCAGCCACGACGGGGCGCGGCGGCGGACGAGGGCATGGGCTCCCAGCGTGGCGACGGCGAGGACGACAGCGGTGCTGACGGTCCCCACGATCATGCTGTTGCCGAAGTTGTGCAGGTACTCCGAGGTCTTCGTGAAAAGCACCTCGTTGAAGTTCGCCAGCGTCGGGTCGAAGAACAGGGCCCCCGTCAGAAGGGCGATCTGGGTCTTGAAGGCGGCGGCCGCGATCCAGACGAACGGGATCAGCACGAGCAGCGAGGCGGCGATCAGCGCGGCATGCGTGGCCACGACCGGGCCGAAGGTCCGTTGCCGCCTCATGGCCGCCTCAACTGCCGGGCGACGCCCTGGGCGATGATGATCAGGAGGGCGAGGCCGAACAGCGTCACGACCGACATCGCCGAGCCGTACCCCATCCGGTCCTCCGTGAAGAAGCGGCGGTAGATGCTGAAGCTGACGACCTCGGTGGATGTGCCGGGGCCGCCGCCGGTCAGCAGGAACACCTCGTCGAACACCTTGAACGCCACGATGAGCCGGAAGAGCAGCGTCACCGCGATCGTGGGGAGCATCAGCGGCAGGATGATGTGCCGCAGCTCCTGCCAGAAGCTCGCGCCGTCGATGCGCGCCGCCTCGAAGACGTCCTGGGGCAGGGACTCCAGGCCTGCCAGCAGCAGGAGGAAGCAGAACGGCGTCCAGTGCCAGATGTCGACGACGATGACGGAGACGAGCGCGAGCTTGGGATCGCCCAGGAAGTCGCGCGGTATCATCCCCGCGAGGCCGATGGCCTGGTTGATGATGCCGAAGTCGAAATTGTACATCAGCTTCCACATCGCGCCGATGACGATGCCCGGCACGAGGATCGGCAGCACGAAGATCGTCCGGTAGACGACGCGCCCGTGGAACACGCGGCTGGTGAGCAGCGCCAGGAAGAAGCCCAGCAGCATCTGCGCCACGACGGCCACGGTCGCGAAGATCAGCGTGTTGCCGATGCCGGCCTTGAAGAGGGGATCGCTCGCGAGGGCCGCGTAGTGCCGCACGCCGACCGGCGTCCAGGTCGCGGTGCCCTGCCGCCACGTGATGTCGTGGAACGACATCACGACGAGGTTGGCGATCGGCAGCAACGTCAGGACAAGGAACAGCAGGATGCTCGGCGCCAGGGAGACGCCGGGCCAGAACCGGTCGAGCAGCCCGCCGCCGGCGGCCGGCGCGGCCGGCCTCCTCGCGGCGGGCAGTTCGGCACTGCCGAGAACGCTCATGGGGGGCTCAGGTCAGGTCCGGAAGGCGCCCGGTCTTGTAGCCGCCCTTCTCGATGACCTCGTGGATCTCCTTCGCGCAGGCATTGAGCGCGGCGGCGGGCGTGAGCTCGCCGGTCACGGCCTGGTTGAGGCGCAACTCGGTGATGGCGACGATCTGGGCTCCCTCGGGAATCGTCCACATCTGGCGACCGAGGGGGAGCCCCTCCTGCATCGCCTTCATCCAGCGGTTGGCGGGCTCCTTCGCCATGTCGGACGCCATCACGTCCAGCCGCACCGGCGGGGCGCCGGCCTTGGTGTACTCGACCTGCGCCTTGTAGGTCTGGAACCAGTTCATGAAGGCGAGGGCGGCCTGCTGGCGGTCCTTCGGGACGTTCTTCGGGATGCCGCCCAGCCAGTGCCCGACGGTGGGCGCGGGCTTGAACCCGGGCGCCGAGGGCGGCAGGGCCAGGTTGATCTTGCCCACCACGGCGGACTTCGACGGGTCGTCCATCTGCGCCCAGGCTGCGATGACAAGGATGGCGTGTGCAGCCTTGCCCGTCACGATGTTCTGGATGACCTGCGCCTGGGCCTGGCCGCCCGTGTTCGGATGCCCGGCCTCCTTGGCGAGCCGGACGTAGTACTCCAGGGCCGCCTTGCCGTTCGGGCTGTTGATGGTGACCGTGAAGTCGCCTGCCTTCTCGTCCTTGAAGAGCTCGCCGCCGAACCCGTTGAAATAGGGGAACCAGTCGTAGGTGACGTCGGACGGTCCGCGCGCGCCGCGCTGGACGATGCCGTACATCTGCGGCGGGTTGTGCAGCGCCTTGGCGTTGGCGAGCAGTTCGTCCCAGGTGGTGGGGACCTTGAGCCCCTTCTGCTGGTACAGGTCCGCGCGGTAGTAGAGCAGGGGGATGTTCGGGTTGATCGGCACCGACATCAGCTTGCCCTTGGACGAGTTCGTCTTCGTCACCGGGTCGAAGTAGACCGTGTCGTCGAAGGTCGGGATGGACGGGTCGAGCTTGAAGGACGGGTCGATGTCGTGGATCGGGGTCAGGAACCCGCCATGGTACATCTCCGCGTAGAACAGGCCGTTCATGATCAGCAGGTCGAACAGTCCCTGCGCTGCGCGCACCGAGTTGCGCTGCTTCTCGAGGCTGCCCGCAAAGGGGTTGACGTCGAGATTGACCTTGTTGCCCGTCTCCTTCTCGTAGAGCTCGACGATCTTCCGGAAGCCGTCGAACCAGGGGGACTGGTTGATGACGATCGTCATCGGGACCTGCTTGGGCGTCTGCGCCCGGGCCCCGGTGCCGAGAACGAGGCTGGTGGTCGCGACAGCGCCGGCCATCTGAAGCGCCGTGCGCCTGTCGATCCGAACTTCGGACATCGTACCCTCCCTGTGCTGCGTCCCTTTGGCGGGATCGCGTTGGTCAACGGCCGAAAAGACGACGTCCGGCCCGCGCTTCCATCACCCGCCACGTGGCGGTGTATTCGTCCTCGGCAAAGCCGCTCTCGACGGCCTGCGAGTACATCGCGTCGACGTCGGTCAGCACCGGCACCGGCAAGCCGGTGTCCCGCGCCAGCGCCATGACGAGATGCATGTCCTTGGCGGCGATGCGCAGGCGGCCCGAGCCGCTGTCGCGCCCCAGCGCGACGTCCTCCGCATGCTCGCGGAAATAGGTGGAACCGCCGATGCCGCCGGCCTCGTTCACCAGGCCGGCGAAGGCGACGGGGTCGACGCCGCTCGCCTTGGCGAGGGCGAGCACCTCTGTCGTGGCGATCGCGCTCACGTAGCCCAGCGCGTTCTGCAGAAGCTTGACGCGGCTTGCGGCACCGTGCCCCCCCAGGTACCGCCACTCCCGGCCCATGGCCGAGAGCATCGGCGCCACCGCGTCGGCCACGGCCCGGTCACCGGAGACGATGAAGAAGATCGCTCCGCTTTCCGCCTGCGTCCGCCGGCCGATCAGCACCGTCTCGGCGTGGCGCACCCCGGCGGACGACATTCGCCCGGCGAGCTCCTCCGTGAGGGTTGGCGAAATCGTCGAGCACTCGCACGTGACGAGCCCCGGCCGGGCACCGGCGAGAATCCCGTCCGCGCCCCAGTAGACCGCCCGGATGGCGTCCTCGCTGGGAAGGCACGTGAAGACCGTCCCGCAGGCCTGTGCCACCGATGCCGGCGAGGAGCCGGCACGGATGCGCTCGGTCGCGGTTGCGCGCTGCAGGGCGGCAGGATCGATGTCGAAGGCGACGACGTCGAACCCGCGCGCAGCGAGGTTTGCGGCCATGGGCCCACCCATGACCCCAAGGCCGATGAAACCGACCGGGCGGGATGCCAGGTCATCCGGAATTGCTTCGACCTCAGCCATGGCGGGTCGGCACTCCTTCAATCGCGGCGTGGCAAAAGTCTAGAAAGCCCACCGTGCCCTCGCAAATAGCTTCCGGCTGCCGCCCCATAGCGTGCAGCTATGGCTTGGGGTCGAGGCCAAGGCGGACGAAGGCTTCCGGCGGCCCGTCATTGGCGTGCATCATGTCCTTCATGAGGGCCAGCATCCGCGCTTCGAGTTCGGGGTCGGCGAGCGGACGGTCCTGTCCCGGATCTGTCTGGAGGTCGTAGAGCCGGGTCTCGTCCTCGAGCAGTCCGCCCGGCCCATAAATGTTGAAGAACGGGGACCGGTCGTTGACGGGCACCTTGAGGAGGGGCACCCCGCGCGTGAAGGCGAGCGGCTCGGAGAGCGTCGCCCCAGCAAGTTCCTCGACGCTGAACGGCTCGAAGATGTGCGTGGGCATCACCGTGTACTGGTAGATCTCCTGCTTCAGGAGATCGGCCGGATAGCGGTGATAGGTGTAGCGCCCGTCCGCCACGTTCACCGCGCCCCCGAAATACCCGAACAGGACGCCCTTGCGCGGCGTCTCGTCGCGCGCCAGCACGTTCATCAGCGAGTGCCCCTGCATCTCCGGGGCGTGCGGCTGGCCGAACATGTCGAGGAACGTCTGGGGAAAGTCGATCGTCTGTGTCAGGGCCATGCGCCGCGTCCCGGCCGCCGACGCATGCGCCGGATGGTGCACGAAGAGCGGGATGTGCACGATCTCCTCGTAGAGGTTCATGCGGTTCTTCGCCCAGAAGTCGTGCTCGCCGAGCAGGAATCCGTGGTCGGTGCTCACGACGAGCGCCGTGTCCTTCCAAAGGTCGTGCGCGTCGAAGTAGTCGAGCAGCTGGCCCATCAGGAAGTCGCACAGCGCCATCGTGGCGTAGTAGTTGGCGCGCAGCTCCTCGCATTCCTCCGGTAGTTCATCCACCCGCCCGTAGCGGGGCCAGTCGCGCACCGGACCGGTCCACCCGGTGTCGAAGGCCTCCTTGAAGCGGGCCGGCGCGGTAAAGGGCTCGTGCGGGTCGAACGTCTCGATCTGCAGGAACCAGTTGTCGGCCGACCGATTCGTGTCGAGGAACTCGAGGCCCCGCGCGAAGCACTGGACCGACGGGAACTCGGCCTCGTCGCGGATGAATTCGCGGTTGACCATGTTGTGGCGGAAATACTCCCGCTGGCCTTCGCTGTACTGCCGCTCGTGGTACTTCTCGCGCAGCCGCTCCCAGTGCGGCTGCACCATGGCTTTCCAGGCGTCCCCCTCCTGGCCGCGGATGAACTCGTAACTGTCGTATCGGTTGTGGTAGGTGCCGCCGCCGTCCTCGAAGTAGTGGAAGTGGTCCGTGACCAGGTGGCTGTAGACGCCGCCCTTGCACAGCAGTTCCGGGAACGAGTTGTCGAACGGCTCGAGCGGGCCCCAGCTGCGGTGCAGGAAGCTGAGGCGGCCGGACTGCATGTCTCGGCGTGCCGGCATGCAGGGCAGGCTGCCCACGTAGTGGTTGTCGAAGGTGACGGCTTTCCGCGCCAGTCTCTCGAAGTTCGGCGTGGGAACGCGCTTGCCGCCATAGGGCGACAGCATGTGCCTGTTCAGGCTGTCGAAGAGGACGAAGACGCACCGCATGGAACCCCCCTCATGCTGGCCTCGACGGTGTCATGCCGTGCCGCGGGCGACAATTGAGTTCGACGCCCCGAGGTATAGCCGCGGGCAATCGCAGTCAGTTCCTGGGGTCCGCCGCGGCAAGCGCCGACAGGGCGGTGAAAAGAGCCTCCAGGGTCGGGCTCTTGGCCTGCCCGCGCCGCGTGATGAAGCCCGCCGTCCGCTCGGCCGCCAGTTCTGGGACGTCGATGACGACGAGGCCGGTGGCCTCCGCCTGTTCGACCGTCCGGCGGGTCGTGTAGGTCAGGGCGTCGCTGGCGGCGAGCATCGACACGATGAAGGCGCCCGAATCCGTCTCGACGGTGGCATCGGGCGGCGGTAGCTCTCGCGAGACGAAGAGCGCGTCGAGGCGCCGGCGGGAGCGGGTCGCCCGAGGCGGCAGGACCCACGGGAAGGCGAGGCAATCGCCCGCCGAAACGGCACCGCCGTCGGCAAGGGGGTGCCCCTCGCGCGCGATCACGACGAGCCGGTCGGAGGCGAGGGGACTCGCGTCGAGGTCCGAGCACTCCTCGACCGACGGAATCTCGACCACCGCCGCGTCGATCTCCCCGAGCCGCAGGCCGCGCAGCAAGGCTTCATCGAAGCCTCCGACGACCTGGATGCGGACCAGCGGCCGTTCCTCGATCAGCTGGCCGACGGCCCGGGGCAGCAGGCGACGCAGCCATGACGGGCCGGCGCCGACCGTGATGCGGCCCGAGACGCCTTGCCGGAGGCTCTCGATCTCCCCAAGGGCCTCCTTCACCTGGACGCGGACCGAGCGCGCATGACGGGCGAGGCTCACGCCGAAGGGCGTCAGCTCGACGCCCCGCGGGAGGCGCCGGAAGAGTTGCACCCCGAGATCCTGCTCCAGCAGCCGGATGCTCTTCGTCAGCGAGGGCTGCGTGATGCGCAGCTCGGCGGCGGCGGCGGTGAAGCTGCGGCGTTCCGCGATCTTGAGGAAGTACTCCAGCTGCCGCAGGTCGATCACCGGGCGACCTCGCTGTCCAGC
This sequence comes from Alsobacter sp. R-9, assembly GCF_054612375.1. Classification (NCBI taxonomy): domain Bacteria; kingdom Pseudomonadati; phylum Pseudomonadota; class Alphaproteobacteria; order Hyphomicrobiales; family Alsobacteraceae; genus Alsobacter; species Alsobacter sp. R-9. Next base: position 78,749 of record NZ_JBTSWJ010000017.1, on the reverse strand, counting down.
GCCGAGAGAATCTTCGCCTTCACCGCCGTCGCCACCGCCTCATCCCAGCACCAGCGGTCCGGAAACATCCAGCCGTGCGCCGCGGGGACCCGCTCGGCCTCGCCCCCGACGCCCGACTGCTGCAGCGTCGTGCGCAGGAGCTCCTGGTGCGCGTCCGGGCAGGTCTCGTCGTCGGTCGCGAAGGCGAGGTAGAGCCTGCCCTTCACCTTGGGGATGAGAAGGTGCGGCGAGTCCGGCCCCTCCCACACCATCCGTCCGCCGTGGAGGCAGGCGGAGTAGCGAACGCGTTCCGGCCATGCCGCCGCGGCCGCCAGCGCATGCCGCGCGCCCATGCAGTAGCCGACGGTCCCGAACCGCGGGATGGCTCCGGGTCGGTCGCCGCCGAAGCGGTCCAGGATGACGCCGGTGTCGGCGACCGTCATGTCCATCGTGGTGGCAAGATTCGCGCGGACCATGGCGGAGTCCAGCGGCTCGTGCGCACGCCGAGGCACGGCAAAGCGCACGGTGCCCTGCCGCCAGTAGAGGTCGGGCAGGAACGTCGCATAGCCGTGCGAGGCCCATTCCGCGCACATGGCATCGAGTTCCGGCCGCATGCCGAAGGCGTCCATGTACACGATCAGCCCGCCCCGCGGGCTCTCCGGAATGAAGGTCCGGACGGGAAGGACTCCCTCGGGTGTCTCCAGGCGGTGCTCCTCCGTCCGGATCGTCAACGCTGGCCTCCGGTTCGAAGCGAAGGCTCGGGGAGGGCGGTCGGGGACGTCATGGGGCCTTCTCGATCTCGGCCGAAGTGCCGGGAGCCGGCGTGTAGACGAGCAGTCCCTCGCTGCGGACGGCATCGACCCCGCCCCAGAACTCGATCTTCGCCCGCTGGTCTGCCTTCGCCCGGCCGTCGACCGCCTCCGGATCGCAGATGGTGCGGAGCTGGCGCTCCAGGGCGCTGGCCCGGTCACGTCCCTCCGGCGTTGCGGCGAGATCGTGTACCTCGTCCGGATCCGCAGCGAGGTCGAAGAGTTGCGGAGGCTCGCCCACGTCGTAGATCAGCTTGTCGCGCCCCCTGCGGAGCATGAAGCTGCCGGCCTTGGATCCCGCCGCGTGGTACTCGGCGAAGACCGGTTCCGGTCGGTGAGCCCCCGCCATGACCGGCCAGAGGCTGAAGGCATGGGGCGGCGGATCAGGCGACGGGGCGCCGAAGGACCCGAGGATGGTGGGATAGAGGTCGACGTGGGACACCGGCTCATCCACGACATGGCCGACCGGCACGTCCGGGCCAGCCATGATGAGGGGAACGCCCGCGGATCCCTCGTACAGATGGAACTTGCCGAGGAGGCCTTGCTCGCCGCGCATCTCTCCGTGGTCGCTCGTGTAGATGACGCGTGTGTCGCCGGTCAGTCCCAGCCGTTCCAGCGCTCCCAGCAACTGCCCGATCTGCTCGTCCAGATGGGTGCAGAGCGCGAAATAGGCCCGGGCGACCCGCCGCATCATCGCCTCGTCCAGGGAACGGGTGGCGAAGATGTGCCGGTGATGACGGGCGGCCGGGTGCTCCGACCGCTCCCCGGCTGAGAACCGCGGAGGCAAAGGCATGTCCTCGTCGCGGTAAAGGTCGAGCAGCCGCCGCGGGACGCTGAACGGGGGATGGGCGCTCACATAGGAGACCATCAGCGCCCACGGCTTCCCGGCGCCGTGCCCGTGGGCTTCCAGCCAGTCGATCGCCTTGCGTGTGATGTCGGCGTCGTAGGCCTGGTAGGTGGTCGATCCTTCGCCGCAGCGGTCGGCGTAGAGCTCCCACTGCCCGACGTTGACCGGCTCCTCGCCGCAGGCCCGCAGCAGCATGCTGACGCCGCCCTTGCCGCCGAGGATGTGCATCGTGCCGATTTCTTCAGTGAAACCGTTGTCGTCGTCCTGCGAACGGAAGTGCAGCTTCCCGATGGCGGCGCAGGGGTGCCCGGCCTCCCGCAGGCGGTGGTGCCAGGTGGGCACGCGGCCGTCGTAGGTGATGGCGTTGTCCCAGTACCCCGTTTCGTGCGGGTAGCGCCCCGTGGCGAGGGCGGCGCGGGCCGGGCAGCAGATCGGGCTCGCGGTGTAAGCCGCCGAGAAGCGGGTGCCGCGCGCGGCAAGCGCGTCGAGGTGGGGCGTCTGCACGAGGCCCCCGGTTGCTGCCCCGAGAGCGCCCCGTGCATGGTTGTCGGAGAGGATGAAGAGCAGGTTGGCGGGCTTCATGCGGGCGCCTGTCGATGGGCAGGGACGGCCCGGGCCCCTCGGATGAGGCGGCCCGGGCCCGCGATCACTGCTTCTTCTCGCCGGCGGCCTGCTCGGCCTGCGCCTTGCGGACCTCCTCGCCGACCGTGACGATGGGACCCTTCAGCTGGTCGAGCGTGGCGCGCAGCTTAGGCCCGTCGATGAACTGGCGCTCGATCCCCAGCGCCGCGAGCCGCGACACGACCTCCGGATCGTCCAGCGCGGCCTGGAGTGCCTTGGCGACCACCTCGATCCGGTCGCGCGGCGTGCCCTTCGGCGCAAAGGCCATCACGCGCTCCTCGAACACGGTCTTGATGCCGATCTCGCGCGCGGTGGGCACGTCCGGCAGGTCGGACACGCGGGTCTCGGAGAACATCACCAGCGGCTTGATGCCCTGGTCCTTGTAGAGGACGAACTCGGAACTCGCGAAGAGCGAGACCTCCGTGTGGTTCCCCAGCAGCGACTTGAGCCGCACGGCACCGCCGCCCGACTGCACATAGCGCAGACGGATGCCGGCATCCTGCTGGAACATCAGCGGGACGAAGTGGGGAAGCAGGCCGATGTTCATCGCCACGGTGACGGTGTCCGGCTTCGCCTTGGCTTCCGCGACGAGGTCCTGGATCGTCTTGAACCGGCTCGAGGCCAGCACCCCGAGGCCGACGGGCGTGCGCCCGACCTGGCCGATCATCTCGAAGGCGGTATGGTCGTAGTCGACCACGCCCATCGCCGGCGCCGTCAGCAGGCCCATGTGGAACATGCCGATCGTGTAGCCGTCGGCCTCCGCGTCGCGCACCGTCCGCGTGCCGGCAGAGCCACCCGCTGCGGCGTTGTTGACGATCACCAGCGGCTGGGGCAGCAGCTTGTTCTTGTCGATCGTCTGCTGAAGCAGGCGGGCGAGGACGTCCGTCTGGCCGCCGGGCGCAATGGGAATGATGACCCGGATCGGCTTCTCGGGATAACCCGCCGCCTGCCCGTGCGGTGCGGCGGCGAACAGCGCCGCCGTCGCCAGGGCGCCTGCGACGGCGATGCGTCTGGTCAGTCGGTTCATCGTGTTCCTCCCTCTTGCTCCCCGGCTCGAGGCCGGTGTTCCCGTCAGGACAGTCTGGCGCGGCGCCATTCGCGGATGAAGGGCCAAACGAACAGGCCCGCCGAGATCACGAGGATGGTGAGCGCGATCGGCCGCTCGACCAAGGGGCTGAAGCTGCCGGCCGAGGCCATCAGGCCCGCCCGAAGCTCCGACTCGGCCACGGGCGCCAGCACGAGGCCAACGACGAACGGGGCCAGCGGGACCTTCGCCGCCTCGAGCAGGACGCCGAGAAGGCCGAATCCGAGCATCACCCAGATGTCGAAGGCCCGGTTGTTGAGCGCGAACGCGCCGAGCACCGAGAACACGATCACCATCGGCAGGATGAACGCCTTCGGCAGTCGCATGAGGCGGGCGAAGATCGAGATGCCGAAGGTCATCATCGCGAACATCACGAGATGGGCGACGAGATGGGTCGCGAAGATCGTGTTGATGATCTCGGGGTTGTTCTTGAAGAGGAGCGGGCCGGGCTGGAGGTTGTGGATCACCAGCGCGCCGAGCAGGATGGAATCCGTGAGCCCGCCGGAGATGCCCAGCGTCAGAAGCGGGATCAGCGTACCCCCTGTCGTGGCATTGTTGGCGCTCTCGGAGGCGACGATCGCCTCCTCGCTGCCGCGCCCGAAGGCCTCCGGCGTCTTGGAGAGGTTGCGCGCCGTGGTGTAGGCGACGATCGAGGCGATCGTGGCCCCAACGCCGGGCAGGATGCCGATCCAGATCCCGATGAGCGACGAGCGCAGCATGTTCCAGCCGTGGACCCAGTAGTCGCGAAGGGTCACGAACATGCCGTTCATCGACGCTTCGATCGCTTCTGTCTCCTCGTCCACGTTCAGCGCGTCTGCGACGACCTGGCTGACCGCGAACATGCCCAGGATCACCGGCAGGCTGTTGAAACCGCCTTCGAGTTCCGCCGACCCGAAGGTCAACCGCATGATCCCCGAGCTCTCGTCGATGCCCGGGAAGGACACGAGCATGCCCAGCAGGCCCGCCGAAAGTCCCTTCAGGAACGACCCTTCGGAGAGCGACGAGATCAGGATCAGCGCCATCACGATGAGGGCGAAGTTCTCGAACGGCCCCAGGGCCACCGCCGCCTTCGCGATCGGCGGGGCCATGAGCACGAGGGCCAGCCAGGACAGCGCTCCTCCGACGACGGACGACGCATTGCCGAGCCCGAGCGCTCGGCCCGGAAAGCCGCGCTTGGCCAGCTGGTAGCCGTCGAGGCAGGTCATCACCGAGTTCGGCTCGCCCGGGATGCGCATCAGCGTCGCGGTGATGAGCCCCCCCGAGACCCCGCCCACGAACATCGAAATCAGCAGCGTGATCGCGTCGAGGGGGGCCATGTGGTAGGTGAACGGCAGCGTCAGCGCCATGAGCATGCCGGCCGTGATGCCGGGCAGCACGCCGACGAGCACGCCCAGCGCCACGCCTGAGACCATCACGACGAACGCCTGGAGCGTGAAGAGGTGGAGGAACGCTTCGGGCAGGGTCATGCGCTCGCCCTCACGTCAGGTCCAGGCTGAAGAGGCGGCGGAACAGTTGGTCCAGCGCGATGGCGGCGACGGCAGCCACGACCGCCACCCGCCACAGGCGCCCCCGCTCCAGCGGGCCGAGGATCGCGCCGCCAGCGAAGAAATAGGCCCCGGTGCAGTACAGGAAGGGGATCGAGCGCGTGCTCAGCAGCGCGGCATAGGCGAACGAGAGGAGCAGTGTCAGAACGGCGATCCACGGCTTGCGGACGTGTTCCGCATCACCGTCGAGGCCGGTGACCAGGCTCTGCGCGGCGCGCCCCAGTCCTGCGCCCATCAGCAGGCGCACGGCCATGGCGATCCCGAGAATCCCGAGGCCGTAGGCCGCCCAGCGGGGGAATGCCGCCGGACCCAGGGGGTCGTACGGCGCGGGCGGAAGCTTGCCCGCCTCGCGCCACAGCACGAAGGCGACGACGAGGACGAGGACGATGTAACCGATCTCGGCCGCTCTCTCGACGCCCCCGCGTTTCATCGACCCGCCTCGGGGAGGCGGGTTCACTTGGACACCACCAGCACCGGCTTTTCGCCCGGCGCCGGCGTGTAGCTGTAGTCCCCGCGCGCGATCACGGCCTCGCGTCCGCCGTAGGACGCGATCATGGCGCGCTGGTCCGCGAAGGCGCGGGCGTTGACGGCGTCCGGATCGCAGATCGCCCGCAGCCGGGCTTCGCACTCGGCCAGCACGGCCTCCATGCCCGGCCGCTCGGCGAGATCCGTCGTCTCGCCGGGGTCGTCCTGCAGGTCGAACAGCTCCGGCCGGAAGCCGACGTGATGGATGTACTTCCAGCGGCCGTGCCGGATCATGAAGGTCCCGGTGACCGAGGCTGCGGCGTGGTACTCGGAGAGCACGCAGCGGTCCGGACGCTCTCCGTCTGCGATGGACCAGATCGACCGCGACGGCAGCGCCTCGTCTTCCGCCGGGACCGGGCAGCCCACGGCCTCGAGGATCGACCGGTGGCAGTCCACCAGCGAGATCGGCGTGTCCACCACCTTGCCTTGGGCCAGGCCGGGCCCCGCCGCGATGAACGGGACGGCGGCGGACTCGTCGTACATCACGGACTTGCCCCACAGTCCCCGGCAGCCCAGGTTCTCGCCGTGGTCGGACGTGTAGATGACCCGCGTCGAGTCGGTGAGCCCGGCCGCCTCGAGCGCGGCGAGGATCTTGCCCACGTTGTCGTCGAGGAAGCTGACGAGAGCGTAGTAGGAGGCGATGGCGAGGCGGACGGCGTCGAGGTCCTCGAAGTAGTCGTCGTAGTCCATGATGGACCGTAGCGCCTTCATGGCGGGATGCCGCACCCGTCCCGCCTCGTCGTAGAGACGGGGCAAAGGCATCTTTGCCGGATCATACAGAGCAAAGAACTCCGGCGGCGCCGTCAGCGGGAAGTGCGGGCGCACCAGGGAGACGAACAGCGTCCAGGGCTTTCCGCCCGAGCGCTCCTTCGCGTCGAGAAGCCATCGGCAGGCGGCGGCGGTCACGTCGTTGTCGTAGTCGTTGTAGGTCGACTTGCCCGCCCCGGCGCTCTTGCGGAACGCGGGCATGCTGCCGCGCCTGGGCGGCGGCTCGCGGATGGCGCCGATCAGGTCGCCTTTCCCGTCGAGGACGTGGAGGGGGAGAATCTCCTCGGTGAAGCCGTTGTCGTCGTCCGTCGAGCGGAAGTGCAGCTTGCCGATGGAGGTGACTTCGTGGCCGGCGTCGCGCAGTCGGCCGTGCCAGCTGGGGGTCTGCCCGTGCCACGGCGCGGCGTTGTCCCACGAGCCCACCTGATGCACCCACTGTCCCGTCGCGAGGCTGGCGCGTGCCGGCACGCAGATCGGGCACGGGGTATAGGCGTTGGTGAAGCGGACGCCCCGGGCCGCCAGGCGATCCATGTTCGGAGTGCTGACGAGGGGATTGCCGTAGCACCCCGTGATGTCCCGCTGATGCTCGTCGGACAGGATGAAAAGCAGGTTCGTCGGCTGCACGCGCGTCTCCACCCGGACTTGTTCTTGTGCCGAGACGTTGCCAGCAGCCGGGAACAGCCACAAGCCACCAAGAGTGCTCTCTGCCATAGCCGCAATGCATGGTGTCAGGACCTCCCCGCGTTGATCCGGCCTGCCAGCAGAGCCGATGCAGGCCGGGTCGCGTCGGGCTCCGGGTGTCGGGCGAGCGTGCCCAACGCTCCGGGGCTGCCGTGCCGCTGAACTTGATGGCCGTCCGGCATCCCGCCATGGTGCCTTGTCGGCGGTGTGGCTCCCGCAGCGGCGCGGCGGCAGGGAAGGGGCGATTCTCATGGACGATGGCAACAGCGAAGCGCGTGAGGCTGCCGGCGCCGGATTCGTCCAGCTCAGGCATGGCCATGCGACCGCCACGGTCTCGCCGGAGGGCGCCGAGCTCCGGAACTGGCGCATCGCGGGCGACGACGTGCTGTGGTCGGGCGACCCGGCATGGTGGGACGGTGTCGCCCCGGTGCTCTTCCCGGTCGTGGGCTGGACGCGGAATGGCGCGGTCCGCGTGGGCGGAACGACCTACCCACTCGGCCTGCACGGTTTCGCCCGCAAGCGCCGCTTCGAGGTCGCCGCGGCGGAGGCCTCGACGGTCACGCTGCGGTTGCGCGACGATCCGGCGACGCGGGACCTGTATCCGTTCCCGTTCAGCCTGTCCGTCACCTATGCCGTCGAGGATCACGCCCTCGCGGCCACGTTCACGGTGACCAATACCGGCCTCGCAACGATGCCCTACGCCTGCGGCTGGCATCCGGGCTTCCGGTGGCCGCTGCCCGGCGGCCGAAGGGAGGACCAGGCGATCATCTTCGCGGAGCGCGAGGAGCCGCGCGTCCCGGTGATCGCTCCCGGCGGCCTGTTCTCGGCGCGCTCTCGGCCGGTGGAACTGGATGGGCGAAGGCTCGCGCTCCGGGAGGACACCTTCGCCGACGAGGCGCTCTGCTTCATGGGCGCGCGCAGTCGCCGCCTCCTGTTCGGGCCGGGCGAAGGCGACGGTCCGCGCCTGGAGGTGGAGTTCGACAACCTGCCGAACATCGTGCTCTGGAGCCGCCCCGGAGCGCCACTCCTGTGCATCGAGGGGTGGAGCGGGCAGGGCGACCCGGAAGGGTATGCGGGCACGCTGGAGGACAAGCCCGGCATGACGCTCCTGCCCCCTGGCGAAACGGCCCGCCATGGCATGCGGCTGCGCTTCCGGTCTGCCGAGGAATGAGGCACTTGACCCGCAGGGTCACGACCGTGAGCATGCGGCGTCGTGAGGCTGGGGGTCGGTGGTGCAGACACTCGCGAGGGTGCCGTTCTTCAAGGATGCGGGGATCGATTTCGACCGCTTCGACCGTCGCTGCAGCTGGAAGCGCTTCGACGAGGGGGAAATCTGTCTCGACTTCGAGGACCAGACGTCCGACGTCTACTTCATCATGTCCGGCGAGGTCCGCATCCTGATCCGCACTCAGGCCGGCAAGGAAGTGATTCTCGGCGAGATGCGCGGCGGCATGTTCTTCGGCGAGATGTCGGCGATCGACGACACGCCGCGATCAGCCAACGTGACCGCGCTGACGAATGCAGAGATGTGCATCATGCCGGCGGCCGTCTTCAGGGAGGCGGTGCATGCCTCTCCGGTCGTCACCGACCGCCTCCTGCGCCTTCTCGCCCACCGCATCCGCGAGCTGAACGCGCGCATCACCGAGCACTCGGTCTTCGACCTCAAGCACCGCCTCTACGCAGAGCTCCTGCGCATGTCGACGCTTCGTCCGGGCGGCTCGGGGGAGCGCTCGATCTCGCCGCCCCCGTTCCACCACGTGCTTGCCGGGCGCATCGGCTGCCGGCGCGAGCAGGTTACGCGTGAACTGTCCGCGCTCTCCACGAGCGGCATCGTGACCAAGACCCGCGGTGCGCTGGTCATCCTGAAACCGAAGATCCTCGAGGAGCGCCTCGCCGAGGCGTTGCAGAACGATGGCTGACGCCGGCACCGGCCCGGCGGCCGGGCGTGCGGCGGGCAAGGCGGCGGGGCAGGCGGTAGGCTCCGTGCGTCGCAGCTTCGCGCCGTGGACCGACCCCGCCGCAATCCCCCTCATCCGCTACGAGGGCGTCAGCCGCCGTTTCGGTGACGTCACCGCTGTCAACGGGGTGGATCTCGCGATCTTCGAGCGGGAGTTCTTCTGCCTGCTCGGGCCGTCCGGCTGCGGCAAGACCACGCTCATGCGCATGCTGGCGGGCTTCGAGACGCCGACCTCGGGGCGCATCCTGCTGGGAGGCGTCGACCTCGCCGGCCTGCCGCCCTATCGGCGCCCGGTGAACATGATGTTCCAGTCCTACGCGCTGTTCCCGCACATGACGGTCGAGCGCAACATCGCCTTTGGCCTGAAGCAGGATGGGGTGGCGCGGTCCGAGATCGCCGACCGCGTGGCGGATGCCCTGAAGATGGTGCAGCTCGAGGGTTATGGCCAGCGTCGGCCCGACCAGCTCTCCGGCGGCCAGAAGCAGAGGGTCGCGCTCGCCCGTGCGCTGGTCAAGCGGCCCAAGGTGCTGTTGCTCGACGAGCCGCTCGGCGCGCTCGACAAGAAGCTGCGCGAGGAGACCCAGTTCGAACTCATGGACCTCCAGGTCGAACTCGGCATGACCTTCCTCGTGGTCACGCACGACCAGGACGAGGCCATGACGATGGCCGACCGCATCGCCATGATGGATCGGGGCCGGATCGCGCAGGTCGGCACCCCGGCCGAGATCTACGAGACCCCCGCGACCCGCGGGGTCGCGGCCTTCGTCGGCGACGTCACGATGTTCGAGGGAACGGTGGAGGGACATGCGGGAGGCCTCGTGGCCGTGGCCGGCGCGGGGGCGGCCCCGTCCGTCGTCGTCGATGCGGCATCCACCGGCCAGCCGCTGCCGCCCGTGGGCGCCGCCGTCGCGGTCGCGGTGCGGCCGGAGAAGATCGTGATCGCGCAGGATCCGCCGCCGCCCGGCACGCCGAACGTGATCGAGGGCGAGGTCTGGGACATCGGCTATCTCGGTGACTGGACCACCTACCGCATCCGCATCGGCGACGGGACCATCGTGCGCGTCTCGCGCGCCAATGCCTCGCGCTTCGTCGAGCGCCCCGTGACATGGGAGGACCGCGTCTGGATCCATTTCGCGCCGGGCGCCGGCGTGCTGCTGGCCGGCTGAGATGGCCGCGGATCCGTCGCGACCGCGAGTGGGCGGGATGGCCGGAGGCTGGAAGGGGCGGCTGCTGGTGGCCGCGCCGCCGGTTGTCTGGCTCGGGCTGTTCTTCCTGCTGCCGTTCCTCATCGTGGCGCGCATGAGCCTGTCGGAGCGCGCCACGGCGCGGCCGCCCTACAAGCCGTCCTTCAGCTGGGACGACGGCCTCGCCGGGTGGTGGGACAAGCTGGGGCAGTTCTCCTTCGACAACTTCACGGCACTCGTGGACGAGCCGCTCTACCTCGACGCCGCGTGGACCTCCATCCGCATCGCCTTCACGGCGACGGTCCTGCTGATCCTCATCGGCTACCCGATCGCCTACGCCATGGCGCGGGCACCGGGTCGCTGGCGCCCGGTGCTCGTCACCCTCGCCATCCTGCCGTTCTGGACGAGTTTCCTCATCCGGGTCTACGCGTGGATCGGCATCCTGAAGCCCGAGGGTCTTCTCAACCTGGCATTGCAGGCGACCGGGCTGGTCGACGAGCCTCTCCAGATTCTCGACACCGAAATGGCCGTGCAGATCGGGCTCGTCTATTCGTACCTGCCCTTCATGGTGCTGCCGATCTACGCGGCGCTGGAGAAGCTCGACCACACCCTGCTCGAGGCTGCACAGGACCTGGGCTGCCCTCCGTGGAAGGCGTTCTGGCTGGTGACCGTGCCCCTGTCCCTGCCGGGAGTCGTCGCCGGGGCTTTCCTCGTGTTCATCCCCGCCGTGGGCGAGTTCGTGATCCCCGATCTTCTCGGGGGCTCCGAGACGCTGATGATCGGCAGGACCCTCTGGAACGAGTTCTTCTCGAACCGCGACTGGCCGCTGGCGTCGGCCGTCGCGGTGGTCCTGCTTGTGCTGATCCTAGGCCCGATGCTGACCTGGCGGTGGGCACAGGCTCGTGCGGAGGTGGCGCGATGAACCGCGGCCTCACGCGCTTCAACATCGTGTCGCTCGTGCTGGGGTTCGCGTTCCTCTACCTGCCGATCCTCCTGCTCGTCGTGTTCTCCTTCAATGACTCGAAGCTCGTCACCGTCTGGGGCGGGTTCTCGACGCGGTGGTACGGCGAGCTATTTCGCAACCAGCAGATGCTGGACGCGGCATGGGTCACGATCCGCATCGGCCTCGTCTCGGCCACGCTTGCGACGGTCCTCGGGACCCTGGCCGCCGTCGCGCTGGTGCGCTTCGGGAGGTTCCCGGGCCGCATCGCCCTGACGGGAATGGTCTACGCGCCGCTCGTGATGCCCGAGGTCATCACGGGTCTCTCGTTGCTGCTGCTCTTCGTCGCCGCCGACATGGACCGCGGCTTCTGGACCGTCACCATCGCCCATACCACGCTCACGATGTGCTTCGTCACCGTGGTGGTCCAGTCACGGCTCGTCACCTTCGACAGAAGCCTCGAGGAAGCGGCGCTCGACCTCGGGGCCACGCCGGTGGCGGTCTTCCTGCAGGTCACCTTGCCGCTCATCGCGCCGGCGGTGGCAGCGGGCTGGATGCTCGCCTTCACGCTGTCGCTCGACGACCTCGTGATTGCGAGCTTCACGTCGGGGCCGGGCGCCACCACGCTTCCCATGCGCATCTACTCGCAGGTCCGGCTCGGCATCTCTCCCGAGATCAACGCCGCCTGCACGATCATGATCGGCGTCGTGGCGGCGGCGATCGTGGTCGCCTCGCTCGCAACCAAGCGCAATCTCGTCGCCAGCCGGGGTTGAAGGCGGGCCGCTCGGCGATCGTCCGGGACGCCGGAGGCTCTACTGGGGAGCGGGCGCCAGCGCCCCCGCCCCGGCGGGCAGCATGCCGTTCTCCCCGCGGGTCCTGGCATCGAACAGGGGTGCCGTGGCGCCGGACCTGCGCAGCAGCGCCCGCGCGTCGGGAACGAGCATCGGATCGTCGAAGCTGCCGGTCACCTCGAAGGGCAGGGTGACCGGCTCGCGTCCGGCGCCGGCATCGAGGAGTTGCGCAAGGCCCGACATGGAGAGGTGCCGGTCCGCGAGGGCGATGTGCCCCGAGAGCGAGACACGGGCCGCCGGACTGCCGACCGTGCCGTCGACGATCTCGGCGACACCCTTGCTGATCCTGGCCATGAACGAGGCGACGTCGAAGGGCGTCCGCCCTCCGCGCACGTCGAGGGCAGCCACCAGCGGACGCTTCTCGATGCGCCGCAGGACCTCCGGCAGGTTGATCCCGCCGATGTCTCCCTGCCGGACGAGGAGGCTGGACTTGCCCTCCAGCGAGCGCATCACGGCATGCACGCTGCTGCCGCTGCCCTCCACCTGCAGGAGGCCGAAGCCGGCGCCGGTCAGGCGCCGGCCGTCGACGAGCGGCGAAAGGATCGTGGCCATGTCGACGCGCTCGAAGGTGGCCTGGGCCTTGACGTCGAAGCCGCGCGGGGCGGTGGCGAGCGAGAGCCGGGCCTTCGCCGAGCCCTTCCCGAGTTCGGCTCCCCCCAGCGTGATGTCCGTCTTGCCCTGTCGCGAGAGGACCGAGAAGGCCACGTTGGCGAGGGTCGTGCTGCCGACGGCCGCCCGCGTGGCGGACACCCGGACGTCCATGTCGCCGGCGGGAAGGATGGCGGGGTCGATGATGTCGCGCGACCAGCCGCCATCGTCGCCGCGCAGGGCGCCGACGAGGCGGATCGCGTCTGCCGTGAGATCGAGGCGCTCCCCGGCAAGGGTCCCCGACAGGGACGGCCGGCCGCCCGTGTCCTTGAGATGGAGCGCTCCTTCGAGCCGGCCCTGCCGCACGGTGATGGTGGCATCCGTGAGCGAGGCGTCTCCGTCCCTCAGACGGAACTGGCCCTGGAGATCGGCGCCCCCCTCGAACGCCACCGGCATCTGCAGGTCCGCCCACTGTGCCAGTCGCTTCACGGCCGAGGTCTTGAGCGCCAGCCGTCCCTCGGCCTGAAGCCCTTCGGCCGCGAGGACCTTGCCGGTGAAGTCGACGGAGCCGAGATCGCCGCCCATGCGCACCGAGACGGTTGCCGGCCGCGCGCTCAGCAGCGCCGCGAAATCGACCGAGAAGGACTGGAACGAGACGGTCTCGCCGCGCCACGTCATCGTGCCGGAGACATCGAACGTGCCGGGCTCGGGCCCGCGCTCGGTGATCGTGTCGATCCGCGACGCGATCGTGGCCCGCGCGCCTGTGGCCTCGACGGTCTCGACCGACCCGTCGATCACGACCAGCCGCTCGACGAACGGCGGCGCCCCCGGCGCATGACCGGGCTGGTGGACGATGTCGGCCATCCGCCGAAGCGTCGTTTCCGAGGCTCCGTCGGCCCGCAGCGTCAGCCGCGGGCCGAAGATCATGATTTCCGTCAGCTCCATCCGCCCGCCGACGAGCGGGAGCAGGCGAAGGCGCCCGCGCAGGCGGCTGGCCTCCACCGTCACGCCCCCCGCGTCGTCCCGAAGCGCCGGTCTCTCGATATCGAGACGCGGCACGGGGAGCAGGGTGAAGCGTGCCGAGGACGCGGTGCCGACGGGCACGCGCGCAGCAGCCGCCAGCTGCGGGGCGATCTGGCCTTCGAGGACGCTGGCGGGGACGGGCCACGGCACCGATGCGGCCGCGATGCCGGCGACGGCCAAAGTGGCACCGAGGATCCAGTGTCGCTTCATGTCGCCCAGCACGGCCACGCAGAATCGGCGACAGGCGCCGAGCCCGACAGCGGGCGAGGGATGATAGCCGTTGAAAGACAAAAGAAAACCCCGTCCGCGCTGGGGTAGGACGGCGGCTCGCACGGCAGCAGGGGCCGCATGCCTCGGGGGGAAGGCTTTCGCACGGACGGTGATTTCGCTATCGACGGAGTTCGGAAGGACGGCGAGAAGTGCCTCGCTGACTCAAGATGAAGGCAGCACGATGACCGGATCCACTCCCTCGCCATCGCCCGTCCTCTGGTCGCCGTCGCCGGATCGTGCCGCGCGGGCGAACCTCTCCGGCTTCCGGGATGCCTTCAATGCCCGCACCGGGCTGGCGACGCGCAGCTACGCGGACCTCCACGCGGCGTCGGTCGAACGGCGCGAGGCGTTCTGGTCGCTGGTCTGGGACGCCTGCGACGTGCGCGGCGAGAAGGGGGACGTGATCCTTGGCGCCGACCGCATGCCCGGAGCGGAATTCTTCCCGCAGGCGCGGCTGAACTTCGCCGAGAACCTCCTGCGCCGCAGCGACGACGGCGAGGCCATCGTGTTCCGCGGGGAAGACAAGGCGGCTTCGCGGCTCACGTGGCGCGAGCTGACGGACCTCGTCTCGAGCCTGCAGCAGTGGCTTGCGGCGCAGGGCGTCGGGCCCGGGGATCGTGTCGCAGCGATGATGCCGAACGTCCCGGAGACCGTCGCGCTGATGCTGGCGGCGACGTCGCTGGGCGCCGTCTGGTCCTCCTGTTCCCCCGACTTCGGCGTGCGCGGCGTCCTGGACCGCTTCGGCCAGATCGCTCCCAGGGTGTTCGTGGCCTGCGACGGCTACTGGTACGCCGGCAAGCGCATCGAGATCGCGGGGAAGCTCGCCGAGATCGTGCCCCAGCTGCCCACGCTGGCTGCGGTTCTCGTCGTGCCCTACCTCGGCGAGGCGGATGCCGTTGCGGCATCCCTTCCCGGGGCGACTGCCCTTCCGTCCGCACTGGCCGCGCACCCGCCGAAGGCCGTGACGTTCGAGCGTCTGCCGTTCAACCACCCCCTCTACATCCTCTATTCCTCCGGCACGACCGGCGTGCCGAAGTGCATCGTCCACGGGGCCGGGGGCACGCTCCTGCAGCACCTCAAGGAGCACCGCCTGCACTGCGACATGAGCCCCGGCGACCGGGTGTTCTACTTCACCACCTGCGGGTGGATGATGTGGAACTGGCTCGTTTCGGCGCTCGCCAACGGGTGCACGCTGATGCTGTTCGACGGCTCGCCGTTCCACCCCGAGCCGTCGGTGCTGTTCGACTTCGCGGCGCAGCAGCGCTTCTCGATGTTCGGCACCTCGGCGAAGTACATCGACGCCTGCAAGAAGGCCGGACTGCAGCCCCGCTTGACCCACGATCTCTCCAGCGTCCGGCTCATCACATCGACGGGGTCGCCGCTGGCCCCGGAGAGCTTCGAGTGGGTCTACGAGTGCGTGAAGTCCGACGTGCACCTCGCCTCGATCTCCGGCGGCACGGACATCGTGTCCTGCTTCGTGCTGGGCGATCCGACCGGCCCGGTCCGCAGAGGCGAGATCCAGGTGCCCGCCCTCGGCATGGCGGTCGACGTCTGGAGCGAGACGGGCAGGCCCGTCCGGATGGAGAAAGGGGAGCTCGTCTGCACGAAGGCCTTCCCGTCGATGCCCATCATGTTCTGGAACGATCCGGACGGCGCCAAGTACCGGGCGGCCTATTTCGACCGGTTTCCCGGCGTCTGGTGCCATGGCGACTTCGCCGAATGGACGCAGAACGGCGGCATGGTCATCCATGGGCGGTCCGACGCCACCCTGAACCCGGGCGGCGTTCGCATCGGCACGGCGGAGATCTATGCGCAGGTCGAGCCGATCCCGCAGGTCGTGGAGGCGCTCGCCATCGGGCAGGAGTGGGACAACGACGTGCGCGTCGTGCTCTTCGTGCGCCTGCGCGAGGGGGCCGCCCTCGACGAGGCGCTCGAGAAGGAGATCCGCGCCCGGATCCGTACGGGTGCGAGCCCCCGGCACGTGCCGGCCCGCATCGTCGCCGTCGCCGACATCCCCCGCACCAAGTCGGGGAAGATCACGGAGCTTGCCGTGCGCGACATCGTGCACGGGCGCGAGGTGAAGAACCAGGAGGCCCTGGCCAACCCGGAGGCGCTGGCCCTGTTCAGGGACCTGCCGCAGCTGAGGACCTGATCCCGGACCGAAGGGAAGCCCGCCGCTGCGCGTTCAGGCCCGTGCCGGCGACAGCCCCGCCGCCTCGTCCACTGCGACCGCCTCCGCGGGCGGCGTGCCAGGAGCCGACACCCGCATCAGCGTGATGACGGGGGCGATCCCCACCGCGACGATGGCGAGTGCGGCGAGTGCGCCCTCCTCGAACACGCCGCGCGAGGCCTGCGCGTAGAGCAGGGTCGCCAGCGTGTCGAGGTTGAGCGGGCGAAGCAGCAGCGTCGCGGGCAGTTCCTTCATCGCGTCGACGAACACCAGCAGTGCCGCCGAGGCGAGCGCGGGGCGTGCCAGCGGGAGGTGGATCTCCCGCAGAACCGCGGCCGGCCGTCGACCGAGGGTGCGTGCGGCGTCGTCGATGCTGCGGGAGATGCGGCTCATGCCGCTCTCGATGCCGCCGGACGCGATACCCAGGAAACGGATGGCGTAGGCGATCACAACGGCTGCGCCCGAGCCCGTCAGGAGGAGGCCGGGAGAGGCCCCCGTCAGCGCGCGCCACGTGTTGGCAAAGACGTTGTCGAAGGCCGCGAGCGGCCACAGCAGGCCGACGGCCAGCACCGTTCCGGGAAGGGCGTAGCCCATGGCCGCCACGCGACCGAGAAAAGCGACCCGCCGGGTGCGGACGAGCCGCCCGGCCGCGGCCACGACGGCACCCGCGACGAGGACGATGGCGGTCGCGAGGGCGGCCAGCGTGATCGTGGCGGCGAGGGCGCCCCAGAAGGGCTCCGGAACTCCGGTCGAGAGTGTCCGGCCCACGGCTTCCCGCAGCAGGAAGCCGGCCGGGAGCACGAAGCCCGCGAGGACGGGCAGGGCGCACAGCAGCGTCGCGGTCCAGCCCCGCGCGCCCTTGAGCGTGACGGGCGTGACCGGGCGCGGGCGCTTCATGGAGCCGGTGAAGCCTCGCGAGCCGCGGGCCCGGCCCTCGGCCCACAGGATCAGCATCACCATGGCCAGCATGACGCACGCGATCTGGGCGGCGCCCGGCAGGCTGCCGCGGTTGAGCCACGTCGTGTAGATGGAGACCGTCAGCGTGCGCACGCCCAGGTAGTCGCTGGCTCCGATGTCGTTCAGCGTTTCGAGGAGAGTCAGCGACAGGCCGAGCGCCAGCGCAGGCCGCGCCAGTGGGAGGGCGACGGTGCGGAACGTCTCCCAGGGCCCCGCGCCCAGGGTGCGGGCCGCCTCCAGCAGGTTGGCACTCTGCACGGCGAAAAGGGCCCTCGCCGTCAGGTAGACGTACGGGTAGAGCACCGCGCCCATGATCAGGACGGCCCCGGGCAGCGACCGAACCTCCGGGAACCAGTACTCTGCGCGGGAGCGATAGCCGGTCAGGGCGCGGAATGCTGTCTGGACCGGCCCGAGCGGCTCGAACATCTCCACGTAGACGTAGGCGACGATGTAGGTGGGGACGGCGAGGGGAAGCACGAGCCCGGCCGCCAGCCAGTCGCGCAGCGGAAACCGGTAGGCCGTCACCATCCAGGCGGCACCGACCCCGACGGAGGCGGTGACCAGGGCCACGCCGGCGAGCAGCCAGCCGGTCTGGACGAGGGCCGTGGGCAGGACGTTGAGCGCCACGTGCCGCAACGTCGAGGCGTCGCCGCCCAGCGCGATCGCGACGAGAGCAAGGACCGGCGCGGCGACGAGCAGCGCAGCCATGGTCGCGCCGGCGACGAGCCGGCGCGTGGCTGTGTCCGATGCGCCGATCCCGGGGCGTGGAGACCCCGGGACGGCGCGAGCCAGTGTTTCGGAGGAAGTGTTCAAGGACCGGTCAGTTGTCGAAGCCGACCTGGTCGACCATCTCGCTGGCGGCGCGGCGGTTCTTGGCGATGTCGACGAGGGCGAGGGAGTCGGGCTGGATCGGTCCGGCGACCTTCTCGGTCTCGGCTCCGCCCACGCCCTTGCGGATCGGGTACTCGTAGTTGAGGTCGGCGAGGATCTTCTGGCCCGTGTCCGACGTCATGAAGGTGATCAGCTTCACGGCCGCGTCCTTGTTGGGTGCGTTGCGCGCCACGGCGGCCCCGGAGATGTTCACGTGCGTGCCCCCGCCGGCGAAGCTGGAGTTGAGCACCTTGATGGCATCGCCCCACTGCTTCTCGTTCGCATTCGTGCCGTTGCGCATCAGGCCGACGTAGTAGGTGTTGCCGACGCCGATGTCGCACACGCCCGCGAGAATGTCCTTGGCCACGTCGCGGTCGCCGCCCGACGGCTTCTTGGCGAGGTTCGCCTTGACGCCCTTGAGCCACTCGGCCGCCTTCTCGGGGCCCATGCGCGACACGGCAGCGGAGAACAGCGACACGTTGTAGGGGTGCTGGCCGGAGCGGATGCAGACCTTGCCCTTCCACTTGGGGTCAGCCAGTTCCTCGTAGGTGATCGAGTCCTGCTTCACCCGGTCCTTCGACGCATAGACGACGCGCGATCGCAGCGTCGTGGCGAACCAGGTGTTTCCGGGGTCACGAAGAGCCGCCGGGACCTGCGCCTTCAGCGTCGCGTCGTCGATCGGCTGGGTGATGCCCATGTCCGTCGCGCCGGCGAGCTTCGAGACGTCGACGAGCACGATCACGTCCGCCGGCGAGTTCTGTCCCTCCGCCTTGACCCGCTCCTCCAGCCCGTTCGTCAGGAACACCGCATTGACCTTGATGCCGGTCTGCTTGGTGAAGGCATCGAGAACGGGCTTGATCAGCCCGGGCTCGCGGGAGGTGTAGACGTTCACCTCGGCGGCCAGTGCCGGTGCAGTGAACGCAGCGCCGGCAAGCAGCACGGCGGGAATGATGTTGCGGACGGTCATGGTCGTTGCTCCTGCACAGGGTTCAAGGCCCTGTCTCGGGGTGGTCGATGACCGCGATATCGCCCGCCGTGGATCGGGGGTCAAGAAAAAATCCTGCAACTTCAATACTTTGTAGCATTTCTAAAGTGCGCAGTCCGGAATCGTTCCAGTCTCTGGACCTCAAGTGACTGAAACGCCGGAACCCGTCCTTACGCCGTTGCGCGAGGTCAAGGACGGCTTCGCCGTGCACCGGCATGGATTATGGTGTTGCCGCTGGCACCGTCCGGCGGCGATCCGACCACCGAGGACCATGATGACCACCCATCCCCTGAAGCGAATCCTTCTCAACCTCGCTCGCTCCAAGGAGCACCCCGACGGCTCGGGCCGCCACGGCTACGAGATCGTGGCCCCGCTCGACGCCGAGGGGCGGCTCGATCCGATCGCCTGGAAGGAGACGCGGGCCGCCTGCCGTGTACGCCGCTTCTGGGGGGCGGAGAAGGACGAGTACGGGCATCTGGTGCATCGGTCGGGCGGCAAGGGCGGCGCGACCTGGGCCTTCGACTACGATCCGGCCGGCAGCGATGACGACGAGGCCGGCTACCGACTCGGCGAGCACGTCTTCGCGCCGGGCGAGTATGTCTCGGTGAAGGACGAGGACGGCGTCACCCACACGTTCCGCGTGGTCTCGGTGAAGGGCGCCTGAACCGGTTCCATCGGGGAGGCAGCCGCGGCGCGCCTCCATCCCGCACGTCTCCGACGCGTCAGCGCCGCAGTGGCGGCGGCGCGTCGGCCGGCCCGAAGAGATCGAGGTGCCGCTCGAAGGCGGACTGGCCGATCACGATCCCGGAGATACCCAGCGTCAGACCGAGGAGGAAGGCGGCGACGGCCCGCCACAGCCGCCCCGTCCGACGGCCTTCGTCACGCGGATGCTCCGCCTCCGGGCCCACCTCTCCGGAGGGCCCTTCGAGGGCAGGATCAAACCGCAAGTGACTCATGATGAGCGAACACAACGCAAGGTCGTTCAGGGTCCGGTAAGCATGACCCCTTCCACAGCTTGAGCAACAACAGCCTTACCGATCCCTTAACGGGAGCTTGGCCGGACCGTTCGAATTTGAATTGTCGTCGCGTGTTGCGCCGCGACCTCAGCCGCGGCGCCAGGCAGAGGGATCCGGTCCCTCATTCCGCCTTCTGGTGGGCGGCGCCATGGGGAGCCACCGGCACCGCGGCGGCCACCGGCGTGCCACCCGCGACCACGGTCTCGGCTGCGGCCTTCCTCCGGCGCGACCCGCGCGTCAGGAAGCTCTCGACGCGGTCGAGGTAGTAGTACACGACCGGGGTGATGTAGAGCGTCAGCAGCTGCGACACCATGAGACCGCCGACGACCGCAATGCCGAGCGGCTGGCGCAGTTCCGAGCCTGCCCCGTGTCCGATGGCGATCGGAAGCGTGCCGAAGATCGCCGCGAAGGTCGTCATCATGATCGGCCGGAAGCGGATGAGCGCCGCCTCGCGGATGGCGGTCAGCGCGTCCGCGCCCTCGCGCCGTCGCTCCAGCGCGAAGTCGACCATCATGATGGCGTTCTTCTTGACGATGCCGATCAGCATCAGGATGCCGATGATCGCGATCACCGACAGATCCATGTTGTAGTACTTCAGCGCAAGCAGGGCGCCGAGGCCGGCCGAGGGAAGGCCGGATAGGATCGTGATCGGGTGGATGAAGCTCTCGTAGAGCACGCCCAGCACGATGTAGATCACGAGCACGGCGGCGAGGATCAGCAGTCCCTGGCCGCGCAGCGCGTCCTGGAACAGCTGGGCGGAGCCGGCGAAGCCTGTCGTGATCGAGGCCGGGATGCCGGCCTGCCGCTCGACCGCGCGCACGGCCTCGACCGCCTCGCCCAGCGACACGCCGGGCGCGAGGTTGAACGAGATCGTCACCGCGGGTTGCTGCGACTGCCGGCTCACCGAGAGCGGACCGATGGTGCGCTTGATCGTCGCGACCGACTCCAGCGGGATGTTCTGCCCGTTGTTGCCGCGCACGAAGAGCTGAGACAGCCGCGCCGGGTCGGTCTGGAAGTCTCGGTCGGCCTCCATGATGACCGGGTAGTCGTTGGAGGGCGTGTAGATCGTCGAGATCTGCCGCGAGCCGAACGCGTTGTAGAGCGTCTGGCGCAACTGGTCGGAGGTCACGCCGAGGTTGGCGGCGCGTTCGCGGTCGAGCTCGATCATCACCTGCGGGTTGGCGAGCTGCAGGTCGATGTTCACGTCACGCAGCTGCTCCAGCTGCGTCATCCGCCGGCGCATGTCCGGGGCCACCCTGTAGAGCGCCTCGGTGTCGCCGCTGGTCAGCGTGTACTGGTACTGGGCCCGCGACTGGCGGCCGGAATTCAGGTTGATGTTCTGGACCGGCTGCAGGACGAGCGTCAGGTTGGGGATGTTCGCCGTGGCGCGGCGCATCCGGGCGATGACCGTGCTGATGTCGTCGCGCTGGTCCTTCGGCTTCAGCGCGATGAACATGAAGCCCTGGTTCACGCCGCCCATGCCGATGTTGGACGTCAGGTAGTCGACGGCGGGATCCTGCTTGAGGATCTCCATCACCGCCTGCTGGCGCTGCGCCATGGCCTGGAACGAGGTGTCCGGAGGCCCTTCCGTCGCGCCGCGCAGCAGGCCCGTGTCCTCCTGCGGGAAGAAGCCCTTGGGCATCTCCATGTACATGGTGGCCGTGACGTAGACCGATGCCAGCGTCAGCAGCAGGACGAGGGCGCGGGCCTTCAGCACCATGTCGAGCGTGACGCGGTAGACCGCCAGCATCCCGCCGACGACCGCGTCGACGGCGCGCGAGAACAGCCCGGGTTTCGCGTGCGAGTCGTGCGGCTTCAGGATGCGCGCGCACAACATGGGCGTGAGCGTCAGCGACACGAAGCCCGACACGAGGATCGCCACCGAGATCGTCACGGCGAACTCGCGGAAGACGCGTCCCACGACGCCGCCCATGAAGAACACGGGGATGAACACCGCCACGAGCGCCAGCGTGATCGACACGATGGTGAAGCCGATCTCGCGCGAGCCCTTCACCGCCGCCTCGTAGGGCTCCATGCCCTCCTCGATGTGGCGGACGATGTTCTCGAGCATGACGATGGCGTCGTCGACGACGAAGCCGACAGACAGCGTGAGCGCCAACAGCGAGATGTTGTCGATCGAGTAGCCGAGCACGTACATCGCGGCGAACGTACCGATCAGCGATACCGGCAGCGCCAGCGTCGGGATGATCGTCGCCGTGAGCGACTTCAGGAACAGGAAGATCACGAGCACCACGAGGGCGATCGAGAGCATCAGCGTGAACTGGACGTCGAACACCGCCTCGCGGATCGGGATCGAGCGGTCGTTCAGGACGTGGAGGCCGATGGAGGCGGGGAGCTGCTCCCTGTAGCCCGGCACCTTCTCGCGGATGCGGTCGACCACTTCCACGGTATTGGCGTCGGACTGGCGGAAGACCGCCACGATGAGCGAGCGCTCGCTGTTGAACCACGAGGCCGACTCGTCGCTCTCGACGGAATCCTTCACCGTGGCGACGTCGCCGAGGCGCACCTGGATGTTGTTGCGCGAGGAGACGATCAGGTTGGCGTAGTCCTCGGCCTTGCGCAGCTGGCCGGTCGCCTCGATCGTCACCCGCTGGCGCTCCCCGCGCAGCGTTCCCGTCGGCTGGTTCGAGTTCGCGGCGGCCACCGCGGCGCGCAACTCCTGGAAGGTCAGGCCGCGCGACGAGAGGGCCGAGGGATCGGCCATGATGCGCACGGCGTATTTCTGCGAGCCGAAGATCAGCGCCTGGGCGACACCCGGAATCTGGGAGATCTGCTGCTGGAGCACCGTCTCGGCATAGTCGTTGACGGTGGAGAGCGGCAGCGTGTTCGACGTGACGACGAGGAACAGGATCGGCTGGTCGGCCGGGTTCACCTTGCGGAAGCTCGGCGGGTTCGGCAGGTCCGAGGGCAGGCGGCGGGCCGCCGCGCTCAGCGCCGACTGCACGTCGAGGGCGGCGCCGTCGATGTTGCGGTCGAGGTCGAACTGCATGGTGATGTTCGTCGATCCCTGCGTGGAGACCGACGTCATCGCCGTGATGCCGCTGATGTTGGAGAACTGCCGCTCGAGCGGCGCCGCCACGGAGGCGGCCATCGTCTCGGGGCTTGCGCCCGGCAGCTGGGCCGAGACGCTGATGGTCGGGAAGTCGACGCGGGGCAGGGCGGCCACCGGCAGTTGCCGGTAGGCGAACAGGCCGAAGATGATGAACGACAGGGTGATGAGCGTCGTCATCACCGGGCGCTGGATGCAGACCTCGGGGAGCCTCATCGCCTGGTTCTCCTTCGGGTGCTCAGCCGCGCGGCTGGCCGGCCTGCACGGAGGCGCCCGCCGGGGCAGGTGCTCCGGCCTGCGGCGTCCCGGCCGGCTGTTCCGGCCGCTGCCCGCCCTGGCCCTGCGGCCGCTGCTGCGGCTGGTTTCCGGTGCGGGTCTCGACCCGGGCGCCGTCGTTGAGCAGCAACTGGCCGTCCGTCACGACGATCTCGTCGCCCTTGAGCCCGGTCTTGATCACCGAGAGGCCCCGCAGGGACCGGTCGACGGTGACGGGCCGCACGCGGGCCTGACCGTTCTCCACCACGAACACGATCATGCCGTTCTGGCTCTGCTGAACCGCCTCGCGCGGCACGGTGATGGCGTCCGGCTCGATGCGGATGACGAGGCGCACGTCGCAGAGCGCGCCCGGCCACAGAACCTCGTCGGCATTCTCGAACACGCCCTTCAGGGCGATGGTGCCCGAGGTGGGGTCGACCGTGTTGTCGATCACGGCCACCTTGCCGTCGATCGCCTCGGTGAGGCCCTGTGGCGTCGCCTGCACCTTGGCCGTGCCCTTGGCGAGCGCCTCGCGCAGCTCGGGAAGCAGGCGCTGCGGCACGTTGAAGGACACGTAGATCGGGCTGATCTGGTTGATCATGGCGAGCGGCGTGCTGCCGTCGCCGGTCTTGGCGATGTTGCCTGCCTTGATGCCGGCCACGCCAACGCGGCCGGAGATCGGAGCCTTGATCGTGTAGTAGCTCTGCTGGATGCGCAGGTTCTCGAGCGCCGCCTCGTCCGCGCGGATCTGGGCCGTGACGGTCTGGACGGTGGTGCGGGCGTTGTCGAGGACGACCTTGGAGCCGACCTCCTGGGCCGCGAGCTGCTCGTTGCGGCGCACGTCGCGCTCGGCCTGCTCGAGCTGCGCCCGCGAGCGCATCAGGTTGGCTTCCGCCTGCTTGATCTGCGCCTCGATGCCGCGGCTGTCGAGCTCGAACAGCACGTCGCCCTGCTTCACCTGGGCGCCGTCCTCGAAGTTCACCTTGATGATCTGGCTCTCAACGCGCGAGCGCACCGTGACGGCCGCGATCGTCTGGACCGTTCCGATCGTGTCGAACCGGACCGGCATGGGCTGGCGCTGTGCCTTGCCCACGACGACGGGCACCACACGCTGGGCTCCACCGGGGCCGCCGCCGGGCCCACCGCGCCCGGGGCCGCCCTGCTGCGCTCCCGGTCCGGGCGCGCCGGCGGTCGGGGCCGCGGCCGTCTGTGCCGCCGGCGGCTTGATGCCGGGGATCAGGGCGGCGACGTTCGGGGGAAGCTGGGCGACGAGAGCGTCGCGCCGGGGTTCGAGGCCGGGCCAGATCTTGGGTGCGACGTAGAACGCCGCGACGGCGCCAACAATGACCACTGTCAGGACGGACGCCTTCGACGGCATGCATGGGACTCCGTGGACCGGGCAAAAAGGAACGAGCTCGGTGGCGGTGCCCCGCGCTGGACGCCGTTGTTATACAACCGTCCGAGACGTTTTGACAGTTACAAGGCGTTCATATTGTGCAGTCCGGCCGTCCGACGACCCGCAATGGTGAACCGCAGGGTTCACGGTGTCGTGACCGCGTGGAACACCCGCGCTCAAGGTCGGAAAAGGCAAAAAAAGGGGCGCCGGCGGGGTCTCTTCGCCGGCGCCCGAGGCAGAGGGGCCCCGTGGGAGAAGGGCACCCTCGGATCGGTTCGAAAGGGCCGCGCCTCAGGCGGCGTCCTGCAGCGACGAAGGCGCCGCGGCTCTCCTTTCGGTCGAGGGATGCAGACGTGCCGCTGCCGACTGCTGCCGCCAGCGATGCCGCTTGACCTGCGTCAGCACGATGACGGTCGCGCAGCAGGCTGCGTTCAGGGCGTTGATGGCGGCGAGTTTCGGGTCGGCGACATTTACCTGCGCGTAGAGCGCCGTGCTTGCATTCGCCAGGAACCACATCGCCCAGGTCGAACAGGCGATGGCCTCGGCCCCGCGCCGGTCGCGCGCGATCCGCACGATCTGCGGCACATAGGAGCCGAGCCGCACGACGTTGAAGAAAGAGAACAGCGCGAGGGACACGTCGGCCAGCGTCATGGCGCCATCCCCCTCTCCGCGCTCGCCTGCCGGGAGACCGGCGCGTCGGCCCGGGTCTGGCAGGCGGAGAGCCGCAGGACGTTGAGGGGCAGGAGCACTCCGTGCAGGGCCACGACCGGCAGCAGCGAGAGCCCGAGGCCGTAGGCCAGGAACAGCACGTTCGCGAGGATCGCGAACGCCCGCAGGGCCAGCATGTCCCGGCAGAAGAACGCGGCCACGGTGGCGGCGGCTGCCAGGAACCCGATGATCTCGATGCCTTCGATCGTCATGGCGCGCTCGCGGAACTGACGGGAGGGGGGCGGCTAGAGCACGACCATCCGCCAGAGCCTGCGGATGCGGGCGTCGTCACCCGGCAGGGGCGTCGGCCCGCCGGACCCGGGCTGGCCCCCCTCGGGGGGCTTGGCCGGAGAGGGCACGGGGCGGGGCGTGACGTCGGAACGGCGTTCCGGCAGCCGCCGGGCGATGGGCCGCGCAGGGCCGGGACCGGCAGCGCCGGCGTGGCGCGCGGAATGGGAGGCTCGCAGCTCGGTCGCGATCATGTCTCGCTCCCTCGATGTCGGTGTTGCGTCGTCGAGGTCACCAGACCCCATCTAGCGAACGTCGGCGTGACGGAAGACCGCGGCGCGGCGTGAAAAGTGCGTGACATCGCGTGCTGGCCCCGCGGCGGCGGCTTCGCTAGTCTGGGTTGCAAGGACCTCGGCCGGGGCAGGAATGTCGGAGTTCTGGGAAGCGGGCGGCAGCGGCGACCGGTCCGGGGCGCGGTACCACCTGCGCGTGCTGGGTCCATTCGAGCTCGTCGGTCCCCGCGGCGCGGTGGATCTCGGGCGAGGAAAGCTGTGCGGCCTGATGGCGGCCCTCGCGATGGGCGGCGGATCTCGTCCCCGGGAGGCCCTGGCGTCCCTCCTGTGGGGATCCCACTTCGAGTTGCAGGCGCAGCAGAACCTGCGACAGGCCATCGCCCGCCTGCGCACCGCACTCGGCCCCGACGTGCTCGTGGCCGACCTGCGACAGGTCGGCCTGGCGCCGGGAGCAGTCGCCTGCGATGCGGCCCGGTTCGAGGCGTGCCTCGCGGATGGCGGTGCCGATGCCGTCGAGGAGGCCATGCGTCTCTACGGCGGCTTCCTCACGGATGTCGTGATCCGCGAACCGGGCTGGTCGGACTGGGCCCGCGACGAGAAGGCGCGTCTCGAGACGCGCCTGCTGGACTCCCTCGTGGCACGCGGCAGCGAAAGGCTGGCGGCGAACGATCTCGACAGGGCGCTGGCTGCCGGCCGTCGGGCGGTCGAACTGGATCCGCTGCGGGAGGACGCCCATCGCCTCGTCATCCGGGCGCTGGCGGCCAGTGGGCGCCGGGCCGAGGCGCTGCGGCAGGTGGAGGTCATCGCCGGCCTTCTGCGGTCGCAGCTGAAGGTCGAGCCCGATCCCGAGACGCTGGCTCTCGCCACGGGCCTGCGGCGCGGGGAGCAGGCGCCGCCGCGACCGTCCGCCCCCGCCATCGAGGCGACCTTGAGGGCGGCCGGCACGTCCAGCGCGGCCCTCGTGGCGCTGAGCCGGGACGGCCACGGGGCCGGACAGGCGGCGGAGGCCGCCGCCCGCCTCGGCGCGCGGATCGTCCACACGTCGGGCGGTGGCACGCTGTGGGCCTTTCCCGACCTCCGCGCGGCCGCCGCTGCGGCGCTTTCGCTCGTCGGAGGGCAGGGTGGCCTCGCCGCGGGGCTCGACGTGCCGGGAGGAGACGGGGGAGAGGAGAGGGCGGGCCTCCTGGCGCAGGTCGCGCCCCCGGGGACCGTGCTGGCCTCGGAGGACGCCCGTGCGGGGCTTTTCGCCGACGTCGACGCCGATATCGAGGACCTCGGCGCCGTCGGGGGAGGGGAGGCCGTGCGGGCCTACCGGCTGGAGCAGGCGACGCAGGCCATGGGCCGCTCCGGTCCCCCGCCTCTTTGGCCGGCGGTGGCCGTCGTGCCGTTCGAGACCACGGGCGGCGACGCGGGCCTCGCCGGGCTCGGTGACGTGCTAGCGGACGAGATCATCGTATCGCTCGCCCGCAGCGGCGAACTGACGGTGATCTCGCGGCTGTCGACGGGCGCGCTGCGGTCCCGCGCGCTGGCGCCGGGTCGAATCCGCGAACTGCTTCACGCCAACTACGTGCTGTCGGGGCGCTGCCATGTGCTGGGGGCCAGGCTGCGCATCGCGATCGAGTTCACGGACACGCGCACCGGCGAGGTCCTGTGGGCGGACTCGCAGGTCGTCGGCGTGGAGGACGTCCTCCAGCCCGACGGCATCGTGGACGCGGTCGCCGCGCGGGTCGCGACCACCGTCGCGCAGACCGAGGTGCGTCATGCGCGGGCCGGCAGCATCGCCACGCTGGAGGATTCGACGCTGCTGATCGGTGCGATCGCGCTCATGCACCAGCTGTCGCTGCCCAAGTTCGAACTCGCCCGCGAGATGCTGGAAGCCCTCGCGGCCCGGGCTCCCCGCCGCGCTGCGCCGCATGCGTGGCTCGCGATGCTGTCGGTGCTGCGCACGAGCCAGGGCTGGTCGTCCGACCTGGCCCGCGATGCGCGCCTGGCGGCCGACCATGCCGCGCGGGCACTCGACGCCGAGCCCGACTGTTCGCTGGCCCTCGCGGTCGACGGCCACGTCAACACGCACTACCTGCGCCGCTTCGACATCGCCGAGAGCCGGTTCGAACTCGCCGTCGAGGCCGGTCCCAACGACGCGCTCGCGTGGCTGCTGAAGAGCACGCTCCACACGTTTCGCGGGGAAGGCGAGCCGGCACTCAACTCCGCCGAGCGGGCTCTCCTGCTGTCGCCGCTCGATCCACGGCGCTGGTACTATGATGCGCTGGCGGCGTCGGCCGCCGTCTCCGCGCAGGACTACGAGCGGGCGGTCGCACTCGCGCGCCGGTCGATCCGGGCCAACCGGACGCACAGCTCCACCTTCCGCGCACTGACCATCGCGCTCAGCCTCGCGGGGCGGGTCGACGAGGCGCGGCAGGCCGCGCGCGACCTGCTCACGCTTCAGCCCGACCTGACGGTCTCGGCCTATCGCGAACGCCACCCGAGCGGCGCCTTCGCGATCGGCGACCGCCTGGCGCAGGCCCTGCGGATCGCCGGCGTCCCGGAGTGAGGCTCAGGGCAGGGCGGCGAGGCGGGTCCGGACGGCGGCGAGGTCGATGACGCCGTGTCCCGTGCGGGCAGACCACCCGGTGCTCCCGTCGGCGGGTGGCGACGCCGTCTCCATCAGGGCCTGCTTGAGGTCGGCGGGTGGCACTGCGGGCCAGCCCTGCCGCAGGGCGGCCAGTGCTCCCGCGGCGACCGCCGCGGCAGTGGACGTTCCCGTGTTCAGCCGCGCGCCGTCGTCGTCCTCGCGGAACGCGCTCGGAGCGCTGATGTCGGGTTTCTCGGCCGCTCCGGTGTGCAGCCCGGGCCCTTGCGAGGACGAGCCGATCCACAGCCCGTCGGCCCGGACCGAAGCCACGGTGAGAACCTTCGGATGCCCGTTCGATCCCAGGATGCTCGCCCCGGGACCCCGGTCCAGCGGTCCGCATCGCGGATCGGGGCAGAACTGGCCGCAGTTGCCGGCGGCGAAGATGAGGTCGGCGCCACGGCTCGCCGCCTCGTCGATCAGCAGGCTGAGCGGATGCAGCGGATCGTCGAGGCCGGTCCCCGGGTCCCATGCGCGCCGGAAGACGGCCCAGGCGTTGAGGGCAACCCAGGGCTGCGGCCTTCCGCGCGTGCGACCCGCGTCGATCTCAGCCAGCAGCGCCGCGTAGGCATCGGCAATGTCGCTGGCGAAGCCCTGGATGGCGAGGAGCCTGTCGGGAAGCACCGCAAAATCGTGCAGCGTCGCGTCGGGAGCGAGAGCCATGACGTTGCGTGCCATGTCCATGCCGTGCCCGCCCTCCGTCGTTCCCGGCAGCCGGGGCGGTCGGGCCCAGCCGCCCCCGAAGTGCGGCAGGCGGGTCGCGTCGAGCCCGTGGTCGAACAGCGCGACGTTGACCGTGCGCCCGGTGAGCGCGCCGCCGGGACGCGTGGGGTCGGAGAGCGCCGCCGCCCCGATCCGGGCATGCGCCATCGTGCGGACCGAGAACGGCTCGTCGGAGACACCTGCGACGAGCGGTCGCGCCGCCTGGACGGGCACGTCCACGCCCGCGCTCACGAGGCCGCCCCGTCCGGCCGCGGCGGCATCCTGCAGCTGCGCCAGCGTCGCGGCGTCCGTGTCGAGCGCGAGCACCAGCCGGCTCACGAACGGGCGGCGTCGCTCCCAGCTCGCCCGGGCCGCATTCAGCGGCGGCCCCCTCCGGCCCTGAAGGGCCTCGTCGCGCCGCGGCTGGTCCGGATCCGGCGTGCCCGGCGGCAGGACGGCGCTGCGCGAGGGCGCTGCAACCGGTTGCATGACCGGCTGGCGAAGCGTTCCGCCCAGCCGGGCGACGAAAGCGCCATAGATGTCGGCAAGCGGTGCGGTCTCGTAGAGGCGCAGGAGATCGGCCTCGGCCTGCAGCACGACGAAGGAGCGCATCAAGGATCCGTTCTCCATGCGCCCGGTCTCCCGGGCCTCGCCTTGATCGACGGCAACTCATGATGAAACACTTGGCGCCGGCAACCAAGAGCGGCGCGGGAGGCAAGTCATGGCGGGGCGTATCGGTGCGGCATCGGGACTGTCCGGCCTTTCGGGGCTCTCCGGACTATCGGGGCTCTCTGGGCTGTCCGGTCTTTCGGGCCTATCCGGACTCTCAGGGCTCTCGGGACTATCCGGCCTTGCCGGAGGAGGCGGGCCGGGCGCGGAGGTGAGCCTCGTGCGTCCCGTCGGGATCTCGCCCGACCCGGTGCGCGACCCCGCGTCGACGCAGGACGACCCGTGGTGGAAGGGACACCCCTGGCCGCCGCTCGACGCCACCTTCGCGACGCGGGATGGAGTCGACTTTCCCCTGTCCGCGTGGTCGACGAACCATCTGTCCACCGTCGCGCTCGGAGAGTTCGTCCGAGCCAGTGCCAACGGGAAGCGCTGGAACCAGTTCGCGATGACGGCCTACCCGACGGGCGTCGACCTCAAGAAGGAACTGGACGAGCTCCACCACCTGATGGAGTACCGGGCAGGAGTGATGGGCGAGGCCTTCGGGCAGGCCCCGTCATACATGGACTATTTCCGGGGCCTGCTGACCTTCTCGCAGTCCTCGCATCCCGCCACGTTCCGGCTGTGCTGGGTGACGATGCGCATCGCCGAGTTCCAGGTAATGCACTACAAGTACAAGGCGCAACGTCCGCGGCCCTCCTACCTGAGTCCTGCGCTCATGCCGCCGCTCGATCCGCCCGGCCACGCCGCCTATCCGAGCGGCCACGCAACGGAGTCGAAGCTGCTCGCTCTCGTGCTGAAGCAGGTGATGCCCGCCGTCGCCGCCGACCCGCTGGAGGCTCTTGCGGTGCGCGTCGCCCGCAACCGCGAGGTGCTGGGCGTCCACTATCCGTCGGACAGCCGGGAAGGGCGCCTGCTGGCCGAGTTCACGGAACCGATCCTGGCGCGCTGCGCCACGGTGAAACGCCTGAAGAAGGCCGCCTACCGGGAGTGGCATCCCGCCCCCTGACGGCCGGCCGCGCTTCCCGTCGGGCGCGTCGTCGTCTAGACACGTCGCCGATCGACTGATCCGGAGACATCCCGATGCCGTCCACCAACCGCCGCGGCGCTCTGGCCCTTCTAGGCCTTCCCGCGCTCGCCGTCCTCTCCACCCGAGCCTGGGCCCAGACCAAGATGACCACTCCTTCCGGCCTGACCTATACCGACCTCGTCGTGGGCACCGGCCCGTCGCCGCAGCCCGGCCAGCGCGTCACGGTGCACTACACGGGCACCCTGCAGGACGGGAAGAAGTTCGATTCCTCCCGCGACCGCAACGAGCCCCTCACGTTCACGATCGGCCGCGGTCAGGTGATCAAGGGCTGGGACGAGGGCGTGATGTCGATGAAGGTCGGCGGCCGCCGCCAGCTCGTGATCCCGCCGGAACTCGGCTATGGCGCGCGCGGCGCCGGCGGCGTGATCCCGCCGAACGCGACGCTCGTCTTCGACGTCGAACTGCTCAAGGTCGGCTGAGCCGACGCCTTCCCGACGTTTCGGCGGTCGGTCCCTGGGCCGGCCGCCCTTGTTGCAAGATGTGGAACTTCAAAGGCTTCGGCGACGTCGCTCTCGTCGCGGCGAACCTCGCGTAACGAATTGTTGCCGGCCGCCGTGCTAGCTGCACGGAATGGTGTTCACGCTCACCTTCCTTGCCAATGCGGGGTTCAACTTCGTCCTGGGCCTCGCCGTGGCGGGCCTGCTGGGGCCGGCGGAGTTCGGGCGCTACGCCATGGCCGGCGCTGTGGCCGTGCTGGTCAACGCCGTCTTCTTCTACTGGCTCGGCTTCTCCGCAGCACGCTTCTACTCCGAGACCGTCCGGACCGAGAAGCCGGCTGTCCGCGCCACTCTCGACCGGGTGCTCGCGATCCTCGCCTCGCTGGCGGTCGTCGCCGCGGTCGCGGTGGCCCTTCTCCCGTCTGTCGGCGGGCTGACCGGCACTCTGGTCGGCCTCGGCATCCTGGCGGGTCTCATGCAGGGGCTCTTCGACTTCGCCTGCACGCTGGCGCGCGCGCGCTTCCTCGATCGGCTGTACGTACGGCTCGTCCTGATCCGGACTGTGGGCGGCTTCCTGCTGATGCTCGCCGCCGCGCAACTCTGGTCGGATGCCGGCGCCGTGATGGCGGCGTCCATCGTGGCCGCCTGCATCGGCGTTGCCGCCGTCCGCGGGGCACTGGCCGACGGTCCGCTGCGGGAGACGCGCATCGACCCGGACCTCCTGCGGGCGTGCCTCGGCTACAGCATCCCCCTGATCCTCTCGCTCGTCGTCTACCAAGCCATACCGTTCCTGAATCGATCTCTCATCGCCGCCGTCTACGGCTTTGAGGAAAATGGTCAATTTTCGCTCGCCTACGACACGCTGAGCCGGATCTTCTTCGCGCTCGGAGCCTCGTTCGAGTTCATCCTGTTCCAGATGGCCGTCCGGGCGGAGGAGCGTCACGGGCGTGCCGCAGCCGTCGAGCAGCTCGGCCGCAACGTCGTCATCGTGCTCGCCGTGCTCCTGCCGGCGGCGGCCGGGTTCTGGCTCGTCCTGCCGGCCGTTGCCGGCACGCTGGTGCCGCCGGCCTTCCGCGATGCGTTCATCGCCTATTCGACGCTGCTGCTGCCGGCAGTGGTCGCGCAGGCCGCGATCACGAGCGCCCTGAACGGCGTCTTCCAGATCGACAAGCGTACGGCGCCGGCCGTCGCCGCCGCGGCCGCCGCGCTCGCGGCGAACCTGCTCCTTGCGGCAGTGCTGCCGGCCGGTCTCGGGCC
The DNA here is from genome assembly GCF_054612375.1 of Alsobacter sp. R-9. Taxonomy (NCBI): domain Bacteria; kingdom Pseudomonadati; phylum Pseudomonadota; class Alphaproteobacteria; order Hyphomicrobiales; family Alsobacteraceae; genus Alsobacter; species Alsobacter sp. R-9. The sequence continues at coordinate 46,349 of NZ_JBTSWJ010000017.1, read as the reverse complement.
GGATCGCTTCGTGCTGGCGCAGGTCGGCGGCCTGCTGGTCGCGCTCGCGGTCACCGCGGTCATGACGCTGCCGGTGCTGCGCCGCGCGGTGCCCTGGAGGGATCTCGCCGTGGTCTCGTTGGGCGTCATGCTCATGGTCGCCGCTCTCGGCTGGTGGCGGGGCGCGCTTTCGCCGCTGCCGACGTTGCTGCTCGCCGTGCCCCTCGGTGCGGCACTCTACGCGGCCGTGGCCCTTGCCGGAGACGTCGCCGGGACGCGCCGCCTTCTCCTCGAACGGCTGGGACGCCGGCCCGCATGACCCACGTTCCTCCAGCGACCGTCGGCGTCGTGATCGCGACCAAGGGGCGGCCGGACGTTGCCGGTGCTCTGATCCTGCGCCTTCTGGCTCAGACGCTGCCGCCGGCCTGCATCGCCGTCGTCGCGACCGACCCGGCCGACCTCCCGGCTGTCCCGTCGCCGCTCGTCGATGCGATCCTGCACGATCGGGCGGGCTCCAGCGCCCAGCGCAACCGCGGCCTCGACGCATTGGCGGGGCGGTGCCGCCACGTCGCCTTCTTCGACGACGACTTCGTCCCGGCGGGCGACTGGCTGGAGAAGGGTGCGGCCCTTCTCGACGCCGATCCCACGGTCGCCGGCGTGACGGGCAGCGTCCTTGCGGATGGCATCCACGGCCCCGGCATCCCGTGGGACGAAGGCGTGAACCTGGTCGAGGCCGCTTCCGCGGGGACCCATGCGCCTGGCGAGCCCGTGGCCAATGCCCGACCGTATGGCTGCAACATGATGTTCCGGATGGAGGCGGTCGGGCAGGAGCGCTTCGACGAGCGCCTCGTCCTGTATGGCTGGCAGGAGGACACCGACTTCGGCAGCCGGATTGGCCGACGCGGCAGGATCGTCAGGTCCCCGGCCCTGCGGGGCGTCCATCTCGGCCTGAAGCGCGGACGCGTCCCGGGGACCAAGCTCGGCTACTCGCAGGTCTCGAACGTCGCGTACCTGATGCGCAAGGGCACGATGCCGCCGGTCTTCGGGCTGTCGCTCATCGGCCGCAACGTCCTCCGAAACCTTCTCGGGGCCCTGGCTCCGGAACCCCACATCGACCGCCGGGGACGTCTGCGCGGCAACCTGATCGGTTGCGCCGACGTGCTGGCCGGCCGGCTCACGCCCGAGCGCGCGGAGGCCCTTTGAACGCATCCCGTCCCCTGCACGTCGTGGTCGTCGTCGACCACGCGCACGTCAACGGCGGCCAGGCCAAGGTGGCCATCGACAGCGCAGCCGGCCTCGCCCGGCGCGGGCACCGTGTCACGCTCTTCGCCGCCGTCGCGCCAGCCGATCCCTCGCTCGCCGATGCGGGCGTCTCCGTCGTGCTCACCGGGCAGCCCGACGCCCACACCGCGACCTCGACATTGGCCTATTCCCTGCAGGCAATGTGGAACCGGACGGCCGCCGCACGGCTCGCTGCGCTTCTGGCCACGTGCGATCCCGCCTCCACGGTCGTGCACGTGCACGGCTTCGCCAAGGCGCTGTCGCCGGCGATCGGCCCCGTGATCACCCGCAGCCGGCTTCCGGCCGTCATCACGCTGCACGAGTTCTTTCTCGTCTGTCCGAACGGCGGGTTCTTCGACTTCCCGCGCAACGCCGCCTGCCGGCGCACGCCGATGTCGCTCGCCTGCATCACCCACAACTGCGACTCGCGCTCCTACGTCCACAAGGCCTACCGGGTGGTGCGGCAGGGGGTGATCGATCGTCTCAGCGGTCTTCACGACGCCTTCGGCGACGTCATCACGATCAGCCACCTGCAGCGCAGCGTGGCCGAGCCGCTCCTGCCGAAAGGCCTGCGCTGGCACCATGTCGACAACCCGGTGCCGGTCTCCGATCCGGGTCCCCGCGACCCGGATTCCGCGGTGGGGGAGTTCCTCTTCGTCGGCAGGCTCTCTCCCGAGAAGGGGGCGCCGCTCTTCCTCGAGGCGGCCCGGCGGGTGGGCGTCACGGCGGTCGTCGTCGGCGACGGCCAGGATGGCCCGGCGCTGCGCGGGGCCTATCCCGAGGCGCGTTTCCTCGGCTGGCAATCCGGCGAGGCGGTGCGCGAGGCCATGCGGAAGGCACGGGCACTCGTCTTCCCGTCGGTCTGGTACGAAGGCCAGCCGCTCACGGTGCTTGAGGCGCTGGCCATGGGCACGCCCGTCATCGTCAGCGACATCTGCGCCGGCCGCGAGTCCGTGGTCGACGGGGAGAGTGGCCTGCATGTCCAGGGAGGCTCGGTCGATGCCCTCGCCGACGCCCTGTCACGGCTGCGTGACGACGCGGTCGCCCGGGCGATGGGGCAGGCCGCCTATGCGCGATACTGGGCCGATCCGCTGACGCTCGACCGGCATCTCGACCGGATCGAGGCGGTCTATGCCGGCGCGCGTGCCGCCGGGATCCGCGCCGCGGCCTGAGACCTGCGCCGCAGCCATCGCTCGTTGGCGATGGCGAGGCCCCACGTCAGACCGAACATCAACCAGAAATGGCGCCAGTGGTCGCTGTCGATCTGCAGTCCCTGCACGATCTGCGGGAACAGGCTCGCCCAGACGGGAATGAACCATGGCTGCCAGGGCGTCTTCTGGAACACGCCACGCCACCCCACGAACAACGTCGCGGCGATGAGCGCCAGGTACGCGAAGCCGCCGAGCCAACCGTATGACGCGAAGCCATTGATGTACACGTTGTGGGGGTCGTGCCCCATGACGCGCGAGAACTGCAGGGGTCCGAAACCGTTCGGCTCCTCCAGCAGCAGGGGGATCGACCGCTTCTGCAGCCCGAAGCGACCGGTCTCGCCCGTGTCGTACGACTGCACCAGCGACGCCCGGGTCTCCAGCATCTCGCTCACCTTCTCGAAGGACAGCGCGATGGTGACCGCGACCGCCATGGCCGCCAGCCCGAGCCCGGTGAAGAAGACGATGCGCACCCGCAGCCGGTGCGTGCGGGAGACGAGGAAGTTGAGCCCGACCGTCAGCAGCACCGCTGCGGCGAAAACGCCCCACGCGCCGCGCGAGAACGTGAGCAGCAGGCCCACCGCGACGAGACCCAGCACGGACATCGCCAGCAGGAACCGGCGCGTGGTGCCCGTCAGCAGGCGGTTGACGAGGAAGATCGCCGGCAGCACCAGGAACGGCCCCAGCACGTTCGGGTCCTTGAACGTGCCGGTGGCGCGCGAACCCTCGTAGCGGGTCAGCATCGGCCCGAGGCCGGCAATGTCGAAGAAGCCGATGATGGCGGTGATCGACGCCAGCACCGCCGCCACGATACTGCCGAGTTCCAGAGCGCGCAGTCGCCCCGCCGTATCCTCCTGCATGATCAGCACGAAGAACACGGCCGTGACGCTGAGATAGAAGGAGATGGCGACGAACATCACGGACTTCTGTTCGTCGAAGAACGGCAGCAGGGAGAACAGGCCGCCGACGTTGTAGGCCATCAGCAGAGCGACGATGAGCACCGCTTCGCGCACCATGCGCAGGCCCGTCGCCATGAAGGCGAGGGCGCAGAGAACGAACATCCCCTCGTAGGGGGAGGGCTCGATGAAGGCGACGAAGCTCGAGCCCGTCAGCGCGAACAGCAGCGCCCGCTGCAGCCCGTGCGCGGGGACGAGCGATCGCGCCCGTGGCGACGGGGAGGCGAGCGCGGCGTCCGTCAATAGGCGTTTTCCGTCTTGGTCAGGGCGAAGGGCGTCACCGCGAGGATGTACAGGTCCAGCAGCACCGACCAGTTCTCGATGTAGTAGAGGTCGTGCTCGACGCGCTTCTGGATTTTCTCGACCGTGTCGGTCTCGCCGCGCCAGCCGTGGATCTGCGCCCAGCCGGTGATGCCGGGCTTCACCCGGTGGCGGGCGAAGTAGCCGTCGACGGCGTCGTCGTAGCGGCGGTTCGCGGCGCTGGCGTTCACGGCGTGCGGACGCGGGCCGACGAGGGACAGGTTGCCCTTGAAGACGACGTTGATCAGCTGCGGCAACTCGTCGAGGGAGGTCTTGCGGATGATCCGGCCGACCCGGGTGACACGGGGGTCGTCGCGGGTGACCTGCTTCTTGGCGTGGTGGTCGGTCATCTCCGTGTACATCGACCGGAACTTGTAGACTTCGATCTTCTCGTTGTTGAAGCCGTAGCGGACCTGTTTGAAGAAGACGGGGCCCTTGGAATCGAGCTTCACCGCCAGCGCCGTGAGCAGCATGATCGGCGAGGCGGCGATCAGCGCCAGCGTGCCGACGATCTTGTCGAACAGCCACTTGGTGACGACGTCCCAGTCGGCGATCGGCCGGTCCGAGACCGGCAGGACGGGGACGGAGCCGATGTAGGAGTAGCTTCGCGGGCGCAGCCGCAGCTTGCTCTGGTGCGCGGCGAGCCGGATGTCGACCGGCAGCACCCACAGTTTCTTGAGCACCTCGAGGATGCGCTCCTCGGCCGTGATCGGCAGTGTGAAGATGACGAGGTCGAGATGGGTCCTGCGCACGAAGTCGACGAGATCGTCCGTCGTGCCGAGCTTCGGGTAGCCGCCGACCATGTCCGGCGAACGGGATTCGTCGCGGTCATCGAAGATGCCGCAGACGCGAACCTCTGAATCGGTCTCGGCATCGAGCGCGCGCAGAAGCTCCGCGGCCGCCGGCCCGCCGCCGACGATGGCCGTGCGGCGGTCGAGGCGCCCCGCGCGCACGAGGCGGCGGATGTAGGCGGCGGACGTGACACGCAGCAGGACGATGACGAGACCGGCGGCAAGGTACCAGCTGGCGAACCACATGAGGGAGGCCTGGTCGGCGAGGCCGGCGAACAGGGCCGTCCCGAGCCCGGCGACGAAGATCGCCGACCACGCCGCGAACAGCCGGATGCTCTGAGCCAGCGGCGCCCGCAGGCTCGGCAGGTCGTAGATGCCGAGCGCCTGGAACGCGACGACCGCCGCGAGCGATGCCGCGGCGATGATCCCTGCGTCCCAGGGCTGGGGAAGGGCGTTCCCGGTCCAGATCCAGTGGACGAGCAGGCCGGAGACCAGGATGCCGGCCGCCTCGGCCATCGCCACCGCGCCGCCCAGGACGGCATGGGGGATCGACGGCCTGTAGTTCTGGCCGGCGAACTCTTCCGCGAGGGTCGCGAGCTTCCGCAGGCTCGCCCGCTCGGGCCTCTCCGATGCATCCGGGGCGGCCGCGTCCACGGCGGCGGATTTCGCGTTCTGCGACTGGGCCATGAGGAGCCTCTGATTGCAGGCGATTTAATTGACAATCAGAGGTTTAGCAGCCCGACCTAACGGAAGCCTTAACCTCGTCGGGCGGCGAGAGCGGCCCGGTAGGCTTCCTCGATGCCTGCGCCCATGGTGTCGACACTGAGGTGTTCCCGCACGTGCCGGCGCACGGCCTCCCGCCGGGACTCGGACCTTCCGCGGTCGTCATCGAGGGTCGCGGCGATGACGGCGGCCAGCGCGGCCGGATCGCCGGGTGGAACCAGCCGGTCGGCGGCCGGGCCCATCGCCTCCGCGACGCCGCCGACGCGGGTCGCGACGATGTCGAGACCGCCGGCGGCGGCCTCGATGAGCACGTAGGGCAGGGACTCGAACAGCGACGGCAGCACGAAGACGCGGCCAAGGGCCAGCGCGTCGCGCGCGGCCATCGCCGGCATCAGCGTCACGGAGCGCAATCCGAGGGCTGCGATCCGTTTCGCGACCGCATCGGCCTCCGGCCCGCCGCCGATCAGGTTGGCGGACACCTCGTAGCCCTGTCGCCTGCGCAGGAGGTCGAGCGCGTCGAGCAGGACGAAGAGGCCTTTCGCCTCCCGGAACTCGCCGAGAAAGACGAGGTCGGCTGCCTCCGGCCTCGGCTCGACCGGCTCGAACTCCGACGCATGGGCCCCGTTGCGGACCACGCGGGCAAGCCCGCGCGGACGCCCGACGAAGGCGCCGTAGCGGTCGGCGGCGAACTGGCTCTCGAAGGTGAAGACGTCGGTGCCGCGCCCGAGCATCCGCTCCACCGCCATGTAGAGCCCATGCCCCGGCGTGCCGGGGCCGAAGTTCAAGGTGCCGCCATGGGGCGTGTAGGCGGTGGCGACGCGGCCCTGCAGCCCGATGACGGACCACGCGCGGGCAAGGAGTCCACCCTTGGCTCCGTGCCCGTGAAGGACCTGCGGGTCGAGCTTGCGCACGAGGCGTCGGATCTCCAGCAGCGGCGCCAGGTCCCAGGGGCCCGGCTGCCGCCGCATCGGCAGCCGGTGGACGCCGAGGGCCAGCGAAGGGCGGAGGTGCTCGAGCGCCGCGTCGGCACGTTCCCCGCCGCCGACGTCGCAGATGATCCCGACCGCGTGCCCACGGGCCGCCTGCCAGCCCGACAGGTCCAGCACGTGGCGAAAAAGCCCGCCGATCGGCGCGCGGAACACGTGGAGGATGCGCAGCGGCCCGGGTTCGGCCTCGACGGGCAGGCCCATGTCAGAACCACCGCTCGTGGACGGTGATCGTGTCGCCCGGCCGCACGGGGTAGGTCATCGGCACGTTGGCGGAGACGAGGGCGCCTCGCACGTTGCGCGTCACGGAGGCCACGTCGCGCTGGGCGCGGGGCGTGAAGCCGCCCGCTATGGCGACCGCGTTCTGCACGGTCAGTCCGTTGACGAAGGGAAACTGTCCCGACGTCGTCACCTCGCCCAGCACGTAGAAGGGGCGGTACTGCTCCACTTCGACGGCGACTTTGGGCTCCCGCAGGAAGCCGTTGCGAAGCCGCGCCTCGATGGAGCGTTCCAGCTGCGCCGTCGTCTGGCCCGCGGCTGGCACGAAGCCGATGAGCGGCATCGAGATCCGGCCTGCTCCGTCGACGGCGTAGCTGTTGGACAGGTTGTCCTGCCCGAAAACGATCACACGCAGCCGATCCCCGGCGGCCAGCGTGTAGGGGCCCTCCGTGCCGTCCGAGAAACCGGGCGGGAGTGGCGACACGGTGGCGCAACCGCCAAGTGCGGTGGCTGCAAGGAGGACGAGAGCGTGGCGGCGATTCATGAGCGGTTGCTGAGCGGAACTTCGGCCACCTTGGGTGGATCATGGTTAACAAACCCTGACTTCTGCCCGTGCTGGCGAACTCACCCTTAACCTTATCGAAACCTCACCAAACGATTCTGCGGACTCGATTTTCGGGTTCACGCGGAGCGGGCCATGGCAACCCAGGCACCGGAGACGGGCACGGCGGCGGAAGGGGCGGGCGATCTCGATCTCGCCCAGCTCAGCACGGCCCTGTCGCGTGCCCGCTGGTGGATCCTCGTGCCCACTGCCGTCGTCGCTGCGGGCGCCGCCGTGGCGGTGAACATGGTCACGCCGCGCTACACGGCCGAGACGAAGCTGATCCTGCAGAGCGGCGACACCCCCTTCACCCGACCGGTCAGCGGCACGGATGCCGGTGGCGGCGTGCTGGACGAGCGCGATCTGGGCAGCCAGGTCCTCGTTGCAGCCTCGCGCGACGTTGCCCGAGCCGCCATCGAGCAACTCGGCCTGCGCGGAAACCCCGATTTCGATCGCTATGCCCAGCCATCGGGCCTGCGCGGAATCCTCGCCGGCTTCGGACTGGCCCGGGCGCCGACCGAGGCCGAGCGCGAGGAAGCGCTGATCGACCGCTACCGCGAACGCGTCCTGGCCTTCACCACCGGGCTGTCGCGCGTCATGACGATCGAGTTCAGCGCCGCGGACCCGCAGCTGGCGGCGCGAGGCGCCAACACGGTGGCTCAGCTCTTCCTCGAGGCGCAGGCGGAGAGCAAGAAGCAGGCGGCCCGGACCGCAGGCGCCTGGCTCCTGAACACCATCGAGCCGCTGCGCGAGAAGGTGGCCCTCGCGGAAGCGCGCGTCGAGGAGTTCCGCGCCCGCAAGGGCCTGCTCGCCGCGGGCCCCAACGCGACGCTGCCGCAGCAGCAGCTCGTCGAGATGAATACCCAGCTGTCGACGGCCCGTTCCGCGCAAGCTGACGCACAGGCGCGGGCCCGGCTGATCCAGGACGCGCTGGCCCAGGGCCGGCCGCTCGAAATCTCGGATGTGGCGAACAACGAACTGGTCCGCAAGCTCGTCGCCGACCGCGCGACGCTGCGTGCGCAGATCGCGCTCGAATCCCGGACCCTGCTGCCGCAGCACCCGCGGATGAAGGAGCTGCAGGCCCAGCTCGCCGCCGTGGACGCCGACATCCGCGCCAGCGCCGAGAAGGCGGTGCGCACGCTGGAGAACGACGCCCGGGTGCAGGGCGCCCGCGTCGACCAGATCTCCGCGGCACTCGATGCCCTGAAGCAGCGCAGCGCGCAGGCCAACGAGGACGAGGTCGAGCTCAGGGCGCTGGAGCGCGAGGCGCGCACGCAGCGCGAGCAACTCGAGGCCATGATGGCCCGCTACCGCGACGCCATCGCCCGCGATGCCAAGGATGCGGTTCCGCCGGATGCGCGCGTCATCTCGACGGCGACGGTTCCCGGCGTGCCGTCCTTCCCGAAGAAGCTGCCGATCATCCTTGTCTCGGCCGTCTCGACCTTGCTGGTCGGGGCCACCATCGTGGTGACCCGGGAGCTCCTGTCGGGGCGCGCCTATGTCGGCGCCGGGCGGGGCGTTCCGTCCCTGCCGGTCGCGCCGGCCTCACCGGCCTTTGCTGCGATCCCGTCGATGAGGCCCGAGGAGGAAGGCGCTGGGGACAGGGAGCCATCCGAAAGCGTCGCCGGGCCGGCCCCGGATGAAGCCGATGCGTCGGTCCCGGCCGAGGAGGCCGACCACGTTGAACCTGCGTCTTCTGTCGAGACCCCCGCACGTCCGGCTCCGATGCTCGGGACGGCTGATGCGGTACAGCTCCTGCGCGATATCGGCACCGCGCCCGGCGAGGCTGTCTTCGGGCTCGTCGTGTCGCCGAGCGCTGCGCTCGCCCGCAGCGAGGCCTTCGCGCTGGGCCGTCGGTGTGCCGCGACCGGACGTGTCGTTCTCGTCGACCTCGTCCGCGGCCGGCCCGACGGCGATCTTCCGGGCTTTGGCGATGTGGTCGCCGGCACCGCGGGTTTCGTCGACGTCCTGCATCGCGATCCCGGCAGCCGGTTGCATCTCGTCGCGCCGGGCGCGCCTCTTTCCACGGAGGCCGGACCGGACGGCATGGAGCGCTGCGTCGATGCGCTTCGGCGCACCTACGACATGCTGCTCGTCTGCGCGCCGTCGCCGGAGGTATCGAGGGAGGCGCAGGTTCTTGCCGCCTCCGCGGACTGTCTGCTCGTGGTGTCCTCGCCGGACGCCCTGGTTGATCCCGTTGCGCTGGCCGCGGCCTTGCCGCCGGGCTCGCCGGAGCCGACGATGATCGAGGCGACGACGGGGCCGGCTCTCGCCGCCACGGCCTGAGGCCGCTCAATCGGCGGGATGGAGGCCCGCCCAGGCCGCCATGTGCCTGACATGGCGCATGAGCCGCGGGTCGCGCTGCACCAGCGCCTTCAGCGCCGCCGTGGCGCGAAGGGAGAGCAGCGCCGCCCCACCCAGTTGCGTCACGGGAAGCCACGTGTCGACGAGCGGCACGGCGTCGCTGCAGAAGCGGTCCTTCAGTGACCCCCGTCCGATCCCCAGGTCGAACGTCGCGAGGCCGCGCCGGGCCGCGAGGGCGATCACCTCCATGATCAGGAGTTCTCCCGGGCTGCCGCGGGACAGCGCCGGATCGGCGGAGAACGAGACGAAGCTGCCGCTCAGATGTTGCCCCGTCGCGACCGCGCCGAAGACTGCCGCAGGCCGGTCTCCGCACCACAGCCCGTAGAGTTCGAGGACCGGCGCCTCCCCATCGCGGCCAGGCAGCGCGATCGCCCGAAGGAAATCCTGCAGCCTGGGATCGGCGAAGGGATTGGGAATGCCCTGGCAGGCCATGCGCTCGGATTTCTGGGCGAGGAAGGCCGAAAGAAGCCGCTCTACGCCCGCCTGCTCCGTGGCACGCTCGATCCGCACCTCCCCGAGCGACGCAAGGCCGCGCCGCTTCTTGCCGAAGGTCTTTCGGGTCGAGGGGCTCAGCAGCGACGAGAGAAGCGCCTCCGGATCCCGCTGCAGGGGCAACGCGCTGTAGGGGGCTGAACCGGGGCGGCTCTCGTCCATGGCCGCCAGAGGGTTGGGGATGCCTCCGATCATCGCGGGTTGGTTGCAGAATGCGAACCCGTCGATCCCCAGCATCCCGCCGGCCTCCACCAGACGGTCGCCGAGCTCGCGCGGGTCGAGCGCGGGGACCCTGCCGGGATCGAGGATCGGGCCGCCCAGGTTGGCCTGCCGCCCGCCGGGCCAGCGCGCGACACGCGCGATTCCGTGCCGCGCGATCTCCAGCGGCACGAGAAGGACGGGGGTGCCGCCGAGCCGGATCTCGACGACGGCAGGCTCGGCGTCACGGGCCGTCGACATGATCTTGAACCATGTCGAAACGAACCCGATGCGCTGGTAGGGGGTGCACCCCTCCTGCGCCTCGAACCGCAGCCAGTCCTGCGCCACGGCCGCGACGTCCCGGTGGACGGCGACGGCCGGCCGGGAGCGTGGCGACGGTGTCGGGCTGGCGGGCAAGGTCGTCCTTCCGGGCTTGGTGAGCGGGCGCGCGGCCCTACTTTCAGGGTGTCTTTACGCGGATGCCGTTAATTTTCGGCCCTCCCGCTCCGGGCTTCGGGCAGGGAGCCGCGCGCAACCAGGGGATCGGCCGCGCATGTCGGTGAAGCATGACGTCTTCCGCGCGGTCTTCGCGGCGCTCGCGACCACGGGCGCGCACCGCCTGTTCGGCACGGGCCTGCGCGGGCGCGGCGCCATCCTCATGCTGCACCATGTCCGACCCTGGGAACCGCGGGATTTCGCGCCGAACCGGCTGCTGGAGGTGACGCCCGCGTTTCTCGACGGCGTGCTCGACCGTTGCCGGCAGGCCGGCCTCGACCTCGTGGACATGGACGAGGCCTCACGGCGGCTGGGGGACCCGGACGCGTCGCCCTTCGCCGTCGTCACGTTCGACGACGGCTACAAGGACACGCTCGACGTGGCCCTGCCGATCCTTCGGCGACACGGCGCGCCGGCGACGGTCTACGTCACGCCCGGCTTCGCCGACCGCAGCGCGCCGCTCTGGTGGCTCGACCTCGAGCACGCCATCGCGCGGCTCGACCAGGTCGAGGTCCCGCTCGGGGATGGCTGCGAGACCCTCTCGTGCCGTACGGCGAAGGAGAAGGAGGGCGCCTTCGGCCGCATCTACTGGGCCCTGCGGTCCGGCCCCGAGCGCCAGCTCCGCTCCGTCATTGCCGACCTCGCCCGTAAGGCCGGGGTCGACAGCAGGGCAACCGTCGACGCGCTCTGCCTCGACTGGGAGGGCGTGCGCCGGCTCGCCGCCGACCCGCTGGTCACCATCGGCGCCCACACCATGACGCACCCGATGCTCGCCAAGCACCACGGGCGAACGGCGCGCCGTGAAATCGCGGAGTCACGGGCGGTGATCGAGCACGAACTCGGGACCGAGGTGCGTCACCTCGCCTATCCGGTCGGCGACCCGACCTCGGCTGGCCCGCGCGAGTTCGAGATGGCCGACCGCCTCGGCTTCCGCACCGCCGTGACGACCCGCCCCGGCATGCTCTTCTCCGAGCACTCGCTGGTGCCGACCGCGCTGCCGCGTGTCTCCCTCAACGGCCTCTTCCAGCGCCTCGACCAGTTCGAGGTCCTGATGAGCGGCGTCCCGTTCTGGCTCTGGAACCGCGGCCGTCGGGTCAACGTGGCCTGATCGCGCTGCTGCTGCTCGGGGTCGGCCCCTCCGTGGCGCTGGCCGCGTGGTTCATGCGTCGCCTGTCGTCGGGCTGGGGCCTCAGCCTCGGGCCCCGAAGCGCAGGCCGGGCGCCGGGCGTTCCTGCAGGACCTCCCGCCGGAAGCGGAACAGGGCGGCGGGACGTCCCCGGGTGGTGGCCGTCGCGCCTGTCGGCTCCACGAGGGCGGTGCCCTCGACGATGCGGCGGAAGTTCTGCTTGTGCAGGTGGCGACCCGAGATGGCCTCGACCGTCTGTTGCAGGGTGGTGAGCGTGAAGGTCTCCGGCAGGAGCTCGAACACCACGGGCCGGTATTTCAGCTTCGCCCGCAGCCGCCCCATGGCGGTGGCGAGGATGCGGCGGTGGTCGAAGCGCATCGCCTCGCCCAGCGCCGGCAGGCGCCGGCGGGTCAGCGCCGCCTCGCGCCCGTCACGGGCCGCCTCGTCGAGAAGACCGGCCTCGTAGAGCAACTCATAGCGTTCGAGCACCTTCTCCTCGTCCCAGACGCCCGGTTCGGACCCGCCATCCGGCACTCCGAAGCACAGGCGCAGCCGCTCGGCCCGCGAAAAGGGGCGCCGCGCGCCCTCCGCCTGCTCGGCGGCACGGTCGGCCGCCCAGGACTTCAGCGCGGGCAGGACCGTGCGGTCGAGGATGGCCGGTCGTCCCCCGCGCCAGTCCTCCCAGGGGAAGAACTCGTACCAGGAGCGCAGCCGGACGCCTTCCGGCAGCCCGGCGGCGCCCCCGAGCCGCGTCAGGGCGAGATAGCCGATCGAGACCACGTGCGGCGCCTCGTCGCCCGGCACGGCATTCCGGCCGCGGTCGCCGAAGGTGTAGAGTTGCTCGACATAGCCGAGCGACAGCCCCGTCTGGTCGGTCACGAAGGCGCGCAGGCCGATTTCGAGCGTCCGGTGCGACAGCGGGTCGAACCGGCCGGCCGGAAGCCCGGGACCTTCGTCGCCGGCGCCCTTCGAGACGAGGATCCGCGGCGCGTTGCCCTCCATCGCCACGACCGCGGCGGCGACGCCGATCTCGATCGAGGCTTCGGGGGCGGGCCGCGCCATGTCAGCCGTCGAGGCCGAGGCGGAACGGCGTCCCCTCGAACGCGTCGGCGCCGCGCCCGATGGCCGCGATGGCGTCCACCATCCTGCCGTTTCGCCCGAGCATGGCATCGGCGATGCCGACGAGGCGCGGATTGGGCGTCGCGGAGGGTGCCGCCTCGCGCAGTAGCCGCGCCACCTCGTCCTCCCGGCGTTCCGGCCGCAGCGCGCACACGGTGATGAAGGCGGCGGCCGTCGAGCGGCTGATCCCCGCCCAGCAGTGGATGACCATCGGCGCCTCGCGATCCCAATCCCGCACGAAGCGCAGCAGCCGCCCCACATGGTCCTCCGCCGGCAGGATGTGGCCGTCGAGTTGGGCGGTGATGTCGCTGACCCCGATGAAAAGATGCCGCTCGGGCGCGATGGAGGGCGGCCGCTCCACGACGGTCGAGGCGTTGATGAGCGTCACCACGTGCCGCGCGCCACTGCGCTCGACGGTCTCGTGGAGCCGGGAGAGGGGGGTGACGTGGATCGCGGGCATGGGGCCTCAGGGCGCGGGGCGGGCGGCGTCGAGCGCCCGGAAGCGGGCGAGGAAGCGCGCCTTGGCCTCCTCGGCAGGACAGGGTTCGATCAGGCGGTCGACGTCGCGCGGCACCGCCGCGGGCCGGCCGAAGAACTTCAGGGCCTCGTCCGTGGAGAAGCCCGCGAGCCGTGTCGCCTCGAGGCAGGCGGCGGCGCGGTCGGCCGTCTTGGCGAGGCTCGTGAGCAGGCGCCCCGGCACGGGGGGCAGCGCAAAGCGCAGGTGGATGGCGGCCAGGAGTCGCGCTTCCACGGCCCGGTATCCGTCGCCGATCACCGCCTTGAACGGGGAGATGATGTCGCCGACGACGTATTCCGGCGCATCGTGGAGCAGCACCACCAGCGCATGCTCGGTCTCCAGCCCCGGCTCGATCTGCCGCGCAATCGCCTCGACGAGCAGCGAATGCTGCGCCACCGAATAGATGTGCTCTCCCCGAGTCTGGCCGTTCCAGCGTGCGACGCGCGCGAGCCCGTGGGCGATGTCCTCGATCTCGACGTCGAGGGGGGAGGGGTCGAGCAGGTCGAGCCGGCGGCCGGACAGCATGCGCTGCCACGCCCGCGGCGGGGCGGTCTTGGCCGTGACTCGGGCGCCGGTCCTCGAGGCCGCGTCGCGGGTCATCCGAGCCGGGCCCCGAGCGCCGCGCACTCGTCGTGCCGGAAGCAGCCGACGAGATGGTCGTTCACCATCCCCACCGCCTGCATGAAGGCATAGACGATGGTGGGGCCGACGAAGTTGAAGCCTTCCGCCCGCAGCGCCTTCGACATCTTGCGCGAGACCTCCGTCTCGGCCGGCACCTCGGAGGGGGAGCGGAACCGGTTCTGCGCCGGCCGGCCGTCAACGAAGTCCCACAGGAACGTCGAGAATCCCCGCCGCTCCTGGATGTCGAGGTAGGCGCGGGCCGAGCGCACGGAGGCCTCGATCTTGGCCCGGTTGCGGACGATGCCGGGGTCGGCCATCAGCCCATCCAGCTTGTCGGGCCCCCATCGCACCATTTGCTCGGCGTCGAAGCCGTCGAAGGCGGTGCGGAAGTTCTCCCGCTTGCGCAGGATGGTGATCCAAGACAGCCCGGCCTGGAAGCCGTCGAGAAGCAGCTTCTCGAAGAGCGCGCGGTCGTCGCGCTCCGGCACGCCCCAGTCGGTGTCGTGGTAGGCGACGTAGAGCGGGTCGGTGCCGGGCCAGGGGCAGCGGGCCTTGCCGTCGGGATGGAGGATGAGCGAACCGGTCATCCGACCGGTTTAGCCGCATCGCCGGGGAACGGAAAGCGGGCGAAGCCGGGCTTGCGGGCGACGAAGGCGAGGCCGCCCGCCGTCGGGGTCACGCCCGCCGCGAGCGCGTCCTCCAGCCGATCGAGGCGCAGCATCGCGAGCGCGTGGCCGCCCGGCGCGGACGAGCCGATGCGGCCGAGCGACCTGTCCCCGGCCACCGCGTCCGCGCCGCCGGGCGCGCTGAATCCGTCGACGAAGTCCACGGGGACGATGCGCGTCCGCGCGGTCCCGCGATGTTCCATGCGCGACACGACCTCCTGGCCGACGAAGCAGCCCTTGTCGAAGTCGACGCCGCCCAACTGGTCCATGTCGGCTTCGTGCGGGAACGTCTCGCCATAGGCGAAGTCGAGCCCGCCCTCGGGCACGCCGAGGCCGATGCGGTGGGCGTGCCACGCGTCGGCCGGGGCGGAGGCGAGCCGCAGCGCCTCGTCGCGCGGCACGACGGCCCGCCAGCCGAGGTCAGGGTGGCGGGGATCGGCGAAGACGAATCCGTCGGTCCCGGCGGGCTCGCCCTCCGACCAGCCGGCGGCGACGGTCCAGTCGTCGGACAGGTCTTCGACCGCGACCTTCGCGCGAAGCTTGTAGAAGCCCAGCCGGCGGGTGAGGTCTGGCGCGAGGCCGCGGGCGACGTCGAGGGCAAAGCCGCCGCCCGCGTCCTCCGGCACCTCTGTGACGAGGAAATCGAACAGGATCTTGCCCTGCGGCGTCAGCAGGGCGGCGTAACGGGCCGTCCCCGGTCGGACCGGCTCGAGGGAACTCGTGACGAGGCCGTCGAGGAAGCCGCGGGCATCCTCTCCCGTGACGCGGACGACGCCGCGGTCGGCGAGGGCGGCGCAGGGCATCGGCATCTCCTGGTGCGAATCGCGTCGGCGCGCTTGCGCGACGGCTGGGCGTTACCTATGCGCTGTGGCGGCGACATCAAGTCGTCCGCCGACAACCGATGGAGTGTCCCATGGCCGAGACCTTCGACGTCATCCTCTCCGGAGGCACCGTCGTCAACCAGGACGGCCGGGCCCGTCTCGACGTCGGCATCCGCGGCGGGCGCATCGTGGCGCTGCGGGACCTGTCCCAGACCTCCGCCGGCCGACGGATCGACTGCACGGGCCTGCACGTCCTTCCAGGCGTCATCGACAGCCAGGTGCACTTCCGGGAGCCCGGCCTCGACCACAAGGAGGACCTGGAGACGGGCTCACGCGCTGCGGTCATGGGGGGCGTCACGGCGGTGTTCGAGATGCCAAACACCAAGCCGGAGACTACGACGCCCGAGGCGCTGGCCGACAAGATCCGCCGCGGCCGCCATCGCATGCACTGCGATTTCGCCTTCTGGGTGGGTGCCACGGGCCAGAACACGGCCGAGTTGCGCGATCTCGAGCGGCTGCCCGGAGCGGCCGGGATCAAGGTGTTCATGGGCTCATCGACCGGTTCGCTCCTCGTCGAGGACGACGCGTCCGTGGAGGGCGTCCTGCGCCAGACGCGCCGGCGTGCCGCGTTCCACTCCGAGGACGAGGCGATGCTGCGCGCCCGCAAGGACCTGCGCGTCCCCGGCGACCCGCGCTCGCATCCCGTCTGGCGGTCGCCCGAAGTGGCGCTGAACTGCACGCGCCGCCTCGTGGACATCGCCCGGCGCTGCGGCGCACGCATCCACGTGCTGCACATCTCGACTGCGGAGGAGATGCCCTTCCTCGCCGCCAACAAGGATGTCGCGACCGTCGAGGCGACCCCCCACCATCTGACGCTCGCCGGGCCGGATTGCTACGAGCGCCTTGGAACGCTCGCCCAGATGAACCCGCCGGTCCGCGACGCCGCGCACCGCGACGGCATCTGGTGGGGCCTGCGCGAGGGCGTCGTCGACGTGCTGGGCTCCGACCATGCCCCCCACACGCTCGAGGAGAAGGCGAAGACCTATCCGGAGTCTCCCTCGGGGATGACCGGCGTCCAGACCCTCGTCCCGGTGATGCTCGACCACGTCAACGCCGGCCGCCTGACCCTTGAGCGCTTCGTCGACCTGACGAGCGCGGGCCCCAACCGCATCTTCGGCATCGCCCGGAAGGGCCGGATCGCCGTCGGCTACGACGCCGACGTCACCGTCGTCGACCTCAAGCGCCGGGAGACCATCACCAACCGCTGGATCGCCTCGAAGTGCGGCTGGACACCCTATGACGGCGTGACCGTCACCGGCTGGCCGGTCGGCACGCTGGTCAGGGGCGCCGTGGTGATGTGGGAGGGGGACCTCGTCACGCCCTCGACCGGCGTGCCGGTGGAGTTCCTCGAGACGCTGCCGGCGTCCTGAGCCGCGTTAGCGTCATCCGCCGTAGCGGCTGGCGAGTTCGCGCGCCAGCTTGCCGCCCTCGTCGACGAAGCGCGTGATCGCGACCTCGGCGGCCGGCGTGCAGCGGCGATAGGTGAGGGCGTACTCCCGGTAGCCCTTGTTGTAGGCCCCGGCGAGGCGCTCGCGGCGCCCGGTCGTGCTCGCCTCGGCGTCGATGAGCTGGGTCATTCGCCCGCGCCACTCCGTCTCGTCGTTCCCTCCGCACAGCGGCCGCAGGAAGGCCAGCGCCCCGAGGATCTCCGACAGCCGCAGCAGCTTCGGCTCGTAGGGCGGGGGCGGGGGCTCCGGCTGCTCGGCCTCGGCCTTGGATGGTTCCGGCGGCTTCGGCGTCGCCGGACGGGGCGCCGCGGGACGAGGGCGTGCCGGCTGGGCCGGGGGCGGCGGCGGTGGGGGCGGAGCGGGGCGCTGCTGCCAGGGCCAGTAGAACTGCGCGTCGGCGAGGCCCGGCATGGCGAGCGCGGCCGCAACGGACAGGACGGACACGGCGGCGACGTGTCGCATGCGCCCTGCAATTCCCGCCCGCTTCATGCTCCCTGCTCCTCGATGACGCGCCGGGCCCTCTCGATGATGCCCGAGAGGCCCGGCGTCGTCTTGAGGCGACCCAGTTCGGCCGGAGGGATGAACAGCACTGCCCCGGCCTCGGGTCCGGTTCGGGGCTCGCCTGCCAGCCAACGCCCGGCAAAGGCATTCACGACGAAGTGGCGGCGCACGTGGCCGGCCTCGTCGCGCTCGATCACCTCGACGTGCCCGGCAAAGCCGACGATCTCGGCCTGGACGCCGACCTCCTCGTCCAGCTCCCGCAGAGCCGCCTGCGACAGCGTCTCGCCGATCTCCACCACCCCGCCGGGGAGGGAGAACATCGCGTCGGCGGGAGGTTTCGTGCGCGAGGCCACCAGGACGCGGCCGTCGCGGAACACGGCGACGCTCGCCGCCAGGATGGGGCGTGGCGGATAGAGCCGCCCGTCCGCGGCCGCGGCGTCAGACGTGCTGGCCGCCATTGATGTGGATCTCCGCCCCGTGCACGTAGCTCGACTGGTCGGTGCACAGGAAGTAGATGGCCTTGGCCACCTCCTCGGGCGTGCCGAGACGACGCATCGGGATCTGGGCGACGATCTTCTCGGTGCCGGGCGACAGGATCGACGTGTCGATCTCGCCGGGCGAGATGGCGTTCACGCGGATTCCGTGGGGCCCGAAGTCGGAGGCCATCTCCCGCGTCAGCCCCGCCAGCGCAGCCTTCGACGTGGCGTAGGCCGCGCCGGCGAAGGGATGCACCCGCGATCCGGCGATCGACGTGACGTTGACGACCGAGCCGCGCGCCTCCTTCAATTCGTCCATCAGGCCGCGCGCGAGCATCACCGGCGCGAAGAAGTTCACCTGGAACACCTTCTGCCAGTCCTTCAGCCCCGTCTCGATGGTCCCGAGCCGCGAGCCGCCTTCCCCCTTGGGAGAGATGCCGGCGTTGTTCACCAGCGCGTCGAGGCGACCGTTCTCCAGCCGCCGCTTGATCTCGGCGATGGCCTCGATCGTGTTCTCGGGGTCGGCGAGGTCGACCTGGATGTGATCCTCCGGGCCCATTTCCCAGGGACAGTTCTCGGGAAAAGGCTGGCGCGAGCAGGTGATCACCCGCCATCCGGCCGCCGAGAAGCGCTTCACGGTGGCATGTCCGATCCCGCGGCTCGCCCCGGTCAGGAGCATGACGCGGCGCGGGCCGTTGGCGGAGGCTGCGGCAGAGTTGGGCATCATGCGATAAGCTCAGGTCGTGGGGAGTCGGTCAAGCATCGGCGGCCGGGAAGGGGCCGCGCTCAGGGGTAGAGTCGGCTGCGATCCCACGCGCCGACGGGGTCGGGGCGGCGGAACACGACCCGGTCGTGGAGGCGGAAGGGCCGGTCCTGCCAGAACTCCATGTAGACGGGCCGGATCCGGAACCCCGTCCAGTGAGGCGGACGCGGCACCTCGCCGATGGCGTACTTCGCGGCATAGGTGGCGACGGCCTTCTCCAGCGCGAAGCGGCTTTCCAGCGGGCGCGACTGCTGGCTCGCCCATGCGCCGATCCGGCTGTCGCGCGGCCGGCTCTGGAAATAGGCGTCAGCCTCCTCGGCGCTCACCTGCTGCACCGGGCCGCGCACCCGCACCTGCCTGCGCAGGCTCTTCCAGTGGAACACCACCGCGGCCTTCGGATTGGCCGCCAGTTCCTGTCCCTTGGCCGACTGGGTGTTCGTGTAGAAGACGAACCCGTCACGGTCGGCGCCCTTCAGCAGCACCATCCGCACGTCGGGAAGGCCATCGGCGTCGACGGTCGAGAGCGCCATGGCGTTGGGGTCGTTGGGCTCGGAGTCCTTCGCCTGCGCGAACCACTCCTCCCACAGCGCGAACGGGTCCTCGGACCCGGTGAAGTCACCAGCCATTAACGCTTCCAAGCCATTAATGCGATCCACCCGTTCAAGAGAGTGCAGCCACCTGCACCGCCACAGGGATCGACGCCGTTATATGGGACAGACGCGCGCCGAAGGAAGCACTGGTGTCGCGCCACGATGCGTCTGGCGCATGGCTGGAGCTTCCGTCCTTGCCGTCCTGTCGGGTCTCTCGCTCTCCGCCTGCTCCATGACCTTCCCGATCGGGCCGCTGGCCGAGCCCGAGACGACGGGCAGCATCGTCGCCGCGCCGCTGCCGGTCCTCTCGGCCGATCTCAGCGGCGAGGATCTCGTCTTCGCCGAGGACGCCATGTCGACGGCGCTCGATCCCCTGCGCCGCACCACTGTCCCGGCCCGCTGGACCAATCCGTCGACGGGCCGGAACGGAAGCTTCCTCGCCGTGGGCGAGGCCTTCGTGCGGCAGGACGAAGTGTGCCGCTTCTTCAAGGCCAACGTCTCGCTCGACGCGGGCCCGCAGCAGATGTCCGGCTTCGCATGCCGCACGGGTGCGGGTCCGTGGCAACTGCGCAAGATCAAGCCCGAGACGGCCTGACACCGCCGCACAACACCGTTGCGAAACGGCAACAGGCGTACCACATGACGGAAGAAGCCCGGATTCGCTCCGCGGGCACCCTGTGCCATGGGGCGGGCCGGCATGGCGCGTGCTAGGTCACGCGCCACGAGAGGATGGGACGCATGCGTGATCCGTACGACGTGCTGGGGGTGGGGCGCTCGGCCAGCGAGGCCGACGTCAAGAAGGCGTACCGGCGCCTTGCCAAGACATGGCACCCCGACCGCAACAAGGACGATCCCAAGGCGCGCGAGAAGTTCTCCGAGATCAACAACGCCTACGAGATCCTCGGCGACGCCGACAAGCGCAAGAAGTTCGACGCCGGCGAGATCGATGCCGAGGGCAAGCCCCGTTTCACGGGCTTCGAGGGCTTCGGCGCCGGCGGGCGCGGCGGTGGCCCGCGCGGCGGTTTCGAGAACTTCCATTTCGGCTTCGACAACGCCGGTGGCTTCCGGCAGGGCCGGGGCGGCCCCGGTTTCGATGCCGGTGACATCTTCGCCGACTTCTTCGGCAGCGATCTCGGCGGCCGCGGGGGCACCCGTCGGGCCCGGGGCGGCGCGGACGTGCGCGCCGAGGCGATGATCACGCTCCAGGAAGCGGTGAAGGGCACGACGCTGCGCATCACCCTGCCGGACGGTCGCGATGTCGAGGCGGCGGTGCCGGCGGGCATCACCGACGGGAAGACGATCCGCCTGAAGGGGCAGGGGCATCCCGCTCCGGGCGGCGGGCCTCCCGGCGACGTGCTGGTCACCGTCCGCGTCCGGCCGGACCGGCGGTTCGCCGTCGAAGGAAACGACCTGCGATTGCGGCTTCCCGTGCGCCTCGACGAGGCGGTCCTGGGCGCGAAGGTGCGCGTTCCCACGCTGGAAGGCGTGGTCGAGCTGACCATCCCTGCCAATTCATCGACGGGACGCACGCTCAGGCTGCGCGGCAAGGGCATGCCGGCGGGCTCGCAAAGGGGCGACCTGCTCGTGACGCTCGACGTCGTGCTGCCGCCGGACGCCGACAAGGGTCTCGAGGACCTGGTGAAGGACTGGGCCGCGACGAAGCCCGGCTGGGATCCGCGCAAGGACCTCTGAGCGGAAGACCTCGCAGGGCAGGAGGGTCGCGGGAGCGCCCGACGACCCTCCCGCCACCGTCAGACGGTGACCTGCGTTCCCACTTCCACGACGCGGCCGGTCGGGATCTGGAAGAAGTCCGTGGCGTCGCTGGCGTTGCGCGCCAGGGCGATGAACAGCTTGTCCTGCCATAGCGGCATGCCGGACTGGGCGGCCGGCTTGATCGAGCGGCGCGACACGAAGAACGACGTCGACATGATGTCGAACGTCCAGCCGAGCTTGCGCGCGATGGCGAGGCCGCGCGGCACGTTCGGGCTCTCCATGTAGCCGAACTTCATCTTCACCCGCGAGAAGTGGTCGCTCACCGGCAGGATCGAGATGCGCTCGTCCTCCGGCACGCGCGGCGTGTCCGCCGTGGCCACCGTGAGGATCACGTTCTTCTCGTGCAGGATCTTGTTGTGCTTCAGGTTGTGGAGCAGGGCCGTGGGAGCGTAGTCCGGGTCGCTCGTGAGGAACACGGCCGTTCCCTGCACGCGGTGCGGCGGTTTCTTCTCGAGGTTGCGCACCAGCATGTCGAGAGGCACCTCGGCGCGCCGCGTCTTCTCGGCGAGGATGCGGGTGCCGCGCCGCCACGTGAACATCAGCAGGATCAGGAACGAGGCGAAGAGCAGCGGGGCCCAGGCGCCGTCGAACAGCTTCAGAAGGTTCGAGGCGAGGAAGGTCGCGTCGATGAGCAGGAAGGGGATGACGAGGAGTGCCGCTGCCCAAGGCTTCCAGCCCCACAGCCGCCAGATGACGACGAAGGCCAGCGTCGCGTCCACCACCATCGTCGTCGTCACGGCGATGCCGTAGGCGGAGGCGAGCGAGCCCGACGAGCGGAACAGGAACACCAGGATCAGCACGCCGATCAGCAGCAGCGTGTTGATGCGCGGGATGTAGATCTGCCCGGAATGCGTCTCCGACGTGAAGCGGATGTCGATGCGCGGCAGCAGGCCGAGTTGCACCGCCTGCCGGGTGAGCGAGAAGGCGCCGGTGATCACCGCCTGGCTGGCGATCACCGTGGCGGCCGTCGCCATGCCCACCATCGGGATCAGGGCCCAGTCCGGGTAGAGCTGGAAGAACGGGTTGTCGATCTTGCCGGGATTGGCGAGGACCAGCGCGCCCTGGCCGAAATAGTTGATCACCAGCGAGGGCAGGACGAGGCCGAGCCACGCCATCTGGATCGGCCGGCGGCCGAAGTGGCCGAGGTCGGCATAGAGCGCCTCGCCCCCGGTGACGGCGAGGAAGACGGCGCCGAGCGTGACGAGGCCGATGATCTTGTGCTCGACGAGGAACATCAGGCCGTAGATGGGGTTGAGCGCCATCACGACGCCCGGGTCGTCGCTGACGTGCAGGAGCCCGCCGACGGCCAGCAGCACGAACCACGCCGCCATGACGGGGCCGAAGAAGGCCGCGACCTTGGCCGTGCCGCGGCTCTGCACGGCGAACAGCACCACGAGGATGCCCACCGTGATCGGGATCACGTAGCCCTCGAAGCGCGGGGTGACGAGCTTGAGGCCCTCCACGGCGGAGAGCACCGAGATCGCCGGCGTGATCACGCTGTCGCCGTAGAACATGGCGGCGCCGACGATGCCGAGCGCGACGATCCACGCCTTGTTGCGACCCAGCACCCGCTGGGCGAGCGCCATGAGGGAGAGCGTCCCGCCTTCGCCGTTGTTGTCGGCACGCAGCAGGATGATCACGTATTTCACGGTGACGACGAGGACCAGCGCCCACACGATGAGCGACAGCACGCCCAGCACAGCCTCGCGCGGGACGGCGGGAATGCCGTCCGTGTGGTGGCCGTGCTCCCCGGACGCCGCGATCAGGGCCTCGCGGAAGGCGTAGAGGGGGCTCGTCCCGATGTCGCCGTACACGACGCCGATCGAGCCGAGGGTGAGCGCGAAAAGGCTGGACGACCCGTGCCCGTGGTGGTCGCCGCCCTGTCCATGACCCTGGCCTGCCGTCGCGGCGGTCTTGCCGCCCGCAGCGGAGGCGGCGGCCCCGGCGGCTTCGGGGGCCGGCGGGGGCGTTTCGCCCGGACCGGGGGAGGTTGGCTCTGTGGAGGTCATGGACGTCTGCTGGGCCGGAACCGGACGCGCCCGACCCTCTTGCGCGCGGGCGGCTTATAGCACCAGCCAGACGCCAAGGCATCCGTCCAATTCATGACAGCGCTGCACTGCAGCATCGCTGCCCAAGGCTTGGGCAGACGCCCTCAGATCGGGGCCGATGCGTGACGTTCCATGGCCTCGAAGATCAGGCGCGACAGCCGCAGCAGCCTGTCCTTCTCCAGCGGGCCGGACACCGCGAAGCCCACCTGGTCGTCGACCCAGTAGAAGGTGCCGATCCCGTCCGCCTCCCGCCACCGGAAGGCGGTGTCGCGGCCGCCCTGCACCCTGCTGCAGTAGACCGTGATGCGCTTGCCGTCCTCGCTCTCGAACATGATCAGGCCTGCGGCGCCGGGCGCATTGGACAGAAGCCGTCCGCCGACGAGGTGGAAGCCCTCCGGGGCGAGGTCGGGCAGGCCCAGCGTGTATCCGAGCCGCTTGGACAGCCACTGAACGAGGTGCGCCTCCTCCGTCCGCGGCACCTCCACCGGGTGCCTCACCTCCGGGGCGAAGACGCGGTAGGCGTCCGCCGACAGCATCGCGAGGGTGGCGGAGGGGTCCTCGGACGCCGTCTGGACGGGGTGCGCCACCAGCGCGAGGGACAGCCCGAGGGCCCCGATCCCGACCCCCGCGAGGAACGCGATGGATGCGACCAGGGGCAGGCGCCGGCTCGTCCGCCACGAGAGGGAGCGTGCAATCCGGGTCGGATCGAGGCGGGGCGGCACGGTCTCGGCGAGAACGCCGTCGAAGGCCCGGCGCAGGGCGTCGTTCTGGGTCCGCCAGGCCTGGACTTCGGCCGCGTCCTCCGGATGGGACGCAAGCCACGATTCGACGGCGTCGCGCCGCTCGTCCGGCAACTGGCCGTCCGCGAGCGCGTGCAGCTCGTGCTCGTGGGGCCGGCCGCTCACTTGATCACCCGCAGTTGCGGCCCCTGGCCGGAGAGCCGGTCCCGCATGAGAGCGCGCGCACGCGACAGGCGCGACATGACAGTGCCGATGGGAATGTCGAGCGCCCGGGCGCACTCGTCGTAGCTGAGCCCCTCGACCGCCACCAGCAGCAGGACCTCCCGGTGTTCACCCGACAGGGAATCGAGCGCGCGGACGATGTCGCGGCTTTCCCCGGTCGTCGCCGGCACGCGCTCGGCTTCGTCGATCGCATCGAGTCCGGCATCGTCGCGCCGGCGGGCCAACCCGCGCAGCCGGTTCTTGTTGAGATTGGCGAGAATGGCGAACAGCCAGACCCTGAGGTTGGTCCCGGCCCAGCGCGCTTCCGAGCGCAGGGCGCGCACGAGCGTGTCCTGCACGAGATCGTCCGCCGTCTCGCGGTCCCGCGTCAGGGCTCGCGCGAAACGCCGGAGGCGGGGGATCTCGTCGCCGATCTGGTGGCGAAGGTCCGACATGGAGAACCCTGGCACGCGTCGCGCAGCGGACCTCGCGGTCCCCACCCCGACAGCCCGCAATGTACCCGAGCACGACATCATCGACCAGCGCTTCCCGGGATGGGAAACACCGGCCCTTGCGAATCATTCCGGGGGAGGGGGGCGAAAAGTGGGCGCAATCGTGCTTCCCGTGACTCAGCCCTTCGGCTATTGAGGGCGAAACAGGCGGACGCCAGCGCAACCGACGGACCCCCGATGCCCGATACCCCTCAGCTCACGTCATCCCTGCTGGCCGGCAAGCGCGGGCTCGTGATGGGCGTGGCGAACAATCGCTCGATCGCGTGGGGCATTGCCCGTGCCGCGCACCTGCACGGCGCCGAACTGGCCTTCACCTACCAGGGCGAGGCTCTCGAGAAGCGCGTCAGGCCTCTGGCGGCTGAACTTGGCGCGCACGTCGTGGGCCATTGCGACGTCACCGACGGCGCCAGCATCGACGCCGTGTTCGCCGAGGTCCAGAAGCTCTGGGGCAAGCTCGACTTCGTCGTCCACTGCATCGCCTTCTCGGACAAGGACGAACTGACGGGCCGCTACGTCGAAACCAGCGAGGGCAACTTCACCAAGTCGCTGCTGATTTCCTGCTATTCCTTCACCGCCGTCGCCCAGCGCGCGGAGAAGTTGATGACGGATGGCGGCTCGCTGCTGACGCTGACGTATTACGGCGCCGAGAAGTGGATGCCGCACTACAACGTCATGGGCGTGGCCAAGGCCGCCCTCGAGGCCTCCGTCCGCTACCTCGCGGCCGACCTGGGCCCGCAGGCCATCCGCGTCAACGCCATTTCCGCCGGCCCGATCAAGACGCTCGCGGCGTCCGGGATCGGCGACTTCCGCTACATCCTGCGCTGGAACGAGTACAACGCACCCCTGCGCCGCACGGTCACGATCGAGGAGGTCGGCGACAGCGCCGTCTTCCTGCTCTCCGACATGGGCCGCGGCACCACGGGCGAGGTGATCCATGTCGACGCCGGCTACCACGTCGTAGGCATGAAGAACCCCGACGCGCCGGACCTGCACCTCGACAAGGGCTGATCCGTGGGAGAGGCCCGCGGTCCGCGGCTGTTCTTCATCCGTCACGGGGAGACCGACTGGAACGCCGAGGGGCGGCTCCAGGGACAGCAGGACATTCCCATCAACGACCGCGGCCGCGAGCAGGCCGCGCTTGCGGGCAAGCGCCTCGCCTCCCTGCGTTCGGACGCCGGTTCCCTTCCGTGGATCGTCAGCCCGCTCGGGCGCACGCGCGAAACGGCCGAGATCGCCCGCGCAGCCGCTGGCCTGCCGCGCGACGGCTATGATCTCGACCCCCAGATCAAGGAACTGTCCTTCGGCATCCTCGAGGGCAAGACCTGGAAGGAAGTCCGCCGCGAGCAGCCGGAACTCGCCCGCCAGCGCGAGGCCGACAAGTGGCGCTTCGTCGCCCCCGGCGGGGAAAGCTACGAGCGCCTGACGGATCGCATCGGCGCCTGGGTCGCCACCGCGCCGGCCGAGGCCGTCGTCGTGTCGCACGGGGGCGTCGCCCGGGCGCTGATGCGCCTGCTCTGCGACCTGCCGCCCGAGCGCGTGTCGGGTGCCGACATCTGGCAGGGCCGCATCCTCCTCTTCGAGAACGGGCGCTATTCCTGGACCTGAACGCCGGCTGCGCCGGATGTTCATGCACGGTTCAGTTCCCGACTGGCAAACCACCAGCCATGCAGCGCGGGGGCGCGCCGCGGCGCCGTGGGGGTGCCGTCGGCCGACGAGGGGGCGGGCGGACGACGGGATGCGGCAGAGACCTGCCGCGCGGGACGTCCGGCCGGAAGAGTGGGTCCATGAACCAGATCATCAAGGCGGCTCGTCCCGCGACCATCCTGCGGGGGGCGAAACGGCCGGACCTGCTCCGCGACGAGACGCTGCCTGAACTGTTCTCCGCCACAGCGGCTGCGCGCGCAGACCACGTCGCCCTGATCTGCGGCGACGAGCGCGTCACCTACGCGGCCATGGCCGCCCGCGCCGGCGCCATCGCCGCCGGCCTCTCCGCCCGCGGCATCGGCCCCGGTGACGTCGTCGGCCTCTGGATGCGCCGCGGAGCCGACCTGCTGACCGCCCAGGTGGGCATCACGATGTCCGGGGCCGCATGGCTGCCCTTCGACGCCGAGACCCCGGTCGAGCGCATCGTGACCTGCCTTGGCGACGCCGGGGGGCGCTTCATCCTGACCAGCGCCGACCTGCTGCCCCGGCTCGACGAGACGGGCCTCGAAGCCCTCGTGGAGGCGACGGCCGCCCGTCCCGGTCCCGCGCCCGACGTGCGCGCCGCCGGGCTGACGCCGGACCACCCGGCCTACCTGATCTACACGTCCGGCTCGACCGGCACGCCCAAGGGCATCGTCGTCAGCCATCGCAACATCTGCCATTACCTGCGCTCCGGCAACGCGCTCTACGGCCTCGGGCCGGACGACGTGATGTTCCAGAGCGCCTCCGTCGCCTTCGACCTGTCGATGGAGGAGATCTGGATCCCCTACCTCGTCGGCGCGACCCTCTGGGTGGCGACGCCGGAGGTGCTCGCCGACACGGACCGGCTCGCCGATGTGATCGCCGAGGCCGGGATCACTGCCGTCGACATGGTGCCGACGCTCCTGTCGCTGTTCCCGCGCGACGTTCCGAGCCTGCGCCTGATCCTGCTCGGCGGCGAGGCGCTGCCCCCGTCCGTGGTCCAGCGCTGGGCCCGTCCGGGCCGGCGCATCTTCAACACCTACGGCCCGACCGAGGCCACGGTCGTCGCCACGGCCTGCGAGGTGGTCGCGGGTGAAACGGTGACCATCGGCGGCCCCGTCCCGAACTACTCCTGCTACGTGGTGCGCGAGGACATGACCCTCGCGGCCCCTGGCGAGCAGGGTGAACTGCTGATCGGAGGCCCCGGCGTCGCGCAGGGTTACCTGAAGCGCCCCGAGCTCACCGCGGAGAAGTTCATCGCCAACCCGTTCGGCGGGGAGGGCGGGGACCCCGTGCTCTACCGCTCGGGCGACGCGGTGAGCATCGACCCCGCCGGCAACATCGTCTTCCACGGCCGCATCGACGACCAGGTGAAGATCCGCGGCTTCCGCGTCGAGCTCGGCGAGATCGAAACCCGCCTCGACGCGCTGCCGGGCATCGGACAGGCGGCCGTCGTGCTGCGCCAGGACGACGGCCTCGACCGCCTCGTCGCCTTCGTCGTTCCGGAGCCCGGCGCGGCCCAGCTCGACCGCGGGGCGCTTCGCGCGGCCCTCGCCGAGCAGATGCCGCCCTACATGGTGCCCTCGCGCTTCGAGGTCATGGAGACGCTGCCGCGCCTCGTGTCCGGCAAGATCGACCGCAAGGCCCTGAAGGCGATGACGCTGGCCGCTCCCGTCGACGGGGCGGGCGAGCAGGAGGCTCCCCGCAGCGAGACCGAGGCGCTGCTGCTCGCGGCCGCGCAAACCGTGTTCCCGGGCCAGGCCCTGCCGTTCGAGGCCGATTTCTTCACCGACCTCGGCGGCCATTCGCTCATCGCCGCGTGCTTCATCTCGGCCGTCCGCCAGACGCCGGCGCTCGCCGGCATCACGCTGCAGGACGTCTACGGCGCGCGCACGCTGCGGGCCATGGCCGCCCGGCTCGAC
This sequence comes from Alsobacter sp. R-9, assembly GCF_054612375.1. NCBI lineage: Bacteria > Pseudomonadati > Pseudomonadota > Alphaproteobacteria > Hyphomicrobiales > Alsobacteraceae > Alsobacter > Alsobacter sp. R-9. The sequence continues at coordinate 18,188 of NZ_JBTSWJ010000017.1, read as the reverse complement.
GCCCGCCTCGCGATCGAGGCGCCGGCCGCCGAGGACCTCGCCTTCACGCCGCCGCCCGTCTCCCGCCGCTTCTGGTGCGGCGTCGCGCAGGCGGCGGCGCTTCCCTTCATCCTCGGCCTCATGACCGCCCAGTGGCTGGGCGTCTTCGTCACCTACATGCTGCTGGTGGGCGAGGGCTGGTCGTTCTGGTCCGAGGTGGCGCTGCTGCTCGGCGTCTACATGGGCATCAACGTCGCCACCGTCGCCATCGCCATCGCGACCAAGTGGATCCTGCTCGGCCGTACGAAGCCGGGCCGCTATCCGCTCTGGGGCGCCTACTACTACCGCTGGTGGCTGGTGACCCGCGTTCTCGGCCTGACCCACATGAAGTGGTTCCAGGGCACCCCGGTGATGCGCGCCTACCTGCGGGCGCTGGGCGCGCGGGTCGGCGACGACGCCATCGTCTGCGAGATCGAGTCCGGCGCGCTGGACCTCGTCACCATCGGCGAGGGCGCCTCGATCGGCGGCAAGGTGGCGCTGTCCACGGCCGAGGTCATCGGCAACGAACTGGTGATCGGCCCGGTCGAGATCGGCGCGCGGGCCTACGTCGGCACCTCCTGCGTGGTGTGCCACGGCGCGACCATCGGCCGCGGCGCGGAACTCGCCGACCTCACGGCGGTGGGGCCCGGCGTCACGGTCGGCGCATGGGAGAAGTGGGACGGCTCGCCGGCGCGGCGCGTCGGCATGGTGGACCGTGACCAGCTCGCCATCCCGCTGCCGGCTTCCCAGGCGAAGCGCCGCCTGCAGGCCGCCGTCTACGTGCTGGCGCTGCTGCTGCTGCCGCCGGTCAGCCTGCTGCCGATCTTCCCGGCCTTCTACGTCTTCGACCAGATCGACGCGATCATCGCGACGGTCTCCGACGCCAGCTACCTGACCTACCTGCCGCTGCTCGCGTGGCCGACCGCGATGGCCCTCATCGCCATCACCGTGCTGCTCATCGCCGCGGTGCGCTGGACGGTCCTGCCGCGGGTGCGGGCCGGGACGTACTCGGTCCACAGCTGGTTCTACGTCCGCAAGTGGATCGTGGCGCTGGCGACCGAGGTCACGCTCGACACGCTGTCGTCGCTCTACGCCACCGTCTACATGCGCAACTGGTACCGCCTGATGGGCGCGAAGATCGGCAAGGACGCCGAGATCTCGTCCAACCTCGCCGGGCGCTACGACCTCACCGAGATCGGCGAGAAGTGCTTCATCGCCGACGAGGTGGTGCTGGGCGACGAGGAGATCCGCGACGGCTGGATGACCCTCCATCCGGTGCGCACCGGCGCCCGCGTGTTCGTCGGCAACGACGCCGTGGTGCCGGCCGGCGCCTCGATCCCCGACGGCAGCCTCATCGGCATCAAGTCGAAGCCCCCGGCCAACGACGTGATCCAGGCTGGCGACACGTGGTTCGGTTCGCCGCCGATCCAGCTGCCGACGCGCCAGAAGGTCGACGGCATCGCCGCCAACTGGACCTACGCGCCGTCGAAGCTCAAGCGCGTGGGCCGCGCGGTGTTCGAGGCCTTCAACCTCTCGCTGCCCACCATGCTGTTCATCACCTTCGGCACGCTGGCGGTGGAACTCTTCCTTCCGTCCGTCGAGAACCGGGAGTGGCTGACCTTCGCGGCCCTGTTCCTCGCCGCCGGCGTCGCCATCTCGGTCGCCATGACGCTGGTCGTGGTCGGCGTGAAGTGGGCACTGATGGGCCGCTACGTCCCGACGATGAAGCCGATGTGGTCGTGGTGGGCGCTGCGCACCGAGGCCGTCGCCGTGATGTACTGGGGCCTCGCGGGCAAGGTGCTCCTCGACCACCTGCGCGGCACGCCGATGCTCGCCTGGGTCCTGCGCCTCTTCGGCGTGAAGGTCGGCAAGGGCTGCTACCTCGGCATGACCGACCTCACCGAGTTCGACTGCGTCGAGATCGGCGACTTCGTGGCCATGAACGAGATGTCGTCCCTCCAGACGCACCTCTACGAGGATCGGGTCATGAAGGTCGGCCGGGTGCGGGTGGGCCGCGGCGTCACCATCGGTGCCGCCTCCACCGTGCTCTACGACACCCATGTCGGTGACTTCGCCCGCCTCGGCCCGCTCACCCTCGTCATGAAGGGCGAGTCGCTGCCGGCCGGCACCGCCTGGGTGGGGGCGCCCGCGGTGCCGCAGGCCCAGGCCGATGCGGCCGCCACGGCGATGCCCGTGCCGGCGGCGAGCAACGTCGTGCCCCTGTCCCGCCACGCGGCCTGAGCGGCCCGGCAAGCAGGAGAGACCAACGGGGGTCGGCAGTCGCCGGCCCCTCAACTTTTGGCGACAGCCGTGAATCGGTTTCGCAACTCTTGATGCATAAGTCCTTCTGCGGACTTGAGAAGCTCCCTCATCGGATGAACGCTCGGGTCATTTCAGGCACGAGGTTTCATCCATGTCTTTCAGGATTTTCCCGCTCGTCGCGGCGGTCAGCGTTTCCGCGTCCCCAGCCCTGGCCGAGACGGTCGCCAAGACCGTTCCCGCCAACCGCCCGAGCGTCGTCGGGTCGTTCGGCGGTTACGTGGTCAGCACCTGCCTCAGTGTCGGCCTGCCCGACGCCAGGCCACGGGAGAAGCCCGTCAACGGCGACCTTCGCATCGAGGTGCAGCGGGGAAAGGCGTCGCAGGGACGGTGTCAGGGCACCGAGCAGCAGTTCCTCGTGTTTGTCTACACGCCGAAGAAGGGGTTCAAGGGGAGCGATCGGCTGAGCGTCGACATCCCCTGGCAGCCCTACGAGCACGCACCGATGAATGCGCTGACTTATACCTACGAGATCACGGTCCAGTAGCGGCTTGACCGGCAGGGCGCTTTCGCCGCAAGTGGCGGCACTCCTGTCCGGTCACCATCATGTCGCACAACAGCTTCGGCCACCTTTTCCGTGTCACCACGTTCGGCGAGAGCCATGGGCCGGCGCTGGGCTGTGTGGTGGACGGCTGCCCCCCGCGCATTCCGCTGACGGAGGCCGACATCCAGGCCGAGCTCGACCGGCGCCGGCCGGGCCAGTCACGCTTCACGACGCAGAGGCGCGAGCCGGACCAGGTGCGCATCCTCTCCGGCGTGTTCGAGGACGAGCGGACCGGCGGTCCGCTGACGACGGGCACGCCGATCGCCCTGATGATCGAGAACGTCGACCAGCGCTCCAAGGACTACTCGGAGATCCGCGACACGTTCCGGCCGGGACACGCCGACTTCACCTACGAGGCGAAGTACGGCATCCGCGACTACCGCGGCGGCGGGCGGTCCTCGGCGCGCGAGACGGCGGCCCGCGTCGCCGCCGGGGCCATCGCCCGCAAGGTCATGCCGGGCGTGGTCGTGCGGGGGGCGCTGGTGCAGATGGGACCGCACCGGATCGACCGCAGCCGGTGGGACTGGGACGAGGTGGGCCGCAACCCGTTCTTCTGCCCTGACGCCGAGGCGGCGGCCTTCTTCGCCGATTATCTCGACGGCATCCGCAAGTCGGGATCGTCGATCGGCGCCGTCATCGAGGTGGTGGCGGAAAACGTCCCCGCGGGCCTCGGCGCGCCGATCTACGGGAAGCTCGACTCCGACCTCGCTGCCGCGCTGATGAGCATCAACGCCGTGAAGGGCGTCGAGATCGGCGCCGGCTTCGCGGCGGCGGAACTGACCGGCGAGGAGAACGCCGACGAGATCCGCATGGGCAACGACGGCAGGCCGCTGTTCCTCAGCAACCACGCCGGCGGCATCCTCGGCGGCATCTCGACGGGGCAGGCCGTGGTGGCGCGCTTCGCGGTGAAGCCGACGTCCTCGATCCTCACGCCGCGCCGCAGCATCGACAAGGCGGGCCACGAGACGGACGTGATGACCAAGGGCCGCCACGACCCCTGCGTCGGCATCCGCGCCGTGCCCGTGGGGGAGGCGATGGTGGCCTGCGTGCTCGCGGACCACTGGCTCCGCCACCGGGCGCAGGTCGGCTGACATCGACATTCAGCGGCGCTGAATGCTCAAGAATGTCAGCCACGTTCTTTCAGTATGGCTGAATTCGATCTGCTCTGCTAAGACCCCCGCATGAGACTGGCGGAGTGGCTCCAGCAGCAGGGACTGTCCCGCGTCGCCTTTGCGCGGCGGATCGGGCTGTCGCCGGCGGCCGTGACGGCGCTGTGCAACAGCGACGCGGCGTGGATGTCGCGCGAGACCGCCGAGCTCATCAGCCGCGAGACGGGGGGAGCCGTCACGCCCAACGACTTCATCGGGCTCGACACGGCCAGTGCCGGGTCGGCCGCCACGGGGGACCGAGCCGTGCCGCACACCGTGACCCGCGCCATCGACGCACTGCGCAAGGGCGAAATCATCATCGTCACCGACGACGACGACCGCGAGAACGAGGGCGACCTCATCTGCGCCGCGTCCCTGTGCACGCCGGAGAAGATGGCCTTCATCATCCGCAACACCTGCGGCATCGTCTGCGCCCCGGTGACGACAGGGGAGGCCCGGCGCCTCAACCTCGCGCCCATGGTGGCCGCCAACGACGCGCCGCTCGGCACGGCCTTCACGGTGTCGGTGGACGTCAAGCACGGGCTCACCACCGGCATCTCCGCCGAGCAGCGCTCGAACACCGTGCGGGCGCTCGCCAACGGCAACATGGGCGCCTCGGACTTCGTCCGGCCGGGACACGTCTTCCCGCTCATCGCCCGCGACGGCGGCGTCCTCATGCGCTCGGGCCACACCGAGGCGGCGGTGGACCTCTGCCGCCTCGCCGGCCTTCCACCGGTCGGCGTGATCTGCGAACTCGCCAACGACGACGGCACGGTCATGAAGGGCGAGCAGATCGAGGCCTTCGCGAAGACCCACGGCCTCGTCCGCATCTCGGTCGCCGACCTCATCGCCTACCGTCAGGCCCGCGAGAAGCTCGTCGAGCGCGTCGCCACGTTCCCGGTGCGCACCGAGGCGGGCGAACTGACGGGCTATGCCTACACCACGCCGTTCGACAGCGTGCACCACTTCGCCTTCGTCCATGGCGAGATCGGCGACGGGCGGGAGGTGCTCACGCGCCTGCACCGGGCCAACGTGATCGCCGACACGATCGGCGGCGGCAAGACGCTGCAGGCGGCGCTCGCCCGCTTCCGCGCCGCCGGCCGCGGCGTGCTCGTCTACCTGCGCGACGGCACCGCCGGCGTCCCGGTCCAGGGCCTCGGAGATGACGATTCCGCGGAGGGCGTCCGCCAGCAGCAGTGGCGCGAGGTCGGCCTCGGCGCGCAGATTCTGCGCGACCTCGGCGTGTCCTCCATCGTGAATCTGTCGTCCCGGTCGCGAAACTACGTCGGTCTCGCCGGCTTCGGCATCGAGATCGCCGGCACGGAGCCGGTCGAGGCCTGAGAAGGCCGGCGCGGCCCGGGCCGCGCCGGTGCTCGCCTCAGCGGGCGGCCCAGAGCAGCCCGCGCTGCATCATCGTCTTCATCTCGGGCACGTCGAGCTCGTAGGCCCGGTGGCCGAGCGAGCAGTAGAAGACGCGGCCCTTGCCGAAGCGCTTCTTCCAGACGACCGGCATCACCACGCCGTCGATCCACTCCGCGTGGTCGCCGGTGAAGGTCGTCGTCGCCAGCACCTCGTTAGCGGGGTCGACGTGCATGTAGTACTGCTCGGAGCGGTAGTCGAAGTCGGCGATGCCCTGCATGATCGGGTCGTCCGGCTTCGTCACGTTCACCCGGTAGTCGATGATGTTGCCCGGGTGGGCGACCCACTGCCCGCCGCACATGAACTGGTAGTCGACCGCGTCGCGGAAGGCGTCGCACATGCCGCCATGGTGGCCGCCGAGACCGACGCCGGAGGCGACCGCCGCGCACAGCGCAGCCGCCTCGGGCTTCTCGATCTTCGACATCGTGTAGATCGGCACCACCAGCGAGTAGTTCGGCAGGTCCGGGTCGAGGAAGGCGGAGGTCTGCGTCTCCATCCGCACGTCGAAACCCGCGGCCTTCAGCCAGCCGCGGACGATGGAGGCGCACAGGTCGGGGTCGTGGCCCGCCCAGCCGCCATAGACGATCATGGCCTTGCGCATGGGTGAGGCTCCTTTTCTCAGTCGATCTGGCCGGTGGCGAGGCCGGCGGGCATGATGGCGGGCCGCTCGACGCGGCTCTCGATGGCGACGCGGCGGCCTTCGTCGGAGGAGCGCTGGAAGGCTTCCATCACCTCGAGCGCGTGGAAGGCGAGGGCGCCGCTGGCGCGGTGCGGCCGGCCGGAGACGATGCCGGCGGCCATGTCGGCAAGCCCCAGCGAGCGGTAGTTGCCGTCGGCATAGCCGTGGCTGAGCTCCACCGTCTCCCATTCGCCGCCGGGCTTGGCGACGCTCACTTCGCCGCCGAAGCGGTTGGGATCGGGCACGCAGATGGAGCCGCCGGAGCCGTAGATCTCGATGGGCGTGTGCCGGTGCTTGGGCACGTCGAAGCTCATCGCGATGGAGACGATCGCACCGCTCTCGAATTCCAGCGTCCCGGCGACGTGGGTGTCCACCTCCACCGGGATCATCGTCCCCTTCATCGGCTCGGAGGTGATGAGGCGCTCCTTCCGCAACCGGGAGGTCGAGCCCATCACGCTCGCCACCGGGCCGAGCAACTGGACGAGATCGGTGATGTAGTAGGGACCCATGTCGAGCATCGGCCCGCCGCCGCGCAGGTAGTAGAAGCCCGGCGCCGGGTGCCAGCGCTCGTGGCCAGGGCACATGAAGAAGGCGCTGCCGGCGATCGGCGTGCCGATGACGCCCTCGTCGATCAGGCGCCGGGCGGTCTGGTGGCCGCCGCCCAGGAACGTGTCCGGAGCGCAGCCGACCCGCAGGCCCTTCTCCGCCGCGAGGTCCATGACCTTGCGCGCCTCGCCGACGTTCACGCCGAGCGGCTTCTCCGAATAGACGTGCTTTCCGGCCCGCAGCACGGCCATGCTGATGTCTGTGTGGGCCAGCGGGACGGTGAGGTTCAGCACGATCTCGACGTCGTCGCGCTTCAGCAGGTCGTCCACGCGCATGCCGGGCACGCCGAACTCCTCGCCCTTCTTGCGGGCGGCATCGGAGCGCATGTCGGCGACGCCCTTGAGCTCGAGGTGCGGAAACGCCTTGGCCGCGGTGAGGTAGGCGGTGCTGATGACGCCGCAGCCGATGACGCCGAAGCCGACTTTTCTCATGGTTTGTGTCTCCGGGTGCTCCCGCGCTCAGCCCTTCACGGCGCCGGCCGTGAGGCCCGCGACGATGTGCTTCTGCGCGAAGAGGAAGAGGATGATGGTGGGCAGGATGGTGAGGGTGATGAAGGCGAGGATCAGGTTCCACTCGGCCGAGAACTCGCCCTGGTAGACCATGATCCCCAGCGGCCAGGGGTAGAGGCTATCGGTGTTCAGCATCACCAGCGGCAGGAGATAGGCGTTCCAGCTGTTGACGAAGGCGATGGTGCCGACGGTGGCGAGGATCGGCCGCGACAGCGGCAGCGTCACGTAGCGGAAGAAGTTGAGGTAGCTGCAGCCGTCGACGAGCGCGGCCTCCAGCAGTTCCTCCGGCAGGTCCTTGAAGAACCGCCGCAGCAGCAGGATGCTCATCGCGAGGCTGAAGGCCGCCTGCGGCAGCACCACGCCCAGGTAGGTGTCGAGCAGGCCGAAGTCGCGGACACGGATGAACAGCGGCAGGATCGCTGTGGAAGCCGGGAACAGCAGTCCCATCGTGATGTACGACAGGAGCATCCGGCTGCCGAAGAACTGGATGTGGGCGAAGACGAACGCCGCCATGGAGGCGACGATGAGCGTCAGGATCACGCTGAGCGTGGCGATGATCGTCGAGTTGCGCAGCAGCTGCCAGTAGCGCTGCGAGAAAAGGATGTCGGCGTAGTTCGACCACTCCCACACCTGCGGCAGGCCGAAGGGATTGGAGCGCAACTCGCCCAGGCTCTTGAACCCGCCGAGCACGGTGGCGATGAGCGGCACCGCGACGAAGACGACGACCGCCGTCAGGAACAGGCCCTTGTAGAGGGTCGTCAGGTCGGCGCGGGACCCGGCTTCGGAGGCGCTATTCATCGCGCATCATCCAGCGCTTGTAGGTGAAGGCGAAGGTGGCGCAGATGACGAACAGGATCACGCCGATGGCGCTGCCGAAGCCCACCCGCATGCGCATCACGCCGTGCGTGTAGAGGAAGCTGACCATCGTCTGCGAGCTGTCGGCCGGGCCGCCGCGCGTCAGCGGCATGACGAGATCGAAGAGCTGCAGCGAGCCGACGATGGCGAAGAACACCGAGAGCCGGATCGTCGGATAGAGCAGGGGGATCACGACGAAGCGCAGCACCTGCCAGCGCGAGGCGCCGTCGATGCGCGCCGCCTCCACGAGGTTGCGGTCCATGCCCTGCAGCGCCGCGATGAACAGCATCATGTGGAAGCCGAAGTACTTCCACACGACGACGATCAGGATGGCGAGCATCGAGGTGTCGGCGCTCGCGAGCAGGTGTGGCGCCTCCGCCCCGAACAACCGGTAGATGGCAGCGAGCAGCCCGTAGTCGCCGTCGTAGACGAAGCTGAAGATCAGGCCGGTGGCGATCTCCGCCAGCACGTAGGGCAGGAAGAAGAGCATGCGCAGCGCCACCGCCCCGGTGAAGCGGTCCGCCAGCAGGATGGCCAGCGTCAGCGCCAGCGGGAGCTGGACGAGCAGCGAGACGAGGATGATGAGGCCGTTGTTGCGCAGAGCCAGGTGGAAGGCCCGCGTGTCGAACACGGCGAGGTAGTTGTTCCAGCCCACCCAGCGCGTGGGCGTGCCGAAGCCGTTCCAGTTGAAGCCGGAATACCAGGCCGCCTCCACGATCGGCATGACCACGAAGATCGTGAACAGGAGGAGTGCCGGCGGCAGGAACAGGATGACGGCCGTGAAGGCGCCGTCCCGCCGTCGCAGGCTGATCGATGTGGTGGCCATCAGGCGTCCGGGTTCGTGAAGGCGTGCCGGGCCGCCCGTGGTGGGGGCGGCCCGGCGTGGGAGGGGAAGGGGCTGGTCAGTTGCCCTGCTTCCAGGCGTCGTTGACGGCCTTGGCGGCCTGCTTGGGCGTCATGCTTCCGCCGGCGATCTCGGCCGAGGCGTCGTTGATCACGCGGCCGACGTTCGGGCCGAGAGCCTGGTCGTAGAAGTTCTGGTGGTAGCCGGACTTCGCGAGGTTCGCCGAGATGTTCTTCATGAACGGGCTGACGATGCCGGCTTCCGAACCCTTGGCGACCGGGATGATGAAGTTGGCAGCGGCGGCCTTGGTCTGGACCTCCGGTGAAACCAGCGTCTTCAGGAAGTCGACCGCTTCCTTCGGCGATCCCTTCGTCACCAGCCAGCCGTTGATGCCGCCGAGCGTGTCGGTGGGCTCGCCCTTGCCGCCGGGAACGGTCGGGAAGTCGAACCAGCCGATCTTGTCGTCGGTCAGGCCGACCTTGTCCGCCGCCAGCGCCTTCTGCGTGTGGTAGAAGCTGCTGATGGCGAGGATCATCGCCGCCTTGCCGTCGCCGAACGCGCCGACCGCCTGCGGGTTCTTGAAGCCGAGGAAGCCGTTCTGGAACGGCTGCAGGTCGACGAGTTGCTTGTAGAGCTCTGCCGACTTCACGTACGTCTCCGACTCGAAGCCGCCGTTCTCGCCCTTCATGGCCGAGACGATGCCGTTCTTGCCGCCGAGGCGGACGGCGAGATGCGTCCAGTAGAAGTGCAGCGGCCACTTGTCGGCACCGCCGACCATGATCGGCGTGATGCCGGCGGCCTTGATCTGCTTCACCGCGGCGAGGAAATCGTCCCAGGTCTTGATCTTGGTCGCATCCACACCGGCCTTGGCGAAGAGCTCCTTGTTGTACATGAACCCGACCTGCGACACGTTCATCGGGATGCCGTAGAGCTTCCCGTCGACCTTGAACGCGTTGACGGCCGCCGGGGGCAGGGTGTCCGTGAACCCCTTCGTCGCCTCGGTGATGTCCTCGATGACGCCGGCCTCGACCTGCGACTGCAGGACGCCGCCCGCCCAGCTGTAGATGATGTGCGGCCGGTCCTTGGACTGCAGGAGCGTCGGAGCCTTCGCCTTGTAGGCTTCGTTCTCCAGGAACGACATCTCGATCTTCACGCCCGGATTCTTCGCCTCGTAGGCACGGGCGGCTTCCTCCCACAACTTCACGTGGTTGGGGTTCACCTCGATGTGCAGCCACTTCACCGTGGTCTGCGCGAGGGCGCCGGTCAGACCGGCGAGAGTCACGGCGGTCGCGGCCGCAAGCGTCCTGATCAGCCTCATGGGCCATCCTCCCCAGGTTGTCGTTGGCCGCATGATAGGCGCAACTCTGAGGGGCGCAACTCAATTCATGATGGGTCCCACCGCGCCACTGTCGCAGGGCGCCTCGGGAGAGCGGTGCTGCGGTGCAGCAAGGTTCGGAAAACGCAGGCGCCGCCCGTGTGACGGGCGCGCCTCACGCAGCGAGAGCGGAGCGTTGGGATCAGCGCGCGGTGGGGCGCGATGGGAGGCCGTGCGGTCGCGGGAGCGTGGTCCGGGCGCCTCAGCCGCCGCGCATCAGGGTCATGACGTGGGCCGCGACGGAGCGCGCCAACCCCTCGAGGTCGTAGCCGCCTTCCATCAGCGAGACGATTCGCCCGTTGCAGGACTTGTCGGCGATGTCCATCAACTGGGCCGTCGCCCAGGAGAAGTCCGCCTCGACGAGATTGAGGTTCGCCAGCGGATCGCGCACATGGGCGTCGAATCCAGCCGAGATGATGATGAGGTCCGGACGGAACGCCTCCACCCGCGGCAGGATCGCCACCTCGAATGCTTCCCGGAATTCGTGGCTGCCGTCGCCGGCGCGCAGAGGCGCGTTGACCACCGTGTTGTGCTCGCCCGTCTCTCTCGACGCCCCGGTGCCGGGATAGAGCGGCATCTCGTGGGTGGAGCAGTACATCACCGAGGGGTCGGACCAGAAGATGTCCTGCGTGCCGTTGCCGTGGTGGACGTCCCAGTCGACGATCGCCACCCGCTCTGCGCCGTGCACGGCCTGGGCGTGGCGTGCGGCGACCGCCGCGTGGTTGAAGAAGCAGAAGCCCATCGCCGTTGCCCGTTCGGCGTGGTGCCCCGGCGGGCGCGCGGCGGAGAACGCGTTCGCGACCTTGCCTGTCATGACCTCGTCGACAGCCAGCACCGCGCCGCCGGAGGCCCTCTGCGCGGCCTCGAGCGTTCCCGCCGACATGGTCGTGTCGGCATCGAGCTGGATAAGACCCTCGGCGGGCGCTGCCTCCTCGAGCGCGCGGACATAGCTCTCCGGGTGGGCCCGCAGGACGGCGGCGGGATCGACGATCGGCGAAGCCTCGCGGGCGAGCGGCTGGAATCGCTCATGCTCGAGAATGCGCTCCACGACCCGGATCCGGTCCGGCCGCTCGGGGTGGCCCGGCGGCGTCTGGTGGCGGACGAAGCAGGGGTGCGAGATGTAGAGCGTTGACACTGCGTTTCCGGCCCGGCGTTTCTGGTTCGGGACGATGATTGTCGACGAAGTGACGGGATGCGTCCATTCGCCAATGGTTCCCGGCAGCATTGACGTCGATCATGGCGGCGCCTAAAGCGGGGCCGCCGGCTTCGTCAAGGCCCGCAACTCGAGGCCTTAGCCTCACATTAACCATCTCGACGTTGAGTGTCCTGACGCTCCTGTTGCGAAGAACGGATTTGGCATGCGATTCGCCGCGCTCACCCTCGCCTTCGTCGCCGGCCTGACGGCCGCGGGTTGCAAGTACGAGCCGGTGCCCGGCCCGCAGATGAGCGCACGCGACGTCGAGTACATGGCGCTCGTGCCGACGTTCGACGTCCACCTCCCGTTCGAGCGCTACCGCGTCGATTACCAGACCTCCGAGAAGCCGGGCACGGTCATCGTCGATACGCGCAACAAGTTCCTCTACCTCGTGGAACCCGGCGGGAAGGCGATCCGCTACGGCGTCGCCACCGGCGACGAGGCCTATGGCTGGACCGGCGTCGCGGAGATCGCGCGCAAGGCCGAGTGGCCCAACTGGACGCCGCCGGCGGAAATGGTGAAGCGCTGGCCGCACGTGCGTCCCACCAAGGGCGGGCCGGACAATCCGCTCGGCGCCCGCGCCCTCTACCTCTACCAGAACGGCCACGACACGCTGTACCGCATCCACGGCACCAATGAGCCGGAGACGATCGGTCGCGCCGCCTCCTCTGGCTGCATCCGGATGCGGAACGTGGATGCGATCGACCTCTACAACCGCGTCGGCGTGGGGACGCGCGTCATCGTGATGTGACGCCGCAGGGGCGGGGAGGGTGCCTTGATCCGCGTCGCTCCCCGCATCGTGATCGACGAGCGCGAACTCGAAGAAACCTTCGTGCGCGCGTCTGGTCCCGGCGGCCAGAACGTGAACAAGGTCGAGACGGCGGTCCAGCTTCGCTTCGACGCGCTGGCGTCGCCCGGGCTTCCCGACGACGTCAAGGAGCGGTTGCGCGGCCTCGCCGGCAGCCGGATGACGGCCGACGGCGTCATCGTGATCATCGCCCAGCAGTTCCGCACGCAGGACCGCAACCGGCAGGATGCGCGAGAGAGGCTGTTCGAACTGCTTCGGAAGGCCGCCGTGCGGCCCAAGGTCCGCCGGCCGACGCGGCCGACGCTGGGGTCGCAGAAGCGGCGGCTCGAGAGCAAGAGCCGCCGCTCCGACGTCAAGCGGATGAGGACCGGGAAGCCCTCGGCCGACTGAGCCTAGCGGCACACCCGCACGACACGCCGCACGCGCTCGCCGAACCGGTTCAGGCGGTAGGTGACCCGCTCGCGGCAGATCTGCCCCGTCGTCCCGTCCCACCCGCGACGATAGCGCCGCTCGTAACGCCGGTGGTCGCGGTCGTCCCAGCCGCGTCGCTCGCGGATGATGACCTGGGCCTTGGTGGTCGTCACCGGGGCGAGGCCGGGCCGCGCCGTTCCCGGTGCCGCGACCGAGGCGGCGGCCGGCGAGGCGAAGGCCAGTCCGGTGGCGAGGATGATCATGAAACGCATGTTGAAACTCCCGTCTTCCAGGTGCGGGAGTGCCAACGCGGCCTGACCGGGTCCGTTCCCGGCCCGCCTTCGCGCTGCCGCCAAGCTTGGCATTCGGGTGACGGGGTTGATAAGCTTTCCCCGAACAGTACGAGAGGCTTTCGTGTCGCCGGTCGACGACCATGCCGCCGAGGCGACTCCGGTCCTGGACGAGACGTCCGCACGGGCCGCGCCTGAGGTGAGCAACGGAACCCACGACGCCGGCCCGCAGCGGATCCGACGGCCGGAGCGTCGTGCCCACGGCCCCACCTACGCGGCCCTGGACCTCGGCACGAACAATTGCCGGCTGCTGGTGGCGCGCCCCTCCTCGGAGGGGTTCCGGGTCGTCGACGCCTTCTCGCGGATCGTGAGGCTTGGCGAGGGACTCGGCGCGTCGAACGTCCTGCGGGACGGGGCCATCGACCGCACGATCGACGCGCTGAGGGTGTGCCGCGGCAAGATGCAGGCGAGGGGCGTCACGCGCTCGCGCCTGATCGCCACCGAGGCGTGCAGGGCCGCGGTCAACGGCGAGGCGTTCATCGCCCGGGTCCGGGACGAAACCGGACTGGACCTCGAGATCGTCGACCGCGAGACGGAGGCCCATCTCGCGGTGGCCGGCTGCGCGGGTCTGGCCGACCCCCAGGCGGACGGCGTCCTGCTCTTCGACATCGGTGGCGGGTCGTCCGAACTCGTCTGGCTGGAACGCCCGCGCGGTGGCGCGCGACCGTCCGAGCGCGTCAGGACCTGGACGTCGCTGCCGGTCGGCGTCGTGACGCTGGCCGAACGCCATGGCGGCGTCGAGGTGACGCGGGCGTCGTTCGAGGGGATGGTCCGCGAGGTCGAGGGACTCCTGGCCGAGTTCGTCGAGCGACTCGACGGGGTGCAGGCCTGCGGGCGATTCCACCTGCTCGGCACGTCCGGAACCGTCACGACCATCGCCGGCGTGCATCTCGGCCTGCCCCGCTACGACAGGCGGCGGGTCGACGGCCTCTGGATGGAGGACGAGGATGTCGGCGAGGTGCTGGAGCGTTTGCTCGACATGAGTTTTCGCCAGCGGGCGGCAAACCCGTGCATCGGCCCGGAACGCGCCGACCTCGTGCTGGCGGGTTGCGCGATCCTGGAGGCGATCCGCCGCGCGTTCCCGTCCGACCGCCTTCGGATCGCCGACCGCGGCTTGCGGGAAGGAATCCTGATGCAACTGATGAGCGAGGATGGCACCTGGAGCCCTCGCCGGGGGAGCGCGCCATGAGCGGGCCGACCGGCGGATCGGGGCGAGAGGGCGGACGCTCGCTGAAGCAGCGGGTCAAGACGGCGCGCAAGCGCACCGTCTCGCAGACGCGCTGGCTGGAGCGCCAGCTCAACGACCCTTACGTCGCCCGCGCCAAGCGCGAGGGATACAAGTCGCGCGCCGCCTACAAGCTGATCGAGATGGACGAGAAGTTCCGCCTGTTCCGGCCGGGGCAGAAGGTCGTCGACCTCGGCGCCGCGCCGGGCGGGTGGTCGCAGGTCGCCGCCGCCAAGGTGAAGTCCGCGGAAGGGCAGGGGCGGGTGATCGGCATCGACCTGCTCGACATCGACCCGCTGCCCGGCGTCGAGTTCACGGTGATGGATTTCCTCGCGGAGGATGCGCCGGCCCGGCTCACGGAGATGCTCGGCGGCCCCGCCGACGTGGTGATGTCCGACATGGCGGCGAACGCCACCGGCCACAAGAAGACCGACCACCTGAAGATCATCGCGCTGGCCGAACTCGCGGCCGAGTTCGCCCGTGACGTTCTGGCGCCGGGCGGTGCCTTCGTCGCCAAGGTGCTGCAGGGCGGCACCGAGGGGCAACTGCTCGCCGACCTCAAGCGCGACTTCGCCGTTGTCCGGCACGTCAAGCCGGCCGCGAGCCGCGCCGACTCCGCCGAGCTCTACGTGCTGGCTACGGGGTTCCGGGGACGCAAGGCGGCGGACGAGACCCGCGACGACTGACGAATCGTGCTCCGGCTCCGCCCCCGGCGCGGAGCAGCCCTGTGCGGCCGGGCCGCTTTCGACTCGACCGCGTTCGTGATAACAGCACGCGCCAACCCATTGATGCGGGCGCCGGGCCTTCAGGCTCCGGCGCCTTGGCTTTATGGCTCCCTCGTTGGAGCGACAAGGAGTTGGCGATGCCCATCCGCGAGGCGCTCACCTTCGACGACGTGCTGCTGCAGCCCGGCCATTCCGAGGTCATGCCGTCGGACGTCGACGTCCGCACGCGCCTGACGCGGTCGATCTCGCTGAACCTGCCCATCGTTTCCTCGGCCATGGACACGGTGACCGAGGCCCGCCTCGCGATCGCCATGGCGCAGGCCGGCGGCATCGGCGTCATCCACCGCAACCTTTCGCCGGAGGAACAGGCGGCCGAGGTGAAGGCGGTGAAGAAGTTCGAGAGCGGCATGGTGGTGAACCCGCTCACCATCCACCCGGACGAGACCCTGGACGACGCGCTGACCCTGATGAAGCGCAACGGCATCTCGGGCATTCCCGTGGTGGAGCGCGGCCCGGCCGGACGCCCCGGCAAGCTCGTCGGCATCCTCACCAACCGCGACGTGCGCTTCGCCACCAACCCGCAGCAGCCCGTCTCCGAGCTGATGACGAAGGACCGGCTCGTCACGGTTCGCGAGGGCGTGAGCCAGGACGAGGCCAAGCGCCTCCTTCACCAGTTCCGGATCGAGAAGCTGCTCGTCGTCGACGACCACTATCGCTGCATCGGCCTGATCACCGTGAAGGACATGGAGAAGCAGGTCGCCCACCCCAACGCCTCCAAGGACACGGCCGGCCGCCTGCTCGTGGCCGCCGCGACCACGGTGGGCGAGCAGGGCTTCCTCCGCTCCGAACTCCTGATCGACGCCGGATGCGACGTCATCGTCGTCGACACCGCCCACGGACACTCGCAGCGCGTGCTGGAATCCGTGGGCCGCATCAAGAAGTTGTCGAACGCCGTTCAGGTGATCGCCGGCAACGTGGCGACGGCGGCGGGGACCCGCGCCCTCATCGACGCCGGCGCCGACGCCGTGAAGATCGGCATCGGCCCGGGCTCCATCTGCACCACGCGCATCGTCGCCGGTGTCGGCGTGCCGCAGCTCACGGCAGTGATGGACTCGGCGGAGGCTGCGGCCGCCACGGGCACGCCGGTCATCGCCGACGGCGGAATCAAGTTCTCAGGAGATCTCGCCAAGGCTCTGGCCGCAGGGGCGGAATGCGCGATGATCGGCTCGCTGCTGGCCGGCACGGACGAGAGCCCGGGCGAGGTGTTCCTCTACCAGGGCCGCTCCTACAAGGCGTATCGCGGCATGGGCTCCGTCGGTGCGATGGCCCGCGGCTCGGCCGACCGCTACTTCCAGCAGGACATCAAGGACACGCTGAAGCTGGTGCCCGAGGGCATCGAGGGCCAGGTGCCGTACAAGGGCCCCGTCGGGACCGTGCTGCACCAGCTCGCCGGCGGCCTGCGCGCCGCCATGGGCTATGTCGGCG
Source organism: Alsobacter sp. R-9 (assembly GCF_054612375.1). Lineage (NCBI taxonomy): Bacteria > Pseudomonadati > Pseudomonadota > Alphaproteobacteria > Hyphomicrobiales > Alsobacteraceae > Alsobacter > Alsobacter sp. R-9. Next base: position 1,673 of record NZ_JBTSWJ010000017.1, on the reverse strand, counting down.
CCCGCACGCTGCCGGAGTTCCGGCAGAAGGCGGAGTTCGTGCGCATCACCTCGGCCGGTCTGCGCGAGAGCCACGTGCACGACGTCACGATCACCCGCGAGAGCCCGAACTACCCGACGAGGATGTGAGCGTTGCCGCTCGTCTGGCCTGCGCGGACGCAGGTTCTCGTGATCCCGCGCTACCGCCTCGTCCTCGTGGGTGTCGCGGCGTCGGCGGGGATGTCGCTAGCCATCGTCCTCGCGCTGTCCTTACCCTGACCGGTCGGAGAAGCCGCCCTTGACGCCCGCCGCCCGGATTTCCGCTGCCATCGAGGTGCTCGCCGACATCGAGACGCGCCGCCGGCCGGCCGCCGACGCGCTGAAGGACTGGGGCCTCGCGCACCGGTTCGCCGGGTCCGGCGACCGGGCCGCCATCGGCAGCCTCGTCTACGACACCCTGCGCCGCCGGGCCTCGGCCGCGTGGCTGATGGGGGCCGAAGGGCCGCGGGCCACGCTGATCGGAGCCTTGCGGCTCGCGCGCGGATGGCCGCGGGATCGCATGGCGCCGCTCTTCTCCGGCGAGCGGTTCGCGTCGGAACCCCTGTCCGCCGCGGAGGAGGCTGCTCTGGCTCGGGATCCCGCCACCATTCTCGCGGATGCCCCGGCCTGGGTGGCGGGCGACTATCCCGAATGGCTCGACCCTCTTCTCGCCGACGGCTTCGGCGAAGGCCGCGTCGCGGAAGGCCGCGCCCTGGCGGAGCGCGCCCCGGTGGACCTGCGGGTGAACACGCTCAAGGCGGATCGCGCGACCGCCAAGGCCGAACTCGCGCCGCTGGGCGCCGTGGAGACGCCGCTCTCGCCGCTGGGGCTGCGCATCGCAGTGCCCGACGACGGTCGCCCGCCGCCCGTCACCGCCGAACCGGCCTACCGGCGAGGTTTCGTCGAGATCCAGGACGAAGGGTCACAGCTCGCGGGCCTTCTCTGCGGCGCCGCACCCGGCATGACGGTGGTCGACCTTTGCGCCGGCGGCGGCGGCAAGACGCTGGAGCTCGCGGCCGCGATGCGCAACGAGGGGACGCTCTACGCCACGGACAGCGACCGGCGCCGCCTCGCCAACATCTGGGAACGCCTTGAGCGCGCGGGCGTGAGCATCGTCGACGTGCGGACGCCGCGTGAGCGGGGGGAGGAGCCCCTGTCCGACGTCGCCGGCAGGGCCGACCTCGTCGTCGTCGACGCGCCGTGCACCGGAACGGGAACGTGGCGTCGCAGCCCCGACGCCAAATGGCGCGTGCGGCCGTCGAGCCTCGACGGCCGCGTCGCGGACCAGGCGACGGTGCTCGACCGCGCCGCGCCGCTGGTAAGGCCGGGCGGGCGGATCGCCTACATCACCTGTTCCATTCTTCCCCGCGAGAACGACGACGCTGTCGGTGCCTTCCTCGGCCGGAACGGCGGCTTTTCGCTGCTGTCTCCGGATGAGGTCGCCGGCGCGGCCCGCCTGCCGGCGCTGGCGGCCCACCGATCACCTCGCGGGCACGCACTTCAGCTCACGCCCCGGCGAACCGGCACGGATGGCTTCTTCGTCGCCATGCTGAAGCGGGGCGGCTGACGCCCTAGGGTCCGGACTCAATTGATCCAGTAAGCACAAGTGGCGGCGATGAGTGCGCCTGCGAGGTAGTTGCGTGCGAGTTTGTCGTA
>NZ_JBTSWJ010000016.1:0-109440 GCF_054612375.1 Alsobacter sp. R-9 | reverse complement strand
ATGACAAGGCTCCTTTCCAGAAGCCTTGAATCAGCATCGCCACCGCGCCGCTAGACCTTATTGAGTACAGACCCTAGGGCCCTGCCCCGGATGCCCCATCCCCGGATGCGACGTCACGCGCGAGTTTCCGCAAGAGGATGGAGAGAACGCCTTTGTCGAAACTGACCGCGATCAGGTTCTCCGCGATGCCGTCCGGGACTGGAAGGATGCGCTCGAAGGTCCCGTGGCGAAGCTCTGCGAGGTAATGGTTCGCGCCAAGCTCCGCATGTGCACTCTTCCGCTCGCCACGGATGACGAGCCGCCCCTCCCTGAAGGAGACGGTGACGTCCTTTGGTTCGACGCCCGGGATGTCTGCGTCGATGGCAATGTGATCACCATCATCCCGCATGTCGACGCTGGGAAAAGCCTCTTCTCCCCTCAGCCGGTCAAAGTGGTCGGACAATGCGGCCGACAAAGCCTTTTCGACCGCCGCAAGGTTTTGTGCATCTCGTGCCATCTGGCCGTCCGAGAGGTGGAGGAGACCTCGCGCGGCCCGGATCGGGGTTCGCTCCCGCATTCTGTTCGCCTTGGCGCTCATCCGTTTCTCCTGCAGGCACCAGCGCTTTTCAGGTCGAACCCCTGGCCTTGACCCCGGTGGGCGACCGCGAAAGCCGTCCTTGTCGTCCCGACCTTGCTGCAGCGTCTCGCGCCATACTGGCTGCTCGCCGCGATTTGCGAACGCAGGTTTTTGTGAAGAATTGTGCATCGTCCGGTCGGCATCGGGACGGCTCCAACATCGAGGGCCGCACGGACTTGCCGATGCCCCCGATTGCGCTCCTCGACCAGATCGGGCCGGGCAAGGGCAGGGACGCGGCAAGCATGTTGCCGTGGAGATCGGGATTGCCGCGCGCGGCGCTTGCCGACATCACGCTCGATGCATCAGATCCGATGTCCATCCTTCGGAAGGGCGCAGACATTGAACGACGATCCATCGCTTCCTACCGACCAGGCCCTGCAGCTGCGCTACCACTACGTCGAGTTCCTGACGGAGCATCTGACCGACTGCTGCCGGGTCTTCGATGGGGATCTGCAGGAGATGCTCGTGCTCGCCGTCCTGGGCCAAGTGCATGTGAGGGCCTTGCTCATGGCCCGGCCTGACGGAACCCTGGAGCCAAGGGCCGAACCGGCATCGCGCGGCATCAATGCCTCGCGGATCGCCGACGTGACGGGGATTCCGCGCCAGACCGTGCGGCGCAAGCTCGACAAGCTCCGGGCGCGTGGGTGGGTGGAGCAGCGAAGGGGAGGCGTTTGGGTGGTGACCTTGCGCGAGGGAACTCCCGTGGCCCGGGACGAAATCGATGGGGTCGGCGCGCTCGATGCCAGGTCGATGGAACGCGTCCTCCGGATGGCGCAGACGATGAGCCGGATCATAGCGGGAACAAAGCGCCCGGCCTGAGCAGGTACAGTCTTGTCCTGCGGGGTGAGACTATGGACGGTCCGCGCAGGAGGACGCCCATGTTCGACCCCTCGCGGTTTCGTCTCGATGGAGACGTCGCCCTCGTGACCGGTGCCGGTGCCGGTATCGGCAAAGCCATCGCCCTCACCTTCGCTGGAGCGGGGGCGAAGGTGGTGGTCACCGATCGCACCGAAGACGGCGCAAGGGAGGTCGCTGCGGCCATCGAGGCGACGGGAGGCCGGGCCCTCGCCCTGCCATGCGACGTCACCCGGCCCGACCAGCTCGCGGCCGCCGTGACGGGCGCCGTGGAAACCTTCGGTCGCCTGACCGTCCTCGTGAACAACGCGGGCGGCGGCGGGCCGAAGCCCTTCGACATGCCGATGGAGGATTTCCGCTGGGCGTTCGAGCTGAACGTCTTCTCCCTGTTCCGGCTGACCCAGCTTGCAGCGCCGCACATGGAGGCAGCTGGTCACGGCGCCGTGCTGAACGTCTCCTCCATGGCCGCGGAGAACAAGAACCGGCGGATGGCGTCCTACGGCTCCTCCAAGGCAGCCGTGAACCATCTCACCCGCAACGTGGCCTTCGATCTCGGCCCAAAGAACATCCGCGTCAACGCCATCGCGCCCGGTGCCATCCGCACCGATGCCCTGGCCTCCGTTCTCACGCCGCAGATCGAGACGGCGATGCTGCGCCACACGCCGCTCGGCAGGCTCGGCGAGCCCGCGGACATCGCGAACGCCGCGCTCTTCCTCTGCTCGCCCGCCGCCAGCTGGATCAGCGGCCAGGTGCTGACCGTCAGCGGCGGCGGCGTGCAGGAACTCGACTGAGTGGCCGCAGGCCACGCGACCACGACCGGAGACGACCCATGGCCTTCGATGCCTTCGCCGAGTTCCGCATGACGGGACACGCGGTCCTCATCACGGGTGGTGCCCAGAACATCGGGGCCGCCATCGCCCGCACACTTGCCGGGGCGGGCGCCCGCGTGATGATCGCGGACCTGAACGGGCCGAAAGCCCAGGAGACGGCCGCGGCGATCACCGCGGAGACAGGTGCCGACTGTCGCGGAATGGCGTGCGACGTCACCAAGGCCGACCAGATCGACGCAGTGGTCTCCGCGACCGCCACCGCCTTCGGGGGCATTTCCACGCTGGTGAACAATGTGGGGTGGGGCGGTCGCCACGACGATCCGACGGCCATCGCCGACGACGACTTCGTCGCCTCCTACAGGCTCAACACGATCAGCGCCTATCGGATGAGCATGGCCTGCCTGCCGCACCTCCTGAAGGCCCCGAACCCGACGATTACCAATTCCGGCTCGTTCTCCTCGGCGACGCCAGCGTACGATATTCTCGCCTACGGTACGGCCAAGGCGGCGCTGAACCAGATGATGGTCTCCCTCGCCCATCTCCTGGCCCGCAAGGTGCGCGTGAACTCCGTGCTGATCGGCACCGTCCTCACGCCCGGTTACGCGGACGCCGGCATCGACGAGGCCATGCAGCAGCGCATGCTAAACCCCGACACGCTCACGGGGCGGCCGGGCCGCCCCGAGGACGTGGCGAATGCCATGCTCTGGCTGTGCTCGCCCGCCAGCGGCTGGGTCAGCGGCCAGACCATCAACGTCCACGGCGGCGGCGGCGTAGTGCGCCTTTTCGGCCGCTGAGACAGGGGGACGAGATGGCAACGTCGTCGACCCGCACGTCTTCCGCGTTTCGGAGAATGGTCACCGGTGCAGCGCTGGCCATGGCGGCATTATGCTCACGGCCGATGGCCGCAGCCGAGGAACCAGCCGCCTCGAAGCCCGTCGACGACCGCCAGATCGCCGTGATGATGTTCGTCGATTACGGTCGCGCCTACGGGTACCAGAGCATGCTCGCGGCGATCCAGATCGAGGTGGTGAAGGCTGAGATCGAGCGTGACCGGGCCCTGCTCGAGCAGAAGGAGGAGCTCTACCGGAAGAAGGCCATCCCCGTGATCGAGCTCGAGATCGCCCGGCTCAAGGACATCTGGAACCGAAAGCAGCTGGTGGTTGCAGAGAAGTCCTTGGAGACGGTCGCCGCCCAATACGAGGCGATGGGGGAAATGGCGAGGCACTTCGGCGGCGTCGAGGTTTCCACAGGAGCCCTGTACGCCCGATTCCGGCGCGCCTGGGACGCAGGGTGCGACAAGGGGCCGGACGAAGTGGCGGCGATGAAGGCTTGGGCGGAGTTCTCGGCCAAGTCGCTGGAGCGGGCTCGACAGCTTCATCGCCGCGGCGCGGAATCCTTGGCATCCCTCCTCGAGAAGGAGGTTCGCCACAAGACCGCACAGGCCAACTACGCGCAACGGGAAAGCCGGCTCGACCGCTGCAGGGCGGTTCTGTTCCCCAGCCTCGGGGAGATCGTCGAGGTCGGTCGATGACGTGCGGACGGAAGCGGCGGCGAATACTCGCTGGCGAGAGCGCGATACCGACTTTGCCAACGTCGCGGCCGGGACGGGCCATTGCCGCCGACTGACCTGCCTCTCCGAGCCGCGCGGGCCGGATCCACTCAAGTGAACTGATGCGGATCCGCGAGAGCGAGAGCCTCTCCCATCAGGAACCGGAGACGACGGCAGGCGACCACCGGGAGGTCGCTGCGCGGTCATCGACCTCCAGTCATGAGGGCGAAAGGTCCTTCCCTCCCTGACCGGGAACGGCGGCGAGGAGTTGGCGCGTGTAGGGCTCGCTCGGCGAGCGGAAGAGGTCGCGAACCGGCTGGATCTCGATGATCTCGCCAGACTTCATCACCGCCACCCGGTCGCAGACTTGCGCTGCCACCGTGAGGTCGTGGGTGATGAAGAGCATGGACAGTCCGAGTTCTGCCTTCAGGTCCTCCAGCAGGGCGAGAACCTGCTGCTGGACGGACACGTCGAGCGCGGAGACAGGTTCGTCGGCGACGATGATCTCGGGCTCGAGCGCCAGCGCGCGGGCGATCCCGATCCGCTGCCTCTGTCCGCCCGAAAACTCGTGCGGGTAGCGATCCAGCGCCGCGGCCTCCAGGCCCACCATCGCGAGCAGCCTGCGGGCCCTGTCGAGCGCTTCGGACGGGGGAAGCCCGGCCGCGATGGGGCCGTCGGCAATGCTCAATCCGATGCGGCGCCGGGGGTTGAGGGAGGCGAAGGGATCCTGGAACACCATCTGGATCTTGCGCCGCGCCACCCGCAGGTCGTGCCCACGCGCGCCGGCAAAATCCTGGCCGCCGATGCTGACCTCGCCGCCGTCGGGTTCCAGCAGGCGGGTGACGAGGCGCGCCACCGTCGATTTCCCGGACCCGGACTCGCCGACCAGTCCCAGCGTCTCGCCGCGCGCGATCGTGAAACTGACGTTCTTCACGGCGTGGACCGTCCGCGCGGCCGCGAACAGGCCGCTTCGTCCTGAATAGGTCTTGGTCAGGCCCGAGACCCGCAGGACGACATCGTCCGCAACGGCCGACCTGTCGGGCGGGTCCAGCGTCGGGACCGCAGCCAGGAGGGCCTTCGTATAGGGGTGACGCGGCCGATTGAGGACGGCCTCGACGGGGCCCGCCTCGACGAGCTTGCCCTTCTCGAGGACGACGACCTCGTCGGCGATGTCGCGCACCACGCCGAAATCGTGCGTGATGAAGACGACGCCCATGTTGCGCCGCCGCTGGATGTCGCGGATCAGGCTCAGGATCTGGGCCTGCGTCGTGACGTCGAGGGCGGTGGTCGGCTCGTCGGCGACCAGCAGGGCGGGCTCTAGGGCGAGGGCCATCGCGATCATCGCCCGCTGGCGCTGCCCGCCCGAGATTTCGTGGGGATAGGCGCGGACGATCCGGGCGGGATCGGGGAGCCCCACCTCCGCCACCAGCGCCAGGGCCCGTTCGGCGCGCTCGTGAGGCGTGAGCAGATCATGCGCCTCGAACATCTCCGCGATCTGGTCGCCGATCCGCATGACGGGGTTCAGCGCCGTCATCGGCTCCTGGAAGATCATGGCGATGCGGCGCCCGCGAAGCTCGCGCCAGGCCTCGTCGGAGAGGTCGAAGAGATCGAGCCCCTCGAAACTCAGCCGCCCGCCGACGGGCTTGATGGCCCTCGGCAAGAGACCCAGCAACGCCTGCGCGCAGACCGACTTGCCCGAGCCTGACTCTCCAACGAGGCACAGGATCTCCCCGCGCCGCAGGCTGAACGAGACCTTCTCCACGGCGAACGGTCGGTCGCCGCCCGGCGGCAGCGCGAAGGTCACCTCCGCCGCCTCCAGCAGCGCGCCGTCCGTATCGTCCCTGGCGCCGATGGTCTCCACGCAGCCCCTCAATAGCCGAGCGCGATGCCGTCCTTGCGATGGTCCGAACCGCCGACCAGCACGCCCCGCGCCCGGTCGATCCAGATGGCCTGGCATCCGCCCAGCGGTTCCTTCGCCATCGCAATCCGGTGGCCCCGGCGTTCGAGATCCGCCGCCACGGCCGAATCCACGGTCGGTTCGAGCGTCAGCACGCCGTCATGCGCGAAGGTGCGCGGCCGGTCGGAGGCCTGCTGGGGATCGTCGCCGCAGTCGACGATGCGGGAGAGGACATGGGCGTGCCCGACCGCCTGGTACTGGCCGCCCATGACACCGTACGACAGGACCGGCCGGCCGTCCTTCATCAGCATGGCGGGAATGATCGTGTGCATCGGCCGCTTTCCGGGCGCGAATGCGTTCGGATGGCTGGGATCCAGCCGGAACCCGGCGCCACGGTTCTGGAGCAGGACGCCGCTGCGAGGAGCGTAAATGCCGCTCCCGAAGGCGAAGAAGATCGAGTTGATCAGCGAGACGGCCATGCCCTCGCCATCGACGACCGACACGTAGACGGTGTCCCGATGGACGGGGCTTTCGTCGGACGACGGCTGCTGGACCCGATCCAGCGAGATCGGGGCTCGCATCGCATTGATCGAGGCTTCGGAGAGAAGGCCGTCGACGTCGACCGGGTGGTGGTCCGGATCGCACACCAGCGCATCCCGCTGCCGATAGGCCGCCTTCGACGCCTCGGCGAGAAGGTGGATGCGGTCGGCTTCGCCCAAGGTCTCGCCGGCGAGGTCGAAGCCCTCCAGGATGCGCGCGATGAGAAGGGCCGCAAGACCCTGGCCGTTCGGCGGGCACTCGAAGAGCTCGTAGCCGCGGTAGCGAGCCGAGATGGGTGTAACCTCCTGCGTGCGGTGACCCGCAAAATCGTCCGCACGGTGGCTGCCGCCCTTGGCCGCGAGAAGCGAGGCGAGTTCCTCCGCCACCTGACCCTCGTAGAAGGCCGAGCGGCCCTCGCGGGCGATCCGCGCGAGCGTGCCGGCCAGCGCGGGATTGGACATCCGGTCGCCGGGCGCCGGCGGATGGCCGCCCGGCAGGAAGTGGGCTGCCGCTTCGGCGTGCGCCTTCAGCCGGCCCTGATAGACCGCCCAGTCATGCGCGACGCGCGGCGTCACGACGAAGCCTTCCCGCGCGGCCGCGATGGCCGGGGCGAGGATGCGGTCCATGCCGATCCGGCCCAGGCGCTCGGACAACAGGCACCAGGCATCGACGGCGCCCGGAACGGTGACGGCGTGCGCGGACCCGTCAGGGATCGTTGCCAAGCCCTGCGCGAGCAGCGGCTCGATCGAGGCCGCGGCGGGTGTACGGCCCGAGCCGTTGATCGCCACGACCGGGTGGCCGGGCCGCGCGACGAGCGCGAAGCAGTCACCCCCGATTCCCGTCATGTGGGGGTCGATGACCCCCTGCAGCGCGACGGCGGCCAGGGCTGCGTCCACTGCGTTGCCGCCGGCCCGCAGCACGTCGATCGCTGCAAGGGTGGCATCCGGATGGGACGTGGCCGCCATCCCGCGGCCCGCCATTGCGGCGGACCTGCCGGGCTTCATGAAGTCGCGCATTGGCATTTCTTCCTCCAGTCGGTCGGCTCTGCACGGGCCGGCCGCTCCGCCGGTGTCGATGCGGGTGACACTACGCCTCGCTGATGTGCATGGCGCCGTTTCCCGACGCGCCGTGCCCCGGGAAGGACGCGTGAAGCCATCCGAGGCCCATTTCCAGCGCGCCCATCAGGGTGGAACCGCTGCCCAGCGCGCTCGCGGCGATCTTCGGCGACGGCCCCACGAACCGCGTCGCCAGAGCCTGGATCCGCGCCACGAGTTCCGGTCGGCACCCGATGCTGCCGCCGAGGACCACCAGTTCGGGGTCCAGAAGCGCCTTGATCGCCATGATCGCCTGCGTCATCAGCCGGGCCACCTCGTCGATCGTCGCCTCCGCCGCCGCGTCTCCGGCCGCGATCCGGTCGAAGATGCCGCGCACGTCGAGCGCGGGATCGCCTCCCATCGCCCTGTAGCGCTCGGCGATCGATACGCTGCCCACCGCGCTCTCGAACGTTCCCAGCCGATAGCCGCGAGCGTCGAACGGATCGCTGCCGAGGGGCAGATAGGCGATCTCGCCGGCTGCGCCGCGCGCACCGCGAACGAGCCGGCCGTCGGCGACGATCCCCATGCCCACCCCGGTCCCGAGGGCGACGAAGACGAACGACTTCACGTCCCGGGCGCAGCCCCGCCAGCGTTCCCCCAGGGCGGCCAGGTTGACGTCGTTCTCGACCGCAACGGGGCACCCCAACGCCTCCTGGAGTGCCTCGCGGACATCGATCCGGTCCAGGCCGGGGATGTTCGGCGCGATGTCGATGTGGCCGGTATCCGGATCGAAAACGCCAGGACTGCCGATGGCGCCATAGCGGACGCGGCTCGGATCGACGCCCGCCGTCCGGGCGATCTCGAGCATCATCGACTTGATCTGCCTGACGACGTGTTCACCGCCCCGCGGATCCGTCGGCTCGGTCGACTGGCCGACGATGGCCCCCAGGAGGTTGGCGAGGGCGACGTGAACCTTCGTGCCGCCAAGGTCGGCCCCCAGGACAAACGCCCTGTTCTCCTGAAGCTCGAAGGTGGTTGCGCTGCGACCGACCGATCCATGGGTCTGGCCGGTCGGCCGAATCCATCCGCCACTTTCCAGATCGCGGACGACCTCCGACGCGGTCTGCTTCGACAATCCCGTCACGCGCGCCAGTTCGGCCCTCGAGATCGGGCCGCGGTCGAGCATGACCTCGAAGACGGCGCGCAGCGAGTTCTGCCGCAGGAGGGATGAGGAGGGTGTTTCGGTCATGCAACCCGAGATCGTCAAGGCTCCGAACCAAATTGCGGGGACCGCTGCCTGATTGTCAATCGGGCCGCCGCAAAGCGGACCGCGAGCGTCACCATTCGGAGCATGAATGGACCCAGTTCGTCAGGCATCTTTACAAACAAAGGGGGCCGTGCATCCATTCCGTTCAGGCCAGTCCCGCCTGAACAGAGGGGAGCCCTATGCGCCACACCCGATCCATCCTGCTCGCCACTGCGCTGTTTCCCATGCTCGTCGTCGGCGCGGCCCATGCCGCGACGCTCCGCGTGGCGATCCAGGACGACCCCGACGCCCTCGATCCTGCGGTCGGCGGCACCTACACAGGCCGGTTCATCTTCGCGGCCCTGTGCGACAAGCTCGTCGACATCGCGCCCGACCTCAAGATCGTGCCCCAGCTCGCGGAGAAGTGGGATGTCTCGGCCGACCAGAAGGCCGTCACCTTCACGCTTCGCAAGGGCGTGACCTTCCATGACGGCACGCCGTTCAATGCAGAGGCCGTGAAGTTCAACATCGAGCGCATGCAGACGATGAAGGACTCGCGCCGGAAGGCCGAGCTCTCCGCCGTCGCCAGCGTCGACGTCCTGGCTCCCGACCAGGTGCGCCTGAACCTCAAGGAGCCCTTCGCGCCGCTGCTCTCCGTTCTCAGCGACCGGGCGGGGATGATGGTCTCGCCCGCCGCCGGCGCCAAGGAGGACTTCGCGAACAACCCGGTCTGTGCCGGGCCCTACAAGTTCGTCGAGCGCAAGGCGCGCGATCTGATCCGCGTCCAGAAGTACGACGGCTATTGGGACAAGGCAAGCTACGGCTACGACGAGATCGTCTATTCCTACATCGCCGACTCGACCGTCCGCCTGGCCCGCGTCCGGGCGGGCGACATCGACGTCGCCGAGCGCATGGCGCCGACCGACATCAAGACGATCCGCGAGGACAAGAACCTCAAGCTGCACGGCGCTCCCGGTCTCGCGGTGTCCCATCTGATGGTGAACGTCGGCAACGGGGAGAAGGCCAATTCGCCGCTCGGCAAGGACGCCCGCCTGCGCCGCGCGTTCGAACTGTCGATCGACCGGACCGTGATCAACCGGGTCGCCTTCAACGGCGAGTACACGGCCGACAACCAGATGATCCCGCCGTCGGATCCGTTCTACTCGAAGTCGAACCCGATCCCGGCCCGCGACGTCGCCGCCGCCAAGAAGCTGATCGCGGAAACGGGGGCGACGACGGTCCCGGTCGAGCTGACCTTCGAGAATTCGCTGACCGATGCCCGGGTGGCGCAGATCGTCCAGACGATGGCGAAGGAGGCCGGGTTCGACGTCAAGCTGCTGCCGCTCGAGACGACGACGGCGATCCAGCGCTACCTCGCCGGCAACTTCGAAATGTACATCGGCAACTGGAGCGGGCGCGGCGATCCGGATCCCACGCTGTATGCGTTCTTCGGCTGCACCGGCGGCCAGAACGTCAACAAGTACTGCAATAAGGATCTTGAGGCCGTCCTCAACGAGGCACGCGCGGAAGGCAACGTCGAGAAGCGCAAGCAGCTCTATGCGAAGGCCACCGGCATCTACCTCACCGACCTGCCGACGATCCCGATCTATCACCCGAACTGGATCTTCGCGGCCCGCGCCAACGTCGATGGCATCCAGGTCTATCCGGACGGCCTGCTGCGTCTCAAGGGCGTGAAGCCGGCCCAGTGACCGCGCGCCGGTAACCGGAGAAGGGATGTTCCGCTTCCTGGTCCATCGGATCGCGGTGGCGATTCCGACGCTTCTCCTGGTCTCGATTCTTGTCTTCGGGCTGCAGAAACTGCTGCCCGGAGACCCTGTGCTGGCTCTCGCGGGCGAGGATCGCAGTCCCGAGGTCATCGCGTATCTTCGCCAGAAGTACCAGTTCGACCAGCCGATCCCGTACCAGTACTTCGCCTGGCTCAAGGGTTTCGTGACGGGAGATCTCGGGCGGTCGGTGCGCACGGGCCTGCCCATCGGCCAGATGGTCCTGGAAAAGCTTCCCGTCACCATCGAGCTGGCGATCCTCTCGATGCTGATCGCGATCGTCTTCGGCGTTTCGGCGGGCGTCGTCGCAGCCCTTCGACGCGGTTCGATTGTGGATCACGCGGTCAGCATCTTCGGCCTCGCGGGGCTGTCCATTCCGAGCTTCTGGCTCGGGATCATGCTCATCCTCCTGTTCTCCGTCTCGCTTGGCTGGCTGCCGTCCGGCGGATACGTCCCGTTCTTCGAGGACCCCATCGAGAACCTGCGCACCATGCTGCTTCCCAGCGTCGTCCTGGGGACGGCCTCCGCAGCCATCATCATGCGCCACACCCGCAGCTCGATGCTGACGGTGCTGCGGCAGGACTTCATCCGGACGGCGCGGGCGAAGGGGCTGAAGGAGCGCGTCGTGGTCGTCCGCCACGCCCTCCGCAATGGCCTCATCCCCGTCGTCACCCTTTCGACGCTGCAGTTCGGCCAGCTTCTTTCGGGGGCTGTGCTGACCGAGCAGGTCTTCGGCATTCCTGGCTTCGGGAAGATGATCGTGGACGGTGTGTTCAGCCGCGACTACGCGGTCGTTCAGGCCGTCGTCATGTGCGCGGCGGCCTTCTTCCTGATCCTGAGCCTCGTCGCCGACATCGCTTATGCCGCCCTCAATCCGAGGATCCGGTCGTGAGCGCCGCCCCGCAATCCACCTCGCTGCCGCCCCGTCCCGGGTTGTTCGCCGCGGGAACGGTGCCTGGCCGCCTGATCCGCGAGCCGTCGGCGGTGATCGGCGGCGCCATCGTCGTCGGCTTCGTGCTGATGGCGATCTTCGCTCCGGTGCTCGCCCCCTACGATCCCAGCGCATCCGATTGGATGGCGATCCGCGAAGGCCCGAGCGCCGCGCACTGGTTCGGCACCGACGATCTCGGTCGCGACGTGCTGTCACGCGTCATCTTCGGCGCCCGCGCGTCCCTTGCCGCTGGCCTGATTTCGGTGGTCATCGCGACCCTGATCGGTGTCCCGCTCGGCATCGTCGCGGGTTACTTCGGGGGGATCACGGACATGGTGATCTCGCGCGTGACCGACGCGCTGCTGGCCTGCCCCTTCCTGGTGCTCGCCATCGCGCTCGCGGCCTTTCTCGGGCCGAGCCTCGAGAACGCGATGATCGCCATCGGCGTCTCGGCGACGCCGACCTTCATCCGCCTCACGCGCGGTCAGACGCTCAGCGTCCGCGCCGAGGACTATGTCAGCGCGGCCGTGTCGGTGGGGCTGTCGCACGCCCGCATCCTGGTCTCCTATATCTTTCCGAACGTCCTGCCGCCCATCGTGGTGCAGGCGACCCTCACGACGGCGATCGCGGTGCTGGCGGAGGCGAGCCTCGCCTTCCTCGGGCTCGGCCAGCTTCCGCCGGCCCCCTCATGGGGCAGCATGCTCGATTCTGCGCGCCAGTTCCTGGTCGAGGCGCCATGGATGGCGGTGTGGCCGGGCCTCGCCATCGTCGTCGTGGTGATCGGTTTCAACTTGCTGGGCGATGCCTTGAACGACGCCCTCAACCCGCGGGACTGACACCCGCCGAAACGCGGAGAGCGATACGTGGACAGACAGCAGCTTCAGACGCTCCGCATCGGCTTCATCGGTTCGGGCTTCATGGCGAAGTTCCACCTGCAATCCCTGACCGGGGTCCGCAACGTCGTCGTCAACGGCGTCTTCAGCCCCACGCCGGCCAACCGCGAGGCATTCGCGGCCAAGGTGCGGGAATTGGACCTCGGGGAGTGCATCGCCTACGGCAGCATCGAGGAGATGCTCAGGTCGGGCCGGGTCGATGCGGTCTGGATCGTCAATCCCAACGATCGCCGGCTCGAGGCGATGCGGGAGATCCACCGCGTCGTCAGGGCGGGGGACACGCCGGTGCGGGCCGTGGCATGCGAGAAGCCGCTGGCCCGGACAGTGCGGGAAGCCCGGGAGATGCTGCGGCTCGTGGAGGAGAGCGGGCTGCTGCACGGCTACCTCGAGAACCAGCTGTTCTCGACGGCCGTCCTGCGCGGGCGGGACATCATCTGGCGGCGGGCGGTGCCGGCCAGCGGTCGCCCCTATATCGCCCGCGCCGCGGAAGAGCACAGTGGTCCGCACGAACCCTGGTTCTGGCAGGGCGAGCGCCAGGGCGGCGGCGTGCTCTCCGACATGATGTGTCACAGCGTCGAGGTGGGCCGGTTCATGCTGACGGCGCCGGGCGAGCCGCGCGACGCTCTGCGCCTCGTTTCGGCGAACGCCACCGTCGCCAACGTCAAGTGGACGCGGAAGCCCTATGTCGATCGCCTCCGGGCAGCCATGGGGCCCACGGTCGACTACAGCGCCCGGCCGGCCGAGGATTTCGCTCGCGGAATGCTGACGCTCGAAGACCCGGACGGAAATGAAGTCTTCATCGAGGCCACGACGTCATGGGCGTATGTGGGTCCTGGCCTGCGGATCACGCTGGAACTCCTGGGTCCCGAGTACGCGATGGAGTTCAGCTCGCTGAACACCGGGCTCAAGGTGTTCCTGTCGCGCGCGGTGACCGGCAGTGTCGGTGAAGACCTGGTCGAGAAGCAGAACGCCGAGCAGGGCCAGATGCCGGTCCTCGAGGACGAGCCCGGCGTCTACGGATACACGATGGAGAACCGCCACTTCGTCGACGCCTTCCGGCGCGGCGAAGTGCCGATGGAGACCTTCCATGACGGCGTCGAGGTCGTTCGCATGCTGATGGCTCTCTATCGTTCGGCCGAACTCGGCAGGACGGTTCAGCTGTCGGAGGACGGGCTCGAGGATTATGTGCCCGTCGTCGCGAGACCCATCGCGGCTGGTTCCTAGCCCGTCATCGTTCGCCGTCAGCGGCGTGGTGGAGGATCAACGACTGTTGGTTCCGCAGTCTCCCGAGCGCAGTTGCCCCGCCCGGGGACCCGCCCCCGTCACGGGCCGATCGCGCGGCACTTGTTCGCCTCGTTTCGATCGAGGACGACCTACCCTCCCCGCTGGCGCCAGCCGTTGACGGAGCGGAAACCGAGGAGACGCTTCGCCAGCGTCGTGTCGATCAGGGCGCCGTGGGACGTGACGTCGCCGGCGCCCGGCGTGCCCGGGAAGTAGCGTTCCAGAAGCTCCCGGTTGTCCGTGTTCATGACGCTGTCGTCATTGGCGATGCCGACGACGTGATGACCCACGAGGTTCGCCTCGAGGGCCAGCCGCGCGGCCCGCGCGCCGTCACGCGCGTCGATGTAGCACCACAGATTGAACCGCTTCGATCCCGGATCCGAGTCCGCGGGAACGCGGTCGTAGTCCGGGCCTGCGAGGACGTTGGAATAGCGCAGGCTGACGATCTTGAGCGAGGGATCCCAGTTGCAGAACTGCTCCGCCATCTCCTCGCCCAGCCGCTTCGAGAGGGCGTAGGCGCTGTGGGGCCGGACGACGGTTTCGTCCAGCGGCACGCGCACGGGCACGGCGCCGTCCACGAAGGGCACGCCGTAGACGGTCTCCGACGAGGCCCAGACGATGTTGCGGATGTGGAGCTGACGGGCCGCTTCGAAGACGTGGTACGTCGAGAGGGTGTTGGTCGAGAAGATCACCGGATTGGGCGCGCGGCCCGGCGCGGGAATGGCGGCGAGGTGGACGATTCCTGTCACGTCCCGGGTCCGCTCGTCCACGGACGCGAACGCCGCGATGACCTGCCCGAAGTCCGTCAGGTCGGTGAGGACGAAGCGCCCGGGGGCGCCGGGCGGCGGCGGCGCGCGGTCGAGGTTGACGACGTCGTGGCCGTTCTCCGCCAATTCCCTGACGACCTCACGGCCGAGCTTCCCGCTGCCCCCGGTGACGACGATCATGGCGGGTCTCCTCCCGTGCAATTCAGCGATCGATCACGAGCCTGGGTGTAGCGGCACCGTGGTGCAGCCAACACGAGAGGGCATTCAATGATCTCGCCATGAATGAAGCGGGCTCGCCAGCCCGCCTGTCGGTGTCTTCCGTTCAGTGCCTGCGCGGCCATCAGACCAGTCGATGCGCCTCGAGAACGTCCCGGTCCAGTGTCACGCCCAGACCGGGTGTTTGGGGCACCACGAGTTGTCCGTCGACAAGTTGTGTAGAGCATCCGACCAGAGGTGCACACAGCGCCTCGCGCAGGGGGTTGCTGTAGACCATGCACTCGAATGTGCGGAACGTCTCCGCGGCCGCCGCGAGATGCAGGCTCGCGGCCACGCAGATGGCTCCCGACCACCCCACGTGCGGCGCATAGGCCACGTGGTGAGCGGCGGCCAGTTCCGTGATCCGCCATGTCTCGGTGATTCCGCCAGACCGCGTCACGTCCGGCTGGATCATCCCGATCGACCGGTCCTGCAGCGCGACGAGCGCTTCGGACGCGACATAGTCGCTCTCGCCCGCCGCGATCCGCAGCGGGAGGTGCTGGCTCAGCCGCCTGTATCCATCGCGATCGTGAGGGACGATCGGCTCCTCGAAGAAGTCATAGCCCAGATCCGCGAGGCCGCGTCCGATGGTGATAGCCTCGTCGACGTCGTAGGCCCAGTTGGCGTCGACGCCGAGCACGACATCCGGGGCCAGCCGGCGCACGAGGGCAGCCCTGTCGAGCGCCGCTCTCAGCGGGTGACCGAGCTTGACCTTGATTTCCCGGAAGCCCAGGGCGAGGACGTGCGCGACCTCGGCCTCGACGGTGGCGTCATCCAGCCAGTTGATCGAGGACGCATAGGCGTTGACCCGGGTGCGGCCCATCCCGCCCAGCAGGCGGAAGACGGGTTCGCCCGCAAGCTTCCCGGCAATGTCCCAGAATGCGATGTCCAGCGCCGAGAGGGCCTCCACGAGTTGCCCGCCCGGCCGCCCGGTGAGCGCGCTCCGCATGGTCCGCCATAGACGCCGCCGGTCGCGGGCGTCCTGCCCGATCAGGCGTGGCACGAGCGCGTCCTCGACGAGCGCCGCATAGCCGCGCACGCCGCGTCGCGCCAGCGCCTCGCCGATGCCTTTCACGCCTGAGTCCGTCTCCACTTCGACCACGAGGATCTCGATGACCGGGTAGTCGCCTTGAGACGTGCGCTGCGCCTTTGGCAGCACCACGCGCAGCGGGTGGACGGCGATGCGTCGGATCCGGCTCCCGGCGTCGTGCGGATCCACGGATTCGCGCTGCGATGCCCCCATGACCCACGACCTCCGTCAGCTCTTCAGATGGAGCGTCACCAGAACGCGGCAGGCAGACCCGGCCGGCATCTCCGCGCGCACCCGGAGCCACGTCCCGAAATGCGAGACACGCGCGGCGGTGACCTCATCCTCCCGAGACGGCATCGGCAGACGCGAACCTTCCGCGACCCACCGCATGCCATCGGGCGAGATTTCGATCACCGCGATGCCGGCCTCCCCATCCGGGGGGGTGAGAGCACGGATGAAGACGATCGCCTCCGCGGCCCATCCGGCTTCGTAGGGCTCGCTGGCCGAGCCGTCCGTCCATGTCTCGTTGCGCGCCACAATGGCGCTGGTGCTGGCGCGCATCAGAAGTCTCCCGACAGGCACACCGAGTCGAGATAGAGGAAGGCCCTCTTGTCAGTGTCGGTTTCGGCGAAAAAAGCGAGGTTGAGCATGCACCACAGGTTCTTCATCGCAGGGATGCGAAGGCTGTCGAAACCCGAGACGTCGAAGACGCGGTCATTGCAGCGAAAGCCGGTGCAGCGCATTTCGGCGAGATCGAAGTCGAAGCAGAGGTAGTGCCAGTTCACCTTGGTCGGAATCTCGTTGTAGCAGAGCCGCTGGCTGGCTCCGGGGAGGTCTTCCCATCCCTCCGGCGCGAGGTGGTAATGACTGATGGTCTTGTTCTCGGTGCCCAGCGGCACGATCGGTTCGGCCCTGCGCTTGAACTGCCAGCGCTGGGCATGCTGGCCGTCCTGAGCGTTCAGGAAGCGAACGTGCGGCATCACCCGCTCGCCACCGGCGCCGTAGGTGTCTCCCACCTGCAGGTCGAAGAGGAAGCCGAACGACCGCACGTCCGTCTCCGAAAGGCGCAGCTGCGTCGCTTCCGGCTTGAAGGTGACGTAGGCCTCCATGCGGATCGGTCCGGCCTTGCGGAACGTCAGGCGCTTGATCGTCACGTTCTGCGCGCCACGGCGCGGACGGGTCGCGACCTTCAGCGCATAAGTGCCGTCCACGCCCCCGTGCGACCCCGCATCCCAGTGCGCCAGAGTGGAGAGCATCGGCGACGTGTGCTGCGCGTAGCCTGGCAGCATCGTATCGAGACTGCCCTCGTAGTTGCCCACGAGCTGCGTCCAGCCGCAGAAGCCGCGATCGAAGTCGTCCAGGCAGATGATGCGCGACAACGGATCGAACCGGCTGAGTTCCGGATCGGGCCATGAATGATCCTGCCTGGACGCACGCGGTTGGCCTGGACTCATGTGGGTCTCCCTGGGGCAGCCGGTATCAGCCCTTCGTGGCGCCGGCGGTCAGGCCGGCGACGAGATGTTTCTGGGCGAGGACGACGAAGACGAGAACGGGCAGGAGTTGCACGGTGGACGCCGCAAACAGCACGCCCCACTCGACGCCCTCGACGGCGCCGATCATCTCGGAGATGACGAGAGGCGCCGTCTTCGCCCGCGTGGTGGTGAAGATGAAGGCGAAGAGAAATTCGTTCCATGCATAGACGATGACGAACACCGCCACGGCCACCATGCCCTGGGCGGAGAGCGGCAGGATGATCTTGCGCAGGATCTGCGCTCGCGTGGCGCCGTCGATGTGCGCCGCCTCGTCGATCTCCTTCGGGATCTGGTCGATGAAGGTCCGCATCACCAGCGTGCCGAGTGAGACGAAGAACGTCGCGTAGAGCACCACGAGCACGAGGTGGGTGTCGTTCAGTCCGAGGGCGTTCACCGCGGGAAACAGGGGGAGTGTGATCACGATCGGCGGAATGAGCCGGATGAAGATCAGGAAGAACGCACTGGCGGCCAGGGGGCCGTTGCGAAAGCGTGAATAGGCGTAGCCAGCCATGGCGCTGGTGAGGACCGCCAGCAGCGTGGCGCCGGTCGTGACGATCAGGCTGTTCAGGAGGCCGAGGAAGAAGTCGCCCCAACGCTCGGCCAACGCGACGTAGTTGGCCAGTGTCGGCGAGAAGCCGAGCCGCGGCGGCACCGCGAAGATGTCCCGGTCCGCCTTGAACGACGAGACGACGATGAGCGCGATCGGCAGCAGCGACCACACCAGAATGGCCGCGACCGCGACGGACTTCAGGAACGATCGGAACACGGACCTACCCGGCATGGCTTGAGAACATGTCCCTGTAGAGCCGCCGCAGGTACCAGATCGCCAGGACCAGCGAGGCCAGAACCAGCAACCAGGCCGTGGCCGCCGCCTCGCCGAAGGCGTTGTAGCGAAATGCCTCCAGATACAGGTAGACGGCCAGGACTTCCGTCTGACGGGCGGGACCTCCGCCCGTCAGGAGCCAGACCTCCGAGAAGAGACGAAACGCGAAAATGTAGCGGAACAGCACGGCGATCAGGATCGCCGGCATCAGAAGCGGCAGCGTGACCCGACGAAACTGCTGCAGGGGGCTCGCTCCGTCGACCTCGGCCGCCTCGTAAAGCTCCCGCGGAATGGCGAGGCGCGCGGCGTAGAGGATCACGAAGGTGAACGGCAGATGCAGCCAGATGCTGAGCAGGGCGACCAGAACGAGCCCGTGCGTCGGGTTGATCGCCCACTCCAGTTGCGGAAGACCGAGCGTGGCCAGCACCCTGCTGACGAACCCGACGTCGAGGTCGAACAGGTAGCGCCACATCACCACGGCGCTGACCTCGCTCACGGCGTAGGGCGCGAGCACCGCGGCCAGGAGCAGCGGCATGGCCTTGAGCCCGCTGGCGAACAGCAGCGCGATGAGCAGGCCAAGGACCAGTTCCACGTGCACGACGATGAGGACGACGATCACGGTGTTGCGCAGGGCGCGCCAGAAGTACGGATCGCCGATGACCTGCCGGTAGTTGTCCAGACCCACGAAGATCGGCTGCTGGCCGAACGACGACTGCGTCAAGCTGAGCCAGGCGACGTAAAGGGCCGGCACGAAGATGATCGCGCCGATCAGGATATGGACCGGCGCAACGAGCGCAAAGGCCGGCCACGGGAAGGCGGTGCGCGGGGTCGCGCTCATGAAAGGGGCATGCTCCCGGCGTGCGGCTTCACGGTATCGATCGCGGCTGCGCTTGATGTAGTAAATCTAAAAAATGGGGTAGAGGCAACCTGCGAAGCGGCTTGTCCGGTCGAAGTTGTGTTGTTAATCTACACCCAGTCCGAGGGCCTCGACGCCATCTGCGCGCTCACTGGCATCCGAGCCGACGCGTGTCTTTGATGGCTGGCAGACAGCCCAACGGAGATACCGGGAGGATCGATCATGGCCTTTACGAGACGGCACATCCTGGCGGGCGGCGCAGCCGCTCTGGCGCTTCCCTCGACAGGGGCCGGCGTCTTCGCGCAAGGCAAGCAGATCAACGTCTTCGCCCACCGGGTGCTCCAGAACGTCTCGAATGGCACGAAGGGCGGAGACGTCACGAAGCCGTTCACCGCCGCCACGGGCGCGACCGTCAACTGGGTCACCTTCGAGACCGGCCCCCTTCACGACAGACTTTTCCGCGAGGCGTCCCTCGGCGAGTCGACCGTGGACGTGGCCTTCATCCTGAACACCTATGCCACGCCCCGCGTCGCCTCGATGTTCCAGCCCCTCGAGCCCTACATGGCGAAGGATCCCGTCGCCGACGTGGGCGACATCTTTCCCGGGCTCGTGAAGGGCGTGACCATCGACGGCAAGCAGTTCGCCATGCCGTTCCGCCACGCCTCCACGGGGCTTCACTACAATGAGGAGATCTTCGCCGAGCGCGGCATCAAGGGGCCGCCGCAAACGATGGAGGAATTCATCGAGGTGGCGAAGAAATGCACCTACACCCGCGCCGACGGGACGCCGGTGGTCGGGTTCATCCTGCCGGGCGTGGCCTATCCAGAGGTCATCGCCCTGGCTCGGGCCTGGGACGCGGACTTCATCACGCCGGACATGAAGGTCGTCGCGAACTCCAAGGCCATGGTCACGGCGCTCAACGCCATCCGCGACATGTATACCTCCGGCGCGGTGCCGAAGAACCTCACCGGCATGAAGGCGGAGGACGCCAACACGTGGATGCAGCAGGGACGGGCCGCCATGGCGGTCAGTTCGATGAGCCGAAACGGCCTCTACAATGACCCCGGCAAGTCCCAGGTGGCCGGCAAGATCAAGACGACCTACTTCCCCGTCGCTGCCGAGTTGAAAAGCAAGTACGAGGTTGCGCCGGCCAAGGTCGAGTTCTGGAGCATGGCCATTCCTAACAACTCCAGGAACAAGGACCTCGCCTGGGCCTTCATCAAGGCCATGTCCTCGAAGGACGCGGCCGTGAACGCGGCGCTCAACGGCAACGGGCCGATCCGCGCGTCAACCTACGACGATCCGCGCATCAAGGCCGAACTGCCGTATGCGGACTCCGAGCGGAAGGTGCTGCAGGTGTCGCGCGTGCCCCTGCCCGCGTTCGATAACGCCGCACGGGCCGCCGACTTCTTCAAGGAGGAAGCGGAGGCCGCGGTCCTTGGCATGAAGTCCCCCCAGCAGGCCATGGACGACCTCACCGCACGCGTGCAGAAACTCATCGGCTGAGAAGCGCGGCGCGGTCGACGTCCTCTCCAAGATGGAAGAGGACGTCGCCCGCCTGGGCCATCGCCGGCACGCGGCGGCAGATCACAATGCCGCCGGCGGCAAAGAACAGGTTCTCCGGCGGCCGGTCTGGCCGCTGGGGGTCGGACAGCCGCCCCGCAAGGTCGCCGGCCGTCACCTCATCGCCCAGCATGACGGCGGGCTCGAACATTCCGTGTCCCGGCGAGCGAACAAATCCCGACGGCTCGACGGCGAGAAGCCGTGAGGCGGCGGATCGGCCGCCGGAATCCTTCCGTGCATCAATGCCCATCCAGGCGAGGACGCGCCGGACACCGGCGACGGCGAGCGCGACGGTATCGCGCGTGACGCCGCCGCCACCGCCGAGTTCTGTGGCGATTGCAGGAATGCCCCTCTCCAGAGCGGCGGCAACGAGGGTTCCGCGTGCATCCGGGCGTCGGACGACGGCAGCATGGGGTGCGCCGAACGCCTCGAGGAGTTCCACCACCCGCGGGACCAGCGCCGTGTCGGCCGGCAGCCGGCCGAAGGAACAGGGGAGGTATTCCAGCGATCCGCCGCCGCTGTGGAGGTCGAGCACGACGTCGGCATGCGCCAGCAACAGCCGAGCGATTCCCTCGGCGATGTGAGCCGTGGGCCCGGCGCCCGGATCGTCCACGAAAAGCCGCGCCAGGTTGCCGCCGTCGAGCGGAGAGGTGCGCCGCCCGGCGAGTGCGGCGGGCGGATTGGCGCATGGCAGCACGATGACCCGGCCCCGGATCGCCTCAGGGGCGAGGTCCCGCACCAGGCGGCCCAGCGCGATCTGGCCCTCGTACTCGTCGCCGTGCAGCCCGGCCGAGAGCAGCGCCGTCGGCCCCTCGCCGTTGGCCACCACCGCCACCGGGACGACCACCTCGCCATAAGCGGAGCGATCGCTGGAGAACGGAATCCGAAGCGCGCCGACGAACTTTCCCGGGCGGTCGAGCGGGACGTCGAGCCGCGCCGGTCCGGCCGCGCGGCTCATCGCGCACCCCCAGGGGCGAAGGCATCGCCGTGAGCGAAAAGCCCCGGCGTGCCGCCCGAATGGATGAAGACCACATGGTCGCTGCTGCGCAGCACCCCATCGCGCAGCGCCGCCCCTATGCCGACGATGCCCTTGCCGGTGTAGACGGGGTCGAACAGCAAGCCTTCCGTCCGGCCGGCAAGCCGCACCGCCTCCAGGCTTTCCGCGGACGGCTGCCCATAGCCGGGGCCGATGACCGTGTCGATGATGTCGAAGTCGCTCTCGCCAAGGCGCGTACCGAACTCGAGCTGCGCAGCCGCCTGGTTTGCCGACGCGACGATCCAGGGCTTCAGCCTCGATGCCGGCTGCTGTGCGCTGATGCCGATCACACGCGCCGGGCAGCCCCGCTCCTTGAACCCGAGCGCAAGGCCTGCCAGCGTCAGGCCCGAGCCGCACACGCAGACGACCGCGTCGGGCGTGCCCGATCCTGCCTCGAAATCCGAGACGAGTTCGGCAGCCCCGGCCACCCAGCCCGCAACTGCGGTGGCCGCGGCGGGTCCGGTCAGCTGGATGACGCGTGGCTTGCGCCCGGCTGCCCGGTAGGTCTCGGCAATCGCGTCAAGTTCCTGCGCCACGACGGGATCCCAGGGATCGGTGACCCGGGTGAATGTGACTGTCGCGCCCAGGATCGTGTCCAGCAGAAGATTGCCGACGAAAGCCGTTCCCGTCGCCGCGCGCAGATGAAGATGGCAGTCAAGGCCACGCTTGGCCGCGGCGCCGGCCAGCGAGCGACAGAAGTTCGATTGGCTGCCCGCCGTGGACACGAGGATGTCCGCGCCCGCCGCCTCGGCCTCCGCCATCAGGAAGTCGAGCTGGCGCAACTTGTTGCCTCCAAGGGCGTAACCCGACTGGTCCTCGCGCTTCACGCGCAGTGACGCGAGGCCGAGGACCGCGGCGAGGCGAGGCGCGTCGTCCACGGGCGTCGGCAGACGCGCCAGCGCGAGACGATCGAGCCCGGTGGCCGCGTCGCGGATGAGACTGTTTCGCATGGCGGGCGATCCCAGGGTCCCCAGCCGCCAGGAGCGCCGGGCCCGTGTTGCGCGAGACGGGAAGCGGATGTAGATTAATTACAAGGCAAGGGGTGTCAATCGGAGCCTGCCGACGATCCTCAACAACGCCGAGCGTCGTTCCGGGCTGCGCATGCCGGGCCCAGGGTTTCTGCAGAAAGGCTTCGGTGGCCCGATGTCGATGGAAGCGCGTCTCCGAGAGCGTGGCCTCACGCTACCGACTCCTAAACTGGAATCAAAGCCTTACACTCCGACACGGCGGCTCGGCCCGATGTTGTTCGTGTCCGGTCAGCTTTGCGTGGGACCCGACGGCGTCATCGCCGAGCGGCACCGCGGAAAAATAGGAAGCAAAGTTACGCCAAGCGATGGCCGCGACGCCGCGCAGCTCTGCCTGTTGCAGGTTCTTGCACAGGCACGCGCGGCTCTGGGCGGGCTTGACCGGGTGCGGGGCTGCATCCGGCTGGGCGGTTTCGTGAACGCCGATCCGGATGTCACCGACCTGGCGGCCGTGATGAACGGCGCGTCGGACCTGATCGTCGAACTGCTCGGCGAAAGCGGCCGTCATGCCCGCACGACGGTCGGCGTGGCGACGCTCCCGCTGGGCGCCTGCGTGGAGGTGGAAGCCCTGTTCGAGGTTGACGGTCCTTGACGGTCGCGTCCTCCCAACCAACCGCATCCGCGAGCGAGAACGCGACCCCTCTGGGGCACGCGCACCATGGAGGGCGCTTCCTCGACCTCCTGGCGGCGAAGCGGGCCCACCTCTCGCCCTCCTTGCGGAAGGTTGCCGACTTCGTGCTCGACCATCCCGACGTCGTCATCCGCACGTCGATCTCCACGCTCGCGCAGACGGTTGGTGTGAGCCAGCCGACCGTGCTGCGACTCGTACGGGCGTTGGGATTGAGCGGCTATCCCGAGCTGAAGCTGCTGACAGGCCAGAGCATCGTCTCCGGCACGCCGTACGTTCACAGCGAAGTGCGTCCGGACGATCCCCTCCCCGAGATCATCGACAAGATCTTCGAATCGAGCATCTACGTCCTTCAGGCCGTGCATCGGTCGATCGACCCCGAGGCCGTGGGGCGGACGGTCGAGGTGCTGCGGACAGCCCGGCGGATCGAGTGCTACGGGACGGGCGCAGCCTCGATCCTCGCCATGGAGGCCCATCACAAGCTGATGCGCCTCGGCATCCCGGTGGTTGCGTATGGCGACACTCATCTCCAGCGGATGGCTGCGGCGACCCTGGGGCCGGGCGCGGTGGCGCTCTGCTTCTCCCATACGGGAGAGGTCCGCGACACCGTCGCCATGGCGCAGACGGCTCGCGCGGTCGGCGCGACCGTCGTCGCGATCACGCGGCCGCGGACCACGCTGGCCGCTGCTGCCGATATCGTGCTCGCCGTCGACGCCGAAGAGAACACCGAGATCTACGCTCCGATGACGTCGCGGGTGGCGCATGCCGTCCTCATCGATGTGCTCGCGACGGCACTGGCACTGAGCTTCGGCGAGCCGATGCTGGCGCGGCTGCGCGAGGTCAAGGACGGCCTGGCCGACCTCAGGCTGCCGCCGCGGCCCGGCGACGAGCCGGCGCCGAAGCGCCGCCCCCGATCCTGAGGCCATCCCCCATGAGAATCTTCGTGGCGTCGCTGGCGACCGAGACGAACACGTTCTCACCCATTCCCGTCGATCGTCATGCGTTCGAGGACGCGTTCTACGCCCCGCCGGGACAACACCCCGACACCCCGACACTGTGCTCGGCGCCCTTCATCGCGGCAAGGCGCCGGGCACGGGCGGAGGGGCTGGATCTCGTCGAGGGGACCGCCGCCTGGGCCGAGCCCGCAGGGCTGGTCTCGCGCGCCGCCTATGAGAGCCTGCGCGACGAGATCCTCGCCCAGCTGGCGACCTGTGCGCCGGCAGACATCGCGTTGTTCGGCCTCCACGGAGCGATGGTCGCGGACGGTTACGATGACTGCGAGGGAGACCTCCTGACGCGCGCCCGGGCCATCCTGGGGCCGCGCGCGGTGATCGGCGTCGAGCTCGATCCCCACTGCCACCTGACGCGGGCGATGGTCGATGCGTCCACGATCATCGTCACGTTCAAGGAGGTTCCGCACACGGACTTCCTGGAGCGCGCCGAAGACCTCGTGGACCTGAGCCTGCGCGCCGCGCGCGGGGAGGTTCGGCCGGTCATGGCCGTCGTCGACTGCCGTGCCATCGCCAACTTCATCACCAGTCGCGAGCCTGGACGCTCGCTGGTGGACCGCGTGAAGGCCCTCGAAGGGCACGACGGCGTCCTGTCCCTCTCGATCGTGCACGGCTTTCCGGCCGCCGACGTCGCCGATGTGGGTACCAAGGTTCTTGCGGTCACCGACGGTGATCACGCGCAGGGTGCGATACTGGCGCGCGGGATCGCGGACAGTGTTCTGGCCTTCGGAGCGAACCGGCTTCCGCCCATGCCGTCGCCCCCGGAGGCCGTCGCACAGGCCCTGTCCCTGGGGACCGGCCCGGTGGTCCTTGCGGACAGGTGGGACAATCCGGGTGGCGGCGTCGCCGGCGACAGCACGTTCCTCCTGCACGAATTGCTGAAGCACCCGGACATTTCCTCCGCGGCAGGCGCGCTGTGGGACCCCGTCGCCGTCGCCTTCTGCCGCGCGGCAGGCGTGGGCGCCACGTTCGATCTCCGGATCGGCGGAAAGGTGGCTCCTTCCTCCGGACCGCCCGTGGACGCGCGCGTCGAGGTCATGGCCGTTTCGAACGACCTCGTCGTGCCGTTCCAGGAGAGCTTCGTCTCCCTCGGCGCCGCCGCGGCGGTCCGCATCGGCGGTCTGAAGGTGGTTCTATCGAGCAAGCGCGCGCAGACGTTCCACCCGGCCGTCTTCGAGAACCTCGGCATTCAACTCGCGCACTGCAGGATCGTCGTCGTGAAGTCGGCCAGCCACTTCCACGCTGCATTTGCGCCGATCGCCCGAGCGATCATCTACGTCAATTGCGGCGGACCTTATCCACCCGATCCAGCCGTGATCCCCTACACGAAGATCCGCCGCCCGATTTCGCCGCTTGACGCCGACGCAACGCCGGAGGTCTGGCCAAGTCTCTGATCGCAAGACGACCGCGGCGATCCGGCCTCCCGCTTAGTCGAAGAAGTCGGCGTCTCCCTCGGAGAGGTACTTCCTGGCTTCTGCGGCGATCAGGTTGACGCCGAGGCCCGGGCGGTCCGGGACATCAATCATTCCGTTCCTCACCGGCATGCCGTCGAACCCTTCCGTGATGTTGTACCAGAACGGTTCGAAGCGGGCCGGATATTCGAAGGCGATGAGGTTGTCGGGGAGGGTCGCGCAGACCTGGATGAGCGAGGCGAGGCCGAAGATGCCGTTCGCCGTGCCGTGGGGAGCCATGGCGATGCCGTGCAGGTCGGCGTACTCGGCGATCCACTTCAGTTCGGCGATGCCGCCGACGTCGCAGGGGTCCGGCCCGATGACGTCGACCGCACGGGTCTCGATGAGGGCCCGGTAGTTCTGGCGCAGATAGATCTGCTCGCCGGTGTGGATGGGCGTGGTCGTGTGCGGCGTCACCGCGCGATATTCCTCCGCCCCCACGAAGGGCACGTAGTCGCCGGCGATCATGTCCTCGATCCAGAGCAGGTGGAGATCCTCCACCGCCTTCGCGAAACGCAGCGCGTCGTGCGTGAGGAATCCGGGACCTGCGTCGACGGCGAGCCCGTGCTTCGTGCCCAGCGCGTGCTTTGCCGCGCGAACGCACGCGACGAGATGATTGAAACCGTCCTCGGTGATCAGCCCCTTGTGCGGATAGGGGAACGGCGCGTCGTGCTGGACGGCCCCGTAGTGAAAGTCCGGAATGTCGCGAACCATCGACGAGTGGAACGACGTCGGCAGCTTGAACATGCTGAACCCGCCGTCGAGCGCCATGCCGTACTCGGCCCATCGCCGGTAGTCGTCCGGCGTGTGACCCACGCCCGCCTCATGGTGGTAGAGCGTGCGATAGGTTCGCACCTGGTCGCGCACCTTGCCGCCGAGAAGGCGGTAGACGGGGAGATTGGCGGCCTTCCCGGCGATGTCCCAAAGGGCGATCTCGATGGCGCTCACCGCCGCGCCCCATGGCTTGAAGCCCCCTCGGACGCGGATCCGCTTCATCACCCGCTCGACGTTCACGGGATCCTGGCCGACGAGCCAGGACTTGAGCTGCAGCACGACAGGCTGGAGATACGGCTTGGGCGTCTCGATCTGGCTCCAGCCCGTGATGCCTTCATCCGTCGTGATCCGGATCACGGGGCTGCTGGCGATGATGGCGCACTTGATGTCCGTGATCTTCAACGTCACCTCCCGGATGCAGGACCTTCCGTATCGGGGTTCCGGTCAACCGAGGCGTGCGGTGCCGTGAGCGAAACCCGTCGCCTTTTCTTTTATCCGAAGCCCTTGCGGGTCGCGTGAGGAAACGACGCGGTCGACACGCTCAGCTGCGTTCGACGGACGGCCTGCCGCGGGTGAGCATGGACCAGGCGCGCAGTTGCATGACCACGGATGCGGTGGCCAGCAGCACAAGGCCGCAGAAAGCCGCCTTGGACAGCGGCTCCATCGTTCCCTCGACCAGCAGGGCGTGGACCACGGTCCCGACCACGATGACGATGGCGAGGACAGTGTGCCCTACACGCCAGACTTTCGGAGACATGCGCAGGCGGGTCCTCACGGCCGCCAGCGCGGCCGCGGCGAACACGGCCCACATGGCGACGACGCCCCAGGGAGAGAACGGCGTCGGCGACCGGAACAGCAGGGCATCGATCACATCCGGGGCGCTCGTCAGCCACAACCCGATGACATGGCCCACGACGAGAACCACCAGCGCGGCACCCAGCCAGCGATGCACCCGGCGTCCGCGCCGGGACTGCAGGCCGGGCATGTGCCCACCGACCAGCAGGGGTTGCGCGAGCAGCAGAGCGAGCGCACCGATGCCGGCGAAACCCGACGCAATGTAGACGCCATCGCGCCAGGCCATCAGCGGGCTCATCGCCGCCAGCGCGATCGGCACCAGCACCGCGACCGCGAATGCGGCCCAGATCAGGGAGCTCCGTCGTGCCGCCAAGCTGTCAGACCGGTTGCAGGACGAAGTCAGCGCTGAGGCTCTTGTCACGCGGGCTCGCCATGACCGGCCGCAGGAAGACCGTCTGGAAGCCGTCGCCCTCATAGGCGAGATGGCCGTGCGCCTGGCCGAAGGCCGGGATGATCTGCGGCATCTCCAGCCGGAACGTGCCGTCCGGCCCGGTGAGCGTCGCCCCGTGGCTGTGGGGCTGGTCCTCGCGCCCCTCGGTGGTATGGGCCCAGATCTGGATGCGCACGCCCGCGAGCGGGGCGCCATCGCCCGCACGCCGCACCGTGCCGCTCATCCAGAACCCGCCGCCGCCGATCCGGCTCACGATCGGGGCGCCGGGGATGTAGTTGTTCGCGCCGCCGCGCATGGTGGGCGTGGGCGCAAGGCCCTGGGCGCGCGCCGGCAGGATCAGGCCCGGGGCTCCCGTGAACAGCGCAGCGCCCGCCAGGGCAGCGCCGGTGGCGAGGACGGAACGACGGGTCAAGACTTCCTGGGTCACCGCAATCTCTCCAGTCTCGTGTCGTCCTCGACGCCGCTGCGGAGGCGCCCATGTGCTTCCCGTGCGGCGAGGACTGCGACCTCTCTCTGCTGTCCGGATAATGTGGAACGGGTCTGCCGCCTTCAAGGGAGCGTTGCGGGCGGGGCATCGTCCCTCCGGTTTCGACCGCCCCACGGGAAGACGATTTTCATTATCAGAAACAATGATCTAGCGCTGTGACGGGTGATCCTTGCCTGGCGGACTTCGCTTCTTCACATCGTCGCGGGCGACAGATTGCAGGCGAGGCGGCACGCCTTTAGGTCCTGGCGCTCCCCGACGACCGTCGCGGACGCTGCCGGTCGGACGGCTCAGGACCGCGGCGAGGGAACGCCCGCGCGGATGAGGGTGGAGAATTCGGGCGAAGCATCGGCGGCCGTGGCTCTCGCATTGATACGGCCGCGCTCCGTGAGCTGAGCCAGAGGAAGGTCGGTGACGACCGCCCCGTTCTCGTAGAGGTAGTCCGGCAGATAGCCATTCACGATCAGGCGCCAGTCGAAGGGGATCTGGCGGCCGGCAGCCCGCATGAGCCGGACGACCGTCGTGGTGCAGTTGGTTGTGATCGAGTTGTAGAAGGCGGGCCGGACCGCCAGGGCGTTGGCGTCGTCGACGTACTCCATGAGGACCGCCCTCGCGACGTCCGGGCGTGTCGCGAGCCGGTACAGTCGAACGTCCTCGCCCCGCACGTTCGAGCGCACGCGCACGACGTCGCGCTCGTCTGCCGCCAGGATGACGAGCGGATTGCTCTTGAAGAGATCCGCCACGGGCGAGAACTCGCCGCCCTGCCGGCGACGAACCTCGATCGACCAGGCGAGGGGCGGCCCGTCCTCGAACCCGAAGCTCATGATCACGTGGGCCATCTGCGGCCCGGCCCAGTAGGACAGGAACACGTCGAGCGTCCGCAGCTTCGACAGGTCGTAGGAGCGCGTTTCCCACCTCTGATCGAACGAGTCGTCGGTACGCCAGTCGAAGTTGCGGACGTCCCTCAGCGTGAGGATGTTGCCGTCGACTGTCCCGGTCGTCTGGCGCGCCACGTCCGGCGCCCAGTTCGCCTGGGCTGGAGGCGTGATGGTTGTCCACCATGCCAGCGTGGCGAACGTGGCCAGCACGAAGGGCGCGACGGCCAGCAGGGGGCGGCGCCGGGCCAGCGAGAGGACAGCGATGACACCCAGCAGAGCGTAGAGTGCCGCAACGGCGAGGCGCAGCGAGTCGGGAGCCGGCAGCCGGAACCACAGCGCCAGCGCGCCCCAGGTCCCGAGAAGAACCGCGATCGCGATCAGCGCCGCCCGGACCAATCCCTGCAGCCCTCGCCGCATCGCCTGCATTCCCTGTCTCGCCCCGAGGCGGTTTACCCGGGCGCCGGCATGACCTTCGCCGGTGAGGACGGACATTATTCGGACGCAGCCATCAGGACCAGCCGTTGCCCGGGTGACGGTTCCCCGGACAGCGCCCGTCAGAGCCGGCCATAGGGCCCGAAGCGGCCCACGAAACGATGACGCCTCCCGGGGTAGATGAGGCGGACGGTCGTTACGGGTTGATCGTGGTTCCAGGTGCGCCGTTCGACCAGCAGGCAGGGCTCGCCAGGCGCAACTCCCAGTGCGGCAGCCTCCTCCCCGTTGGCTCCGATGGCGCTGATCGCGTGTTCGGCCCTGGACCAGGGGCAGTGCCGCAGCAGCCAGTCGCCGGGCGGAAGTGCCGCGAACATCTCCTTGTCCGCATCCGGCGCCTCCTTCAGGAAGATCACGCGGTCCTCGAGGACGTGGGGCGCGCCGCTCGCTCGATGCAGCGTGGTCAGGTGGAGGACCTGCTCCGAGCCTTTCAGGGAGAAGCGGGCGGCGAGTTCGGGCGCCGGCTTGCCGACGGTTCGCGAGAGGATGGCGTAGGAGTACTGCCGGCCAGCCGCGGTGACCTCGGCGGGGATCGACGGAATGTCGAGGATCGCATGGCTGTCGGGCGGGTTTGCCACGACGGTGCCGGAGCGGCGGCGGCGGACGATGAGTCCTTCGCGCGCGAGTTGCACCAATGCCCGGTGAACCGTCATGCGCGAGGCACCGAGCCGTTCCATCAGGGCATGCTCGGACGGCACGCTGGTTCCCGGCGGCCATTCCCCGCCGACCACGAGGTCGCGGATGGCGCGATGAATCTGGGCGTAGACGGGTCCGACGCCGTCGAGCGTCACCCTGTCGAGCGCGTTCTGGCTCATGGGAGCAGCCCCCGCTAGCCGAGCAGGCGCGCCATCACGCGGGCGAAGCGTTGGCGCACGCGCTCGCGCTGCGGATGAAGCCCCTCGGCCACGACGACGCGCCCGCCCACGAGGACCTCGCGTACCGGCAGTGCGTTGGCCGCGAACACGGCGCTGTCCAGTGCCTCGGCTCCCCGCTTCCCGACGATCGCGGGATGATCCTCGTCCAGGGTCACGATGTCGGCTCGGCAGCCGACGGCGATGCGGCCGATGGCCCGGCCGCAGGCCTGCGCTCCGCCCTCGCAGGCCGCCTGCCAGAGCGAGACTCCCGTCGACGCATCCTCACGGGCGAAGAGTGCCCGGCGCCGGTCGCGCAGGCGCTGTGAGTATTCCAGTTGCCGCAACTCGGCCCCGGCATCGATCTGGATGTTGGAATCGCTGCCGACCCCGAGCCGGCCGCCGGCGCGCACATAGCGGACGCCGTCGAAGATGCCGTCCCCGAGGCTGGCCTCCGTGATCGGGCAGAGCCCAGCGACCGCGCCGCTACGGGCGATCGCGTCGCGTTCGACATCGTCGAGGTGTGTGGCATGGACGAGGCACCAGCGGCGATCGACGTCCACCGACACCAGCAGCAGGTCCACCGGGCGGCGCCCCGTGACCGCCAGGCTGTCTTCGACCTCGCGCATCTGCTCCGCGACATGGATGTGGACCGGATCGTTGGGCCGCAGCGCAGCCAGCCACGCGAGGTCGTCGAGCGCAACCGCCCGCAGCGAGTGCGGGGCGACCCCGAGCCTCGCGTCGGGAAGCGAGCGGATGGCGTCCTGGCTCGCCTCCAGCAGACGAAGGTAGCCGTCGCGGCCGTTGACGAAGCGGCGCTGCCCGACGACGGGCGCGGCGCCGCCGAAATTGCCGAAGCGGTAGAGCACCGGGAGCAGCGTCAGGCCGAGGCCCGTCTCCCCCGCCGCGGCGGCGATGGCCTGCCCCATCTGCGCGGGGTTGGCGTAGGGCCGGCCGTCGCGGTCGTGGTGGAGGTAGTGGAACTCGGCCAGCGCGGTGAAGCCGCCCTCCAGCATCTCGACGAAGGCCTGAGCCGCGAGGGCCTGCACGTCGTCGGGATCGAGCCGGTCGAGGAAACGGTACATCACCTCCCGCCACGTCCAGAACGAATCCTCGGCCGCGCCTCGGCGTTCCGCGAGGCCGGCCATGCCGCGCTGGAACGCGTGGCTGTGCAGGTTCGGCATGCCCGGAACCGCGACACCCCCGTACCGGCGGTCCGCGGCGTCGGGCGCGACGTCCCGCTCCACGGTCGCGATCACCCCGTCGGCCACGGCGAGGCGGACGTTGCGCGCAAAGCCGTCGGGCAGGAGCGCTTCGGCAAGGTGGAGGCTTTCGGTCACGACGATGGTCCCGCGTTCGTTCATGGACATTCTAGGGGTTGCTATTTGCATATGCAATTGGATATCGTGTCCCCGACAACGCGAGGGAGGACGGCGTGGCATCTTCGGCAGGAGACCCGATGCGCACCTGCGACACGGTGTGGACGCGCGCCCGCCTTGCGACGATGACCGCGGGCGCGGCTTCCCCCTATGGCAGCATCGAGGACGGGCTCATTGCCGCGAAGGACGGCCGGATCGTCTATGCCGGCCCGCGCGCAGAAGCGCCGCGCCTCGACGCCGCTCAGACCGTCGACTGCGAGGGGCGCTGGATCACGCCGGGCCTCATCGACTGCCACACCCATCTCGTTCACGGCGGAGACCGGGCACACGAGTTCGAGCTGCGGCTCGGCGGCGCCACCTACGAGGAGATCGCCAGGGCAGGCGGTGGCATCCTCTCGACCGTCCGCGCCACGCGCGCCGCGAGCGAGGCCGAACTCCTCGCCAGCGCCGAACGGCGCCTGGCCGCGCTCGTCGCGGAGGGCGTGACGACGGTCGAGATCAAGTCCGGCTACGGGCTCGACATCGAGACGGAGTGCCGGCAGTTGCGCGTGGCGCGGCGCCTCGGCCGGGAGCGGCCTGTCACGGTGCGCACCACGTTCCTCGGCGCCCATGCCGTGCCGCCCGAGTACAAGGATCGCTCCGCCGCCTACGCGGCGCTCGTCGCCGGCCCCATGCTCGACGCCGTCGCGGCCGCGGGCCTTGCCGACGCGGTGGACGCGTTCTGCGAGACGATCGCCTTTTCGATCGAGGAGACCCGGTCCGTGCTGGCCGCCGCACAGGCCAAGGGCCTTCCGGTCAAGCTCCACGCCGAGCAACTGTCGAACATGGGCGGGGCCCGGCTCGCGGCCGACATGGGCGCCCTCTCGGCCGATCACCTGGAATACCTCGACGAGGACGGAGCCCGCGCCATGGCGAAGGCCGGCACCGTCGCGGTGCTGCTGCCCGGCGCGTTCTACGTCCTTCGCGAGACGCAAAAGCCGCCCGTCGACCTCCTGCGGCGGCATGGTGTCGACATGGCGCTGGCTACCGACGCCAATCCCGGCTCCTCGCCGCTGACGTCGCCGCTGCTCGTCATGAACATGGCCTGCACGCTGTTCCGCATGACACCCGAGGAGGCCCTGGCCGGCCTGACGCGTAACGCGGCGAAGGCGCTCGGCCTCGGCGCGGACACCGGCACGCTGGAGGCCGGCAAGCGCTGCGACCTCGCCATCTGGGATATCGAGCGTCCTGCGGAACTGGCCTACCGGATGGGCTTCAACCCCCTTCACCAGCGGATCTGGAGCGGCCGATGAACCACGCGTCCGCAGCCTCGGTGCCGACCGCCGCGGTCGTAACCGTCCACCGGGGAGTCTCGCCCCTGATCCTCTCGATGCCCCACCCCGGCACGGCGGTGCCGCCGGAGGTCGCGACTGCGCTCAACGAGCGGGGTCGCCTCCTCGAGGACACCGACTGGCACATGCGGACGCTCTACGCCTTCGCCGACCGGTTCGACCCGACGATCGTGGAGGCGGGGCTGTCGCGCTACGTGATCGACCTGAACCGCGATCCGGACGGCGTCTCGCTCTATCCGGGACAGGCTACCACCGAACTCGTGCCGACGACGACGTTCGACGGCACGCCCATCTGGAGCGACGCGCCCCACGCGGCTGAGATCGAGCGTCGGAAGGCGCTGTACTTCCGGCCCTACCACGCTGCCCTGTCCGCAGAGATCGCGCGCGTCACGGCGCTGCACGGCCACTGCGTCCTGTGGGACTGCCACTCGATCAAGTCGGTGATCCCGAGGCTCTTCGACGGCACGCTGCCGACCCTCAACCTCGGCACCAACGGCGGGACGAGCTGCGTCCCCGCGGTCCAGGACTCCGCGACCGCGGCGATGCGCGCCCACCCCTTCACGCAGGTGGTGAACGGCCGCTTCAAGGGCGGCTGGATCACCCGCCACTACGGCCGGCCCGAGACCCATGTGCACGCGCTGCAGATGGAGATCGCGCTGTCGGCCTATCTGGAGGCGGAAGCCGCCCCGTGGCGCTTCGACGCGCCCAAGGCATCGCGCCTCCAGGACGCCCTCTCGGACATCATCGCCGCGGCCCTCGCCGCCGCCCATCGACTGCAGGAGATCCGTTCATGACCCGCCTCGACGTCACCCGCACCATCCGTGCCGCGACGGGCACCACGCTCACGGCCAGGAACTGGCTGACCGAGGCACCGCTGCGGATGCTGATGAACAACCTCGATCCGGACGTGGCCGAGAACCCGCACGAACTCGTCGTCTACGGCGGGATCGGCCGCGCGGCGCGCTCCTGGGAGGACTTCGACCGGATCGTCGCGGCGCTGCGGGAGCTGAACGAGGACGAGACGCTGCTCGTGCAGTCGGGCAGGCCGGTCGGCGTCTTCCGCACGCACCGGGACGCGCCCCGCGTGCTCATCGCCAACTCCAACCTCGTGCCGCACTGGGCGACGTGGGATCACTTCAACGAGCTCGACCGCAAGGGGCTCGCGATGTACGGGCAGATGACGGCGGGCTCGTGGATCTACATCGGCACGCAGGGCATCGTACAGGGCACCTACGAGACCTTCGTGGAGGCCGGGCGCCAGCACTATGGCGGCAACCTGCGCGGCAAGTGGGTGCTCACCGGCGGGCTCGGCGGCATGGGCGGCGCGCAGCCGCTGGCGGCCGTGATGGCGGGCGCCTCCTGCCTCGCCGTCGAATGCAACCCGGAGTCGATCGAGTTCAGGCTGCGGACGCGCTACCTCGACGAGAAGGCCGAGACGCTCGACGAGGCGCTGGCGATGATCGATCGCTGGACGAAGGCGGGCGAGGCCAAGTCGGTGGGGCTGCTCGGCAACTGCGCCGACGTTCTGCCGGAGATGGTCCGCCGCGGCATTCGTCCCGACATGGTCACCGACCAGACCTCGGCGCACGACCCGGTCAACGGGTACCTGCCGAAGGGGTGGACGCTGGGCGAATGGCGGCAGCGGCGCGACAGCGACCCCAAGGCGGTGGAGCGGGCGGCGCGGGCCTCCATGCGCGAGCATGTGGAGGCGATGATCGCCTTCCAGGACATTGGCATCCCCACCTTCGACTACGGCAACAACATCCGGCAGGTGGCCAAGGAGGAAGGGCTCGCCAACGCCTTCGCCTTCCCGGGTTTCGTGCCGGCCTACATCCGCCCGCTGTTCTGCCGCGGCATAGGGCCGTTCCGCTGGGCTGCGCTCTCCGGCGATCCCGAGGACATCTACCGCACCGACGCCAAGGTGAAGGAGCTGCTGCCTGACAACCAGCACCTGCACAACTGGCTCGACATGGCGCGCGAGCGGATCGCCTTCCAGGGGCTGCCTGCCCGCATCTGCTGGGTCGGGCTCGGCGACCGGCACCGCCTCGGCCTCGCCTTCAACGAGATGGTGCGCAAGGGCGAACTCAAGGCGCCCGTCGTGATCGGCCGCGACCACCTCGACTCCGGCTCCGTCGCCTCGCCCAACCGCGAAACCGAGGCCATGAAGGACGGGTCCGACGCGGTGTCCGACTGGCCGCTCCTCAACGCACTCCTGAACACCGCCTCCGGTGCCACCTGGGTCTCGCTGCATCACGGCGGCGGGGTGGGCATGGGCTTCTCGCAGCACTCCGGCGTCGTCATCTGCGCCGACGGCACGGACGAGGCCGCGGCCCGGCTGTCGCGCGTCCTGTGGAACGACCCGGCGACCGGCGTCATGCGCCATGCCGACGCCGGCTACGAGATCGCCCGAGACGTCGCGCGGGAGAAGGGCCTGAACCTGCCCGGCATCCTGGGATGAGCGTGCGGGGGACCGGACTCCATCGCAATCGATCCGCTCCCTCCACCCTTCGACAGCACGGTTTCAAGGACGACGTCATGCGCGTGATCCGCTCGAGCGATGGCAGGCCGATGCCGTGGAAGAACGGCGGCGGCGTGACGACCGAAATCGTGGTCAGCCCCGAGGGCGCCTCCCTCGAAGGCTTCGACTGGCGGGTCTCGACGGCCCACGTCGGCCGCGACGGCCCCTTTTCCACCTTCGCGGGCGTCGATCGAACGCTGTCCGTCCTCGGCGGGAACGGCATCCGCCTTCTGTTCGGCGACGGTGAAGCGGTCGCGCTCACCTCCTCGTCTGATCCATTCACGTTCGCCGCCGACAGGCCGGTGGATGCGGTCCTGCTCGACGCCCCCATCGACGACCTGAACGTCATGACGCGGCGCGGCGTGTGGTTCCACACCGTCGAGCGCCTGTCGGGGCCCGGCGAGCGCCGGTCGGCCGTCCAGGACGGCCTCCTCGTCCTCATCGCCCACGGCGGCGCCTGCTCCGTCACGAGCGAGGCGGGCACGGCCCGGCTCGCCGCGGGAGACAGCGCGGTCCTTGACGGACCGACGAGCGCCGCGGTGACGGTGGAGCGCGCGGCGATCGTCCACGTGGTCCGTCTCGAGCCGTCGCGCAGCCCGCGCTCCGCAGGCGGGCGGATCGCCCTGCCCCCTTCGCAAGAGTAGCCACCGGACGGCCCACGCGGGGGCTCGTCGCGTCCCCGCCCATCCGTCGCTTTCTCCTCTCCCCAACGCCGTCAGGACACCATGACCCTCACATTGGCCCCTGGTTCCGTCTCCATCGAGACCCTCGCCGAGATCTACTGGCAGGGGACGCCGGCCGTCCTCGACCCGGCGGCCCATGCCTCCATCCGACACGGCGCCGAGCGGATCGCCGCGATCGCGAGGGGAGAGGAGCCGGTCTACGGCATCAACACGGGCTTCGGGAAGCTCGCCTCGATCAAGATCGCTCCCGATGACGTGGCGACGCTGCAACGGAACCTCATCCTGTCGCACTGCTGCGGCGTCGGTGCGCCGCTGCCCGAGGCCATCGTCCGCCTGATCATGTCGCTCAAGCTGATCTCGCTCGGGCGCGGCGCCTCCGGCGTACGGATCGAGGTGGTCCAGCTGATCGAGGCCATGCTGGCGCGCGGGGTCATCCCGGTCATCCCCGAGAAAGGCTCGGTAGGCGCCTCCGGCGACCTCGCGCCGCTCGCCCACTTCGCGGCGGTCATGATGGGCGAGGGCGAGGCCTTCGTCGCCGGTGCCCGGCTGAACGGCAGCGAGGCCCTGCGTCGCGCGGGATTGCACCCCCTGACGTTCGCCGCCAAGGAGGGGCTCGCTCTCATCAACGGCACGCAGGTGTCGACCGCGCTCGCCCTGGCGGGACTGTTCAGGGCGCATCGCGCTCTCCAGTCCGCCATCGTGACCGGCGCCCTCTCGACCGATGCCGCAATGGGGTCCTCAGCTCCGTTCCATGCCGAGATCCACACGCTGCGCGGGCACATGGGGCAGATCGACACGGCCGCGGCGCTGCGGCGTCTCCTGGAAGGCTCGGCGATCCGGGAGAGCCACCTGGCGGGTGACGAACGCGTGCAGGACCCCTACTGCATCCGGTGCCAGCCGCAGGTCGTGGGCGCATGCCTCGACCTCCTGCGGAGCACGGCGCAAACGCTCGCGACCGAAGCCAATGCCGTCACAGATAATCCCCTTGTCATGTCAGACGGGAGCGTGGTGTCGGGGGGCAACTTCCACGCCGAGCCCGTGGCCTTCGCCGCGGACCAGATCGCGCTCGCGATCTGCGAGGTGGGCGCGTTGGCGCAACGGCGCATCGCCCTTCTCGTGGACCCGGCGTTGTCCTTCGGTCTGCCTCCGTTCCTCACGCGAAAGCCGGGGCTCAACTCCGGGTACATGATCGCGGAGGTCACCTCGGCGGCGTTGATGAGCGAGAACAAGCAGATGGCGCACCCGGCCTCCGTGGACTCGACGCCGACCTCGGCAAACCAGGAAGACCACGTCTCAATGGCGTGCCACGGCGCCAGGCGCCTGCTGCAGATGACCGACAATCTGTTCGGGATCATCGGCATCGAGGCCCTGGTGGCCACGCAGGGCATAGATTGCCGCGCGCCCCTCGCGACCGGTCACGAACTGGAACAGGTGCGGGCCAAGGTCCGGGCATCCGTTCCCGCGCTCGACGACGACCGTTACCTGGCCCCCGACATCGCCGCGTCGGTGGCGCTGGTGTCCAGCGGCGCCATCGCTGCCTCGGTCACATCCGGTGTCCTCCCGGGTCTGAAACCGCAGTGACCGCGTGCGCGGGTCTCGGTATGCCGTCAGTGGGAAGGGCCATTCGCAACATCACCATCGATCCGCCTCAATCGGCACCGTGATGCCGGTCGGGCGAAGGCGGAAGGCGGACCTCGCCAAGGTGACGCGGCAGGTCCGCGCGATCATCGAGGCCATCAAGGGGGGGGGCATCCGCACGCCGGTCATGAAGGAGGAGTTGCTGGAGCTGGAGGACCTCAAGGCGGCGCTGGAGAAAACCTGTCGGTGC
Organism: Alsobacter sp. R-9; assembly: GCF_054612375.1. NCBI lineage: Bacteria > Pseudomonadati > Pseudomonadota > Alphaproteobacteria > Hyphomicrobiales > Alsobacteraceae > Alsobacter > Alsobacter sp. R-9. The sequence continues at coordinate 71,547 of NZ_JBTSWJ010000016.1, read as the reverse complement.
CACTGGCAATCTCCCCGGCGCTCCATGCGGCGATGGCCGAGGTCTAGCGGGAGCGGGTCGAGCGGTTGCACGCGGAACTGAGCCGGCCGAACGTCCGCGCGCAGGCGACGGAGATCCTGCGCTCTTTGAACCGGCTGTTGCGCATTGTCCGTCTCCTGTCGACGGATCCTAGCTTCTGAGCGGGGTCATTTCAGGGGGCAACGTCAGTGGCGATCTCGTATGGGTTCTGTCGCTGGTCCTGAACGGCAAGCGCCCCCGCGGGGGTTCCGCGGGGGCGCAAGGACTGCTGGTTGCGGGGACAGGCAACCAGCGTTGCTTGCCGAAACTTCTGGTTCGCGTGCCTAGAGCGGAGGCCTAGGGTGCGTGCTTCAGGGTTGGATCGTTGCGGGTAACCGTGAGCCTACTGGGAGCCGACCTCTCAGTGCCCGACATAAGATCGGTCAAGGTCCGCCTGGAACGCCCACGGCTCCGAACTCCTCCCAGCTTACGAAAGTGTATGGGCGGGTCCAACTTCGCCCAAGGACGCCTTTGGCAGGATGCCGATCGAGAGCCTGATGGCTCAAGCGGGCGTGCATGGTCAGGATCGCGTCACTGTTTGCGTTGACGGGCGCGTGCGCGATCGGGATGGGCGTGGCCCTAGCGAATGAGGCACCGCGCCCTCGTGGAGCCATGCAGTCGGTCCACCATTCAGCAACAAAACGGACGGGCAAGGCGCGCGGGACGAAGCCCGTCCCGGCGATGGCGCCGGCCAAGGACGAGCTGATCGAACAGATCCCCCACGAGAACACCCCCTGGCGGGCATCCGTCGGCGCGACCACCCTGATGCTACCGCGCTACGACGGCGCCAACCGGTATCTCTTTTTTCCCCTTCCGCTGCTCGAGCTGTCCTACCGAGACGTCTTCACCGCCTCGATCCTCGACGGCCTGCAGGTCAACCTCGTCAGGGATGGGGCCTTCACCGCCGGACCGCTGGTCAAGCTCGACCTGACGCAACGCGTACCTCGTGAGCGTCCGGTGGGCTGGGTGGGCACCTTCAGCACCGGCGTCGAGGGCGGTGTGTTCGCGGAGTACCGCTTCTCGGCGCCCTTGCCGCTCAAGCTTCGCGGCGAACTGCTGCAGTCCTTCAACGCCCGAGAGGGGCTGTCGGCGAAAGTGCTCCTGACGGGAAGTCGCGAGTTCGCCCCGTCGCTGACGCTGGACGCGGGTCCGCTAGTGCGGTTCGGGAACCGGCTGTCGCTCGACAGCCGGTTCGGCGTCGATCCCGCACAGTCGGCGCTCAACGGGTGGCCGGTCTTCTCTCCACCGGGCGGCTTGGCGAGCGTCGGGCTGGAGGCCAATCTGGAATGGAGGGTCACTCCGACCTGGAAGGTGTCGGTCTTCGGCGAGTACGACCGCCTCGCGCCATCGGTGGCATCCTCGCCCGTCATTCGCAATGGCGGCTCTCCCGACCAGTTTGCGCTCGGACTGAGCTTGGCCTACCGGTTCATGGGTCCTTGAGATGGCCGCGCTCACGCCCGCGGGGCCCGGCAGCAGGGCGCTTCGCGAGCCCCAGGCTCGCGCGCGGGCGACAGCACGGGGAGGAACTGCATCCATGCGGGTCCTGATCGTCGAGGACGAGGCCGAGATGGCCGACTACGTCGCGTCCGGACTGCGGGAACTCGGCCACACGGTCGATGTCGCCCGCGACGGCCGCGATGGGCTGTTCCTGGCCACGACGGAGACGTTCGACCTGATCGTGCTCGACCGCATGCTGCCCAAGGTCGACGGACTGACGATCCTGCGGACCGTGCGCGCCTCCGGCGTATCGGCTCCGGTTCTGTTCCTCACGACACTGGGCGGCATCCGTGATCGGGTCGAGGGGCTCGACGCCGGCGCCGACGATTACCTCGTCAAGCCGTTCGCCTTCTCGGAACTGGTCGCGCGGGTGAATGCACTCGCTCGACGTCCGCCAATCGTGCCTACGGAAACCGTCCTCCGCGTCGGAGACCTTGAGGTTGAACTCCTCAGCCGGACCGTCACCCGTGCCGGTCACCGGATCGACCTTCAGCCCCGGGAGTTCAAACTTCTAGAGTACCTAATGCGCCACGCGGGACAGGTCGTCACGCGGACGATGCTTCTGGAGCACGTCTGGGATTTCCACTTCGATCCCAAGACCACGATCGTGGAGACCCATCTCAGCCGACTGCGCAGCAAGGTCGACCGGGACTTCGGCGCCGAACTAATCGTGACCGTCCGTGGCGCCGGGTACATGATCCGTGACGCTTCCTAGGTTCGCCCAGACGTCCACCTTCCGGCTGGCGCTGGTCTACGCGGCGATCTTTACCGTCTCGTCCCTGCTCCTGTTCGGTACGCTCTACCTGCGCGTCACGAACTACGCGTTCGACCAGATGCGCACGTCGATCGCTGCAGAACTGGAGTCGATCGTCGAGGAGGGGCGTCTGGAAGGCCCCCAGGCGATCCTGCGGGAGGTGAGCGAACGGTCGCAGCGAGCGGAATCAAGCTCGTCCTACTACCTCCTGCAGTCCGGGGCGGGCGAACGGTTGGCCGGCAACATTCAGCCCGTTCGAACGGAGCCGGGCGATCGCGAACTGAAGGTCATTCCCGTCAATCCCAAGCGAGACCGACAGCCAGTCGGTGTGCCGGCGCTGCTGAGGGCCGTCGCATTGCCGTCCGGGGACATCCTGGCCATCGGTCGCGATCTGGCGGACCTGCGCGATCTCAACCATCTGATCACGCGATGGTTCCTCCTGGCTATCCTTGGCTGTGCCGCCGTCGGCCTCGCAGGCGGCGTCGTCATGGGCTTCGGCATGGTCCGGCGCATCGAGGCCATTGCCTCCACCAGCCAGCGGATCATCAGCGGCAATCTCTCCGAGCGCATTCCGGTGCGCGGATCGGGCGACGAGCTCGACCGGCTGGCGACGACGCTCAACGAGATGCTGGAGCGCATCGAGATCCTGATGGAGACGACGCGCCAGGTCTCCAACGACATCGCCCATGACCTGCGCACGCCGCTGTCGCGTCTGCGGCGACGTCTCGAGGCGGTCGTCAACAGCCACGACCGGATCGACGTGCTGAAGGAGGAGGTGTCGGACGCGATCGCAGAGCTCGACGAGATCCTGTCGACGTTCTCGGCATTGCTCCGCATCGCGGAGATCGAGGTCCACAGCCGCCGGCTCGGCTTTGGGAAGGTGGATCTCTCCGCGCTGGTGCAGGTCCTTGCGGAAACCTACGCGCCGGTCGCCGAGGATTCTGGGAACACCCTCTCCTGCGAGGTCGCCGAGAACGTCTTCGCCTGGGGCGACACAGACCTCCTCACGCAGCTCCTGTCGAACCTGATCGAGAACGCCATCCGGCACTGCCCGCAGGGCACGAAGATCAGCATCGTTCTCGACGAGCGCGGCGGCCAGCCTGTGGTCGTCGTCGCGGACGATGGACCCGGGATCCCAGTCGACGAGCGAGACAAGGTCTTTCGCCGGTTCTATCGGCTCGAGCGCAGCCGCACGACGCCCGGCAGCGGCCTTGGCCTCGCGTTGGCGTCCGCCGTGGCCGAGGTCCACGGTGCGCGCCTGTCGCTGGAGGACAATCGGCCGGGTACACGCTTTGTCCTGATGTTTCCAGCCCTAGGCGACAGCCCGGAGGGATGAGCCCATGATCGACCGCCGCCACCTCGTCGCCCTGCTCGCCTTCGCGCCCATGGCGCCGGCTTTTGCGGGGGAACTGCGCCCGACAGGAGCCGTCTTCTCCGTGTGGACGCCCTCCGGCTGGGTGGTGAACCAGCAGCCGCCGCGGGTCAGCGCGCATGCGCCCGACGAGAGCCTCTACGTATCGGCGGAGCAACTGCTCCTGCCGGCGGAGGGCCTGAAGAAGATCGACGTCAACGCCATCCTCGACAGGGAGCTCGACGACTTCGAGATCAGGCTCGACGAACTGCGCGCCCGCGACGGGGTGCCCTACCGCCGGCTGGAAGGGACGGGCAACGACGACGGGGACTCGATCGTGTTTCGCATGCGTGCCATCTCGCATCCCTCGCAGGCCATGGCGCTCGTCGTGCTGGTCTGGGGAGAGGACGACGACATGGCGGATCCGGCCACGTCGGGGATCGCGGACCAGATTCTCGCCTCGCTGAAACCCCTCTGACAGGCTTGCCGCGGACGGTCAGCGGAAGAGCTCGGCTCCGAGGAAGGCCAGTTCGGTCACCAGAACGAGGAGGATCAGCACCTCGATCCGATACTCCCTGCGGAAGTAACTGAACTCGGTGAGGCGGTCCGTGGCGCTCTCGTAGAGGTCCTGGATGCACTCGATGGTGTCCTCCATCGACGCCAGTCGGTCCGACAGCCCCGCCTGCAGCATCAGTTCCCGATAGAGGCGCAGGCTGGCCGGCGGCAAGTCCCCCGGCCGTTCGCCGAGGCGCGTCAGGGTAACGTGGGCGGTCCGCAGGCGCCATCCTCGACGCGTCATGTCGTCGACATGCGGCTGCTGGCCCAGGTCCGCGACGCCCACCGCGTGGGTGAGCGGCACGTCGCCCTCGAGGCGCGACCAGATCGCGCGAGCCTCGTCTTCCATCCGTGTCACCGCCTGTGCCAGCCAGGCCAGCGCCACCGCCGCGGGGACCGCGTCGCTCGCCTGCTCGGCCGTCCCGAGCACGGCCACCCGCGTCGGGGTCCAGATCACGCGGGCGCGCCCGGCGAAGTCGAGGACGGGCCAGGACGGATCGCGCGTGTCTCCGGCCCAGGCCTCGACGTCGCGGCGAACCTCGATGGGCGCCGACGCGCCGGCCGCCACGACCGCCACGTCGATTGTCCCGGCGAGGCGGCCGGGATCTTCCGGGGGAAAGGTCGCGAGCCGCCCGGCGAGGACGGTGCCGTCGCCGATGGTGACGGCGGGACCGGATGCGCCCTGAGCCACCGCGGGCTCGAAGCGCCAGACATCGAGACCTGGCGCTTCGGGCCTATCGTTGCTTTGCGGGAAGGTCGGCATCGAGCGGCCAGGTGTCGGCAATCTCCGGCGGCCCGACATAGGCCACGTCATCCTCGAGGATCGGCCCGGGTAGCGAGAGAAGCAGGCGGGTCTCGCGGTCGTAGGCCGTGCAGCTGAGCAGGAACGCGCCGTCGAGATGGGCCAGCCAGTCGGGTCCGAGGCGCTGCTCGATGGCCCGATCGATCGAGGCCGCCACCACGTCGCGCAGGTCGAGCCAGTCCGACGCGATGAGGAAGCCCCAGGGCGCCAGGAAGGATGGGATCGTCGCAGCGTAGCTGGTGACGTGCGAGAAGACGCTGCGCAGCGTCCGGTACAGGGCCGCGTGCTGGTCGTGGTCGAGGAACGAGAACTCCAATCCCTGCACCACGACAATGCCGCCGGGCCTCAGGCGCTGGCGAAGCCGTTCGTAGAACTGACGCGTGTAGAGGCGCTGGGCCGGTCCGTTGTCGAGCATGTCGACGACGTCGATGATGACGACGTCGTAGAATTCGTCGGCCTGCTCGACGAAGGCGCGTCCGTCGGCGAAGTGGAGGCGCGTCCGCGGGTCATCGAACGCGTTCCGGTGCCAGGTCGGAAGGTGGAGCCGGCAGAGATCGACGGTCTCCTGGTCGAGGTCGACCATGGTGGCGGTGCGGACGCTCGCATGGGCAAGCACCTCGCGCAGCGTCGCGCCCTCGCCGCCGCCGATGATCAGGACGTCCCGCGGCTCGCGATGGAGAAGCATCGCGGGTTGGACGAGGACCTCGTGATAGAGGTCCTCGTCGTCCTCCGCGCTCTGGATCGCGCCGTCGAGTAGCAGGATCCGTCCATAGCTGGCGCTGTCGGCGATCACGATGTTCTGGAAGGCCGTCCGCCCGGCATGCAGGACCTTCGTGACCCGGTAGGAGTAGATGTCGAACGGGTCTCCCGTCTCGTGGCAGAAAAGGGAGCTCTGCTTCGCCTGGTCATCGATGTCGGTCGGCTCTGCCCAGAACCGGTCCGGTGGCAGCACCGGAAGCGTGTAGGGCCAGTCGGCGAGGCTGCGCGGCCTACGGTCAATCGGGTTGCTCATGGGAACGCGCCTTCAGGCCGCCCATGCGACGCACGGGACGTCGCGGAGCGTGTCGGAGAGGCTCTTGTCCCCGCGGGAGAAGCGGGACAGTTGAGCCGTTCCAGCCTGGAAGACGTCGGCCAGGAAATGGGCGGCGAGGTCCACATGCAAGCTGGAGTTGCAGGTGAACACATCGATGGCTGCGTAGCTACGCTCCGGCCACGTATGGATCGCAATGTGGGACTCGGCGATGACGACAACGCCCGAGATTCCATGCGGCTCGAAGCGATGGAAGCTGTCCGTCACGATGGTTGCCTGCGCCACGCGGGCGGCAGCAAGCATCTGCTCGCGGATCCAGTCCAGATCGTCGATCTGGATCGCCCTGCAGTTGTATAGATCTAGAACACACTGCCAACCTGCTGCAGAGAGATGTGGGAACATGATTGACATGGACCATCCGCTTGATGTCGCCGCGTCTGTTGACCGGCCACGTTGTTGTGCGGCTCTGCAGATTGGGATCAATTTTCGGACCGCATACACTTCTGTAAGGTCGAGGGTCCTTGACCCCTAGACCCGATCGCAGCGATCTTCTGCAGTCCTGGATCTCAGAAAATCGGCGGCCTATGCGGGTTCTTCTGGCTCTCGTCGCCGCGTGCCTCGTGCAGCTGACGTCGTGGACCGCTGCTGCTCAGGCGGACCATTGGCGCTACTGCCTCGGCATCGATCGCACGGAGACCAAGGTCTTCTTCTCTCTTGTCTTTCCGTCCGGCGCCGATCTCGATGTTCTGGAGCGGGCCTACATGCGCTGGCTCATCGACCAACGCCTTCCGGTACTCAGGGTCTCGTGCCCGAGGGCTGATACCCGCGACCTCGCAGAGAGCGCCGAGGCCCGTGCGGCTTCATACAACCTAGGCGAGAAACGAACGCCGATTTGGGTTGAATGGCCGCGTACAAACGCGAATGTGACGTTCCCGTTTTGAAAGATCACTGAATTGTCTGGGGAGGCTCCGTCCGGTCGGAACGGGCGCGATTGTCACAGTTGTCCGACCTTGGCGTAGACGCGGGGTTGAAGGCCGCCATCGCGGTTCAAAATCAAACCCCCGGCGCGGTGGAGCGACAGGGGACTTGATTGTCGTTGGTACGGGGGCAGGCAACTAGCGCTGTTTGCATCCGCTGAAGTCCCGCGTTCCCCGTCGGCCCGTTAGCTTCACGGGTGCGGAATGATTTTCACCTGCCGCCTTTGAATGACCTGTCGACGAAGCAATGATCGAGGATGGTTTCGCCGGTGAAGCGACCGGACCAGATCTCCTGAAGCCCCCGGACGATGGCGCTTCCGAATGAGTCGTACGGCACCCTGACCGAACTCAGCCACGGTGCGAGCCAGTTATTGAGCGGGTTCTCGTCGAAGCCGACGATGGCAATGTCTTCCGGCACGGCAACGGCTGCCCCTTGCAGAGCCTTGTGGGCGCCGTAGGCGATTAGGTCGCTGAGGCAGAACAGCCCGCGCGGCATCGGGCCAAAATTTAGGATCCGCAGCATGGACTCGTGTCCGAGGTTAAGGTGGTCGAGGCCCGTGCCCGTCTGCACCCTGTCTGCCACAACAGGATGCCCGGCATCCTTCATGGCGTCGAGAAAGCCGGCGAGGCGTTCCGCGGTCGCGGAAGACGACAGGCGGCCGTGGATGACGGCAACGTCACGGATGCCCAGGCGCAGGAAGTATTCGGCGACTTCGCCCGGCCCGATGATTGTCGATCCCAATGAACGCTGCAGTGCCCGAGACCGGGGACCGCCGGTTGACGAACAGCACCGGATCGCCCCCAGCAAGCGCCACTTCCAATTGCGGACTCGGAACGGCGCCGAGCAGCACGACGCCTCTCACCAACTGAGCACGCATTTCAAGGAGGTACTCGTCCTGTAGGTCGGCGCGGTCATGGGTGTCGCAAAGCACCATCACGTAGCCGGCCTCCCGGAGCGCCGTCTCGGCGGAAGCCGCAATGGCGGCCATGGTGGGGTTCCCGAGATTGGCGGCCAAGAGAGCCACCAGCCGGCTCTCCCGCGTAGGATTGCTGCGACGGCCACCCCGAGGTCTGCGCACCCCTCGGCGCTTCCTCCTTCGACTGCTGCCCGGAGACCATCGATGCCTGACCGTATGTTCAACGTCCTCTTCCTGTGCACCGGCAACACTGCCCGCTCCGTTCTCGCCGAGGGCATCCTGCGCAAGGACGGCGCCGGCCAGTTCCGGGCCTTCTCGGTCGGAAGCCAGCCCAAGGGCACGGTGAACCCTTTCGCCCTGAAGGTCCTCGACACCTTCGGCTACCCGACGGATGGCTACCGCTCGAAGTCGTGGAACGAGTTCGCGGGGCCGGGCGCCCCGACGATGGACTTCATCTTCACCGTCTGCGACAGCGCCGCCGGCGAAGCCTGCCCGGTGTGGCCCGGGCACCCGTCGACGGCGCACTGGGGCATCGAGGATCCGGCGACCGTGGAGGGCACGAACGTCGAGAAGGAGCGGGCGTTCGTCGAGGCGTTTCGTCTCATGCGCAACCGGATCGCCGCCTTCATCGCGCTGCCGGTGGAGAAGCTCGACGCCGCGACGCTGGGGCACGGCTGAGGGAAATCGGCCGCATGGACGGCGCATCTACGGATGCCGCGAAGGACCGCGCATCGTGACGAAGGTCGCGCTCTCCCGCAGGCTGCTCGCAGAGACCACGGGGGCAATGCTCCTTGTCGCGACCGTCGTCGGCTCGGGCATCATGGCCACGCGGCTGACCAAGGATGTCGGGCTCGCCCTGCTCGGCAACACGATCCCGACCGGCGCGATCCTCGTGGTGCTCATCCTCATGCTGGGGCCGGTGTCCGGCGCGCACTTCAATCCGGCGGTCAGTCTCGTGATGGTACTCAAGCGACGATTGTCGGGCCGCGACCTGATGCCCTACGTGACAGCGCAGATTGCAGGTGGACTCGCCGGCACGATGCTCGCCCATGCGATGTTCGAGTTGCCCCTCTGGCGATGGTCGCAGACCGTCCGGTCGGGGCCGGGACAGTGGCTGGCTGAGTTGGTGGCGACGTTCGGACTCGTCCTCGCGATCCTCGGCGTCTCGAAGCACCGGCCCGAGAGCGTTCCCCTGGCAGTGGGCCTCTACATTACCGCCGCCTACTGGTTCACGGCCTCGACGTCGTTCGCCAATCCGGCCGTGACTCTGGCGCGGGCAGCGAGCGATACCTTCGCCGGGATTGCGCCGGGCAATGTTGCTGCCTTCGTGTTCGCGCAATTCGCCGGGGCCATGGCGGCCCTGGGGTTCGGGAGCTTTCTCTTTGGCGACCGGAATCCGCGCCATGCGGATCATCCCGCCAGCGGGAATGCCTCCAGCACCGTGAAAGGCGAGCGCCGCTCGGCCTGGCGGAACATGGCAATCCGGTCGACGGTCAGGTTCGTCGGCATGACATCACGCAGTACCGCGGAGAGCGCGCTGCGCGTTGCTTCCCTTCTGGTTTCGTCGACGGCGCCGGACAGCGTCATGTGGAAACGGAACCGGTCGAGGACGTATGGGTAGCCATACCGGTCGAGATAGTCGCGTCCCCGGTCGTCGAGTTGCTCCGGCCGCCGCCGGGCCCGGTCCTCCGGCGAGAGCGGTGCCCTGAACGGCTCGAAGGCGGCGACGCACTCTGACGCCAGCGCGGATAGATCCTCCGACTGAATGAGGGGTACGAGCGCTATGAACGAACCCAGCGTTGCCACCTGGAGCGCCCCGCTGACGACTGGGCCCCGACGCCGCGCGAAGTACCGGATGGCCTCGACGAGGCCAGCCTCGGATGCTCCCTCCGCGAGGTGGAACGGAGCCTTCAGCGTGGCGTGGAAGCCGTAGCGACGCGGCTCCTGCGTCGCATCGTGCCAGCCCGCTTCTGTCCAGCCGGCGGGGATGGTCTGGGCGACAGGGCAACCGGAATAGGCGTCGTAGCCGATCAGCGCGCTCGCCGTCGTCCAGAGCGGATCGGACGGTGCCGGAGCGTAGTAGATCGCGTAGCGCGGAGATGCGGCCTCACCCACCGTGCTTCTCCAGGAAGGCCTCGGCGTCGAGGCTTCTGAATTCGGCCAGCGCACCGCGAAGCGCCTCGTGCTCCCAGTCCCACCAGGCCAGCGCCATCATGCGCTCAGCGACGGCCTCGGAGAAGCGGCGGCGCACGACCCGCGCCGGATTGCCCGCAACGATCGTGTAGGGGGCGACATCCTTCGTCACCACAGCGCCGGCGGCCACTACCGCGCCCGTACCGATGGAGCGACCGGCAAGCACGACGGCGCCATGGCCGATCCAGACGTCGTGTCCAATCGTCACGCCGTGGCTGCGTCGCCAGTCGAAGAACGAGGCCTCGTCCTGCTCCCCCGCGAAGTAGGCCGAGGCGCGGTAGGTGAAGTGGGACTGGCTCGCCCGGTGCATCGGGTGGTTGCCCGGGTTGATCCGCGTCATCGCGGCGATCGAGCAGAACTTGCCCACGGTTGCGTAGATGATGTCGCTGTCGTGGACGACGTAAGAGTAGTCGCCGAACGTCGTCTCCACGAGGCTGGTTCTCGCCCCCACCTCGGTGTAGCGCCCCAGCCGGCTGTCGCGGACCGTAGCAGTCGGATGGATGAGCGGGTCGAGCCCCAGCACCTTGCCCATGGCGTCCTCTCGAAACGGATCGATCCTCCTGTCGCAAGCAGCCATGACGCTCGCGTGACGGCGTCGTCCACAGCGCAACCGTCTGGCGCGCCACGGCTTCGTGTCGCGGACTGGCATGTCACGAGAACGTTGCCGGCCGGGACTAAAAATGCGCCAGCCGACGAAGCTGGAGGCAATGCATGCTGGTCATCGATGGACTGACACGGCGTTTCGGAAACAAGGCGGCCGTGGACGACGTCTCGCTGACGATCGAGCCGGGTTCGTTCGTCGGCGTCATCGGTCGCTCGGGCGCCGGCAAGTCCACCCTGCTTCGGATGATCAACCGTCTCGTCGACCCATCGCAGGGAACGATCCGTGCGGCGGGGACAGACATCACCGCGCTCAAGGGGCAGATGCTGCGCGACTGGCGCGCCGACTGCGCGATGATCTTCCAGCAGTTCAATCTCGTCGGGCGTCTCGACGTCCTGACCAACGTCCTGATGGGCCGGCTGAACAAGGTGCCGACCCTCAACGCCATGCTGCGGTTGTGGAGCGCGGAGGACCGCGCCGTCGCCCTGGCGGCCATGGAGATGCTGGACATCGCCGCGCTCGCCGCGCAGCGGGCCGACAGTCTCTCGGGCGGTCAGCAGCAGCGCGTGGCCATTGCACGCGCGCTGGTGCAGGAGCCGTCGATGATCCTCGCCGACGAGCCCATCGCCTCGCTCGATCCGCGCAACACGCGGATCGTCATGGATGCGCTCCTGCGCATCAACAAGCACTTCGGCATCACCGTCATCTGCAACCTGCACTCGCTCGACCTGGCGCGCTCCTACTGCGACCGCCTCGTCGGGATGTCCTCGGGCCGGATCGTGTTCGACGGGGCCCCCGTGGCGCTCACGGACGAGGTCGCCCGGGAGCTTTACGGGCTGGAAGCCGGAGACGTGATGGACCAGCCCGAACCCGCGGTTCGCACCCCTGCCGGAGTGGTGACCGCGGCCGCCTGAAGCAGCCCGCCTTCGAAGACCCATCAACCTGAACACTGGAGACAGCCATGATCAGCCGTCGCATGACGATCGCGTGCGGCCTCGCCGCAGCGACCGTTCTGACCGCACCCGCCGCCTTCGCCCAGGACTGGAAGGCGAAGTATCCCGAGATCACCTTCGCCTACATTCCGGCGGAGAACGCCGGCGGCGTGACCGAGCGCGTCGGTCCTTGGATGGAATGCCTGTCGCAGCAGATCGGCGTTCCGGTGAAGCTGCGCATCGCCAACGACTACGCGGCGGTGATCGAGGGGCAGCGGGCCGGCAACATCCACATCGGATATTATGGCCCGTCTTCCTACGCCCGCGCCTATATGACCGGCGTGAAGATCGAACCCTTCGCCATCGAGGTGAGCCAGGGCGGCGTGAAGGGCTACTACTCCGTCTTCTACGTGAAGAAGGACTCGCCCTACCAGAAGCTCGAGGATCTGAAGGGCAAGAACCTTGGTCTCGTGGACCCGAACTCGACTTCGGGCAACAACGTGCCGCGCTTCGCCCTCAACGCGATGAAGATCGACCCCGACCAGTTCTTCGGGAAGGTCGTCTACACCGGAAGCCACGAGAACGCGGTGCTGGCACTCGCGCAGGGCACCGTCGACGTCGCCGCCAACTGGTGGAATGCCGAGAACGACAGCAACCTGACCCGCATGGCGACGAAAGGCATGGCGAAGAAGGACGACTTCCGCGTCATCTACCGCTCGGAGATGATCGTGAACTCGCCGCTCGCCTATCTCTCCGACATGCCGGCGGACCTGAAGGCGAAGATCCGCCAGGCCGTGTTCGACAGCCCGAAGATCTGCAAGGCGGCCTTCGAGAAGCTCTCTGACGGCAAGAACGAGCCCTTCCAGCCGACCGACCACAAGGCCTACGAGCCGATCGTCGAGCTGAACAAGTTCGTCGACGAGCTGCGCAAGAAGAAGTCCTCCTGATCGGCCGCCCGGGGCGCCCCAGGCGCCCCGGGCTACCTGCTGGAAGAGGCCCCCGTGGCGACCACCGTTCCACAGCTTCCGGACGCGCAACTGCGGCCGCTGCAGCGCGCCTACGACGAGGCCGTCGCCGCGAAGCGCTGGCGCCTCGCACTCGGCGGCGTCGTGCTCGTGATGCTGGTCGTGGTGTCCGGGATCGTCGGCGAGGTCGACCTCGGCACGCTCGTCGCCAAGATCGGCAACTTCACCAACTACATCGGCCGCATCTTCCGCCTCGACAACGGCGCGCTGGTCTTCACCGACCCGGCGGAGTGGTTCTGGGGGCTGACGAAGTGGCTTCGCCTGATGGGCGAGACGCTGCTCATCGCCTACCTCGGCACGATCCTCGGGGCCGTCGGCGCGTTCCTGCTCTGCTTCTCCGCCGCCGCCAACCTCGCCCGCTCGACATGGGGCAGGATCGTGACGCGACGCGTCCTCGAATTCTGCCGGACGGTGCCCGAGATCGTCTTCGCCCTGATCTTCGTCGTCGCCTTCGGCCTCGGGCCATTGCCGGGCATCCTCGCCTTAACGATCCATTCGCTCGGCGCGCTCGGCAAGCTGTTCTCCGAAGTCGTCGAGAACATCGACATGAAGCCGGTCGAGGGTGTGCGGTCCACCGGCGCGACCTGGGCCGAGACGGTCCGGTTCGCGGTGGTGCCGCAGGTGCTCTCCAACTTCGCGAGCTACACGCTGCTGCGCTTCGAGATCAATGTCCGCGGGGCCGCGGTGATGGGCTTCGTCGGCGCCGGCGGGATCGGCCAGGACCTCGTCGAGGCGATCCGCAAGTTCTACTACTCGGACGTCAGCGCGATCCTGCTTCTCATTGTCGCCACCGTCGTCATCATCGACCTCGTCACCGAGCGCATCCGCCACGCGCTTCTGGGCTGGGAGGCACGGCCATGAAGGCGTCGATGCTCCTGCCGGACGCCTCGACCCGCGCCCGCCTCGAACGGGCCTATCCGCAGGCCTCCCGGCCGGACTGGCGGACGCGGGCCTTCGTCGTCGGCACGGTCGCCGCGCTCGCGGGCCTCTTCGTCGTCGGCTTCGCCACGCTCGGCGTGTCGTGGCATCGCGTGTTCACGGGCATCGGGGAATTGGGCCGGTTCGTCGTCATGATGATGCCGCCGGCGCCCGAGAGCTGGGCGCGATTCCTCGTCTATCTCCACTCGCTCGCCCAGACGCTCGCCATCGCGTTCCTGGGAACGCTGCTGGCCGCCATCCTCGCCTTCCCGCTTGGCTTCCTCGCGGCGCGCAACGTCGTGCCGCTGTGGCTGGCCCGCTTCGTGACGCGGCGCTCGCTCGACACCGTGCGCAGCGTCGACACGCTCATCTGGGCGTTGGTGTGGATTAACGTCGTCGGGCTGGGGCCCTTCGCGGGGATCCTGGCGATCATGACGTCGGACATCGGCGCCTTCGGCAAGCTCTTCTCCGAGGCGATCGAGGCGGCCGACCGCAAGCCGGTGGAGGGCGTGACCTCGACCGGCGGCAGCCGGCTGCACGCCGTCCGCTTCGGCCTCCTGCCGCAGGTGCTGCCGGTCGTGGCGAGCCAGGTCCTCTACTTCTTCGAGTCGAACACGCGCTCCGCGACCATCATCGGGATCGTCGGCGCCGGCGGCATCGGCATGCACCTCTACGAGCAGATCAAGATCCTCGAATGGCCTGTCGTGTCGTTCCTGATCCTCATGATCCTCGTCACGGTGACGATCATCGATGCGATCTCCTCGCGCCTGCGCTTCTCGATCATCGGCTCGCCGACGCGCCCCTGAAACGTCATCGACCTGTCACTGGCTAGGCCTAGCAAGCACCCATGCCGAACGCATTCCGCACCGCATCCGCAGACGCCGCTCTGGTCGAGGCGCGGCGTCACGTCATGGCGCTCGCCGCCCGGGCGACGACCGCGGAATTGGAGGGCGCCGTCCGCGCGCTCCACCACGGGCCGGTCGATGAGGTCCGCCGCCCCGAGACCGGGCTTGTCATGGTCCGCGGCCGCACCGGTGGCGACGGGGCGCCGTTCAACCTCGGCGAGGCCACGGTGACCCGTGCCGCGGTCCGGCTCCCGACGGGACAGACCGGGTTCTCCTACCTCCTCGGCAGGGATGCTCTCAGGGCCCGTCATGCGGCCGTCCTCGATGCGCTGGTTCAGGCGCTCGGCCCTGCCGACGTCCTGAGGCAACTCGCGGGCGTCGAGGCCCGCATCCAGTCTGAGGACGAGACGACATCCCGCCAGGCGGCAGCGACGCGTGTCGACTTCTTCACCATGGTTCGCGGCGAGGACTGAGATGACGGACCTCCAGGCAACCGCATCCGGCGGAACGGCCATCCCCGACAGCGTGCGCACGGCACAGGCCGTGTTCCGATCGGTCATGATGGCACTGGCCCAGCCCGGCAGCCTGCGGACCCTGCATGCGCCGATCCAGGGCCCCGGCCGCCTGTCGCGCGGCGCGGCCGCGATCGCGCTGGCCCTGTGCGACTTCGAGACGCCGGTGTGGCTGGACGAGACGCTGGCGGCGGACGAGGCGGTCGCCTCCTACCTGCGCTTCTACACAGGCTGCCCCTTCGTTGCGGATCGCGCGGACGCGCACTTCGCGTTCGTCAACGACGGCCGGGTCCTTCCCACGCTCGACGGCTTCGCGCAGGGAACGCTGGAATATCCCGACCGCTCCACGACCGTCGTGGTTCCGGTCGAGCGGCTGTCGGTGGACGAGGGCTGGCGTCTCACGGGACCCGGCATCGCGGGCGAGGCCCGGCTGCGGGCCGAGCCGCTGCCGGACGACCTGCCGGCCCAGCTCGACGGAAACCGGGCCCGCTTCCCGCGCGGCGTCGACCTGCTCTTCGTCTGCGGCGACCGCGTCGCCGCCCTACCGCGCACCACGATCGTCACCGTCTAGGGAGCACACCCGATGTATGTCGCGGTCAAGGGTGGCGAGGCGGCAATCGACAACGCCCACCGGCTGCTCGCCGAGGAACGGCGCGGCGATGCCTCCGTGCCCGAACTGCGCGTCGACCAGATCGAGAAACAGCTCGCGCTGTCGGTCGCGCGGGTGATGGCCGAGGGCTCGCTCTACGACCCGCGCATCGCCGCCATCGCGATCAAGCAGGCCCGCGGCGACCTGATCGAAGCCATCTTCCTGGTCAGGGCCTACCGGACGACGTTGCCGCGCTTCGGCTACTCGCAACCGCTGGAAACGGCGGACATGCGCATCCGTCGCCGAGTCTCGGCGACCTACAAGGACCTGCCGGGCGGGCAGGTGCTGGGTCCCACCTTCGACTACACGCATCGGCTCATCGACTTCGCGCTGGAGGTCGAGGAAGGCGACGGTGATCCGCCAGCGGAAGCCGCGATGCCGCTCGACCCTGCCCCCCACGTCACGTCGCTTCTCGACGACGAGGGACTCATCGAGCGCAATCCCGCCGGCGACATCGGCAGCGTCGGGGACCTCACCCGCGAGCCGCTGTCCTTCCCGGCGGATCGGGACCTGCGCCTGCAGAACCTCGCGCGAGGAGACGAGGGCTTCCTGCTGGCCCTCGGCTACTCGACGCAGCGCGGCTTCGGCCGCACCCATCCCTTCGTCGGCGAGATCCGTCTGGGCGAAGTCGACGTCGAGTTCCTCGCCGAAGACGTGGGCTTCGCGGTGCCGCTCGGGCCGCTGACGCTGACCGAGTGCGAAATGGTGACCCAGTTCCGTGGCTCGGCCGAAGCGCCGCCACAGTTCACCCGCGGCTACGGGCTCGTCTTCGGCCAGTCCGAGCGCAAGGCGATGTCGATGGCGCTGGTCGACCGGGCCCTGCGGACCCGGGAGTTCGGCGAGGACATCGACGCGCCGGCCCAGGACGAGGAGTTCGTGCTCTCGCACTCCGACAACGTGCAGGCGACCGGCTTCGTCGAGCACCTGAAGCTGCCGCACTACGTCGACTTCCAGGCTGAACTGCAGCTCATCCGCAAGCTGCGGGCCGAGCACGCTGAACGCAAGGCGGCGGGCGCGGAGCCGCTCCGGCAGGAGGCCGCCGAATGAACGCCCCGACCGCCAGCGGCTACAACTTCGCCTACCTGGATGAGCAGACCAAGCGGATGATCCGCCGCGCGATCCTCAAGGCGATCGCGATCCCCGGCTACCAGGTGCCCTTCGCGTCGCGCGAGATGCCCATGCCATACGGGTGGGGTACTGGCGGCGTGCAGGTCACTGCCTCGGTGATCGGCGAGGACGACGTCCTGAAGGTCATCGACCAGGGCTCGGACGACACGACGAACGCGGTGTCGATCCGCAAGTTCTTCCAGAAGACGGCCGGCGTCGCGACGACGACCGACACGCGCGAGGCGAGCATCATCCAGACGCGCCACCGCATACCAGAGACCCCTCTGACCGACGGGCAGATCCTCGTCTACCAGGTTCCTATCCCCGAGCCGCTCCGGTTCCTCGAACCGCGCGAGACGGAAACCCGGGTGATGCACGCGCTGGAGGAGTACGGCCTCATGCACGTGAAGCTCTACGAGGACATCGCACGGCACGGCCACATCGCCACGTCCTACGCCTACCCGGTGATGGTCGCCGGCCGGTACCTCATGGACCCATCGCCAACGCCGAAGTTCGACAACCCGAAGATGCACCGCTCGCCGGCCCTGCAGCTCTTCGGCGCCGGGCGCGAGAAGCGGATCTACGCCATCCCGCCGCACACCGACGTCGTGTCGCTCGACTTCGAGGACCATCCCTTCGAGGTCAACAGGTTCGAGAAGCCCTGCGCGCTGTGCGGCGCGAGGGGGGTCTACCTCGACGAGGTCGTCCTCGACGACCGCGGCGGGCGCATGTTCGTGTGCTCCGATACCGACCACTGCGAGACCCGCCGTGCCGAGGGCCACGCGGGCGAGGACGGGGAGTTGCTGGCATGAGCGCGGCACTCCGCCAACAGGACAACTCCACTTCGCCGGACGACGTCCCCCTGCTGACCGTCAACGGCCTCACGAAGCTCTACGGCACCCGCGTTGGCTGCCGGGACGTGACATTCGACCTGCACCCGGGCGAGGTGCTCGCAATCGTCGGCGAGTCGGGGTCGGGCAAGTCGACGCTGCTCTCGATGCTCGCGTGCCGCCTGCCGCCGACCGCCGGCACGATCCGCTACCGGCTGCGGGACGGCAACCTGCGCGACGTCTTGGGCCTCACGGAGGCCGAGCGCCGGCTGCTGATGCGCACGGACTGGGGTTTCGTGCACCAGGACGCGACGCTGGGCCTGCGCATGCGCGTCTCGGCCGGCGCCAACGTCGGCGAACGGCTGATGGCGCTGGGCGACCGGCACTACGGTCGCCTCCGCGAGACGGCCGCCGACTGGCTGCGGCGCGTCGAGATCGACGCCGACCGGATCGACGATCCGCCGCGCTCTTTTTCGGGCGGCATGCGCCAGCGCCTTCAGATCGCGCGCAACCTCGTCACGTCCCCGCGGCTCGTACTGATGGACGAGCCGACCGGCGGCCTCGACGTCTCGGTCCAGGCGCGTCTGCTCGATCTCCTGCGTGGCCTGGTGGCCGACCTCGGGCTGGCGGTCGTGCTCGTGACCCACGACCTCGCCGTCGCGCGCCTCGTCTCGCACCGGCTCATGGTCATGCGGCAGGGCCGGGTCATCGAGACCGGCCTGACCGACCAGGTCCTTGACGACCCGCGCGAGGCGTACACGCAGCTCCTCGTCTCCTCGGTCCTGCAGGTGTGACGATGGCCCACGGAACACCGGCCCTCGACGTCTCCGGCGTCGCCAAGTCCTTCACGATGCACCTGCGCGGAGGCCTCGTTCTGCCTGTCGTGCGGGACGTCTCCTTCTCGGTGAGGGGCGGCGAGTGCGTGGTGCTTGGCGGCCCGTCGGGCGCGGGCAAGTCGTCGCTGCTGAAGATCGTCTACGGCAACTACCGTTGCGACCGCGGCTCCATCCTCGTGCGCGACGGCGACGATGCGGTGGACGTCGTCACGGCGTTACCGCGGCGCGTGATCCGGCTGCGCCGGACGCGGCTTGCCTATGTCAGTCAGTTCCTGCGCGTCATCCCGCGCGTCGCGGCGCTCGACCTCGTAGTGCAGGCGGCCGTGGAGTTCGGCATCGATGAGAGCATCGCGCGGACACGGGCAAGGGACCTGCTGACGCGACTGAACGTGCCGGAGCGGCTCTGGCACCTGCCGCCGGCCACCTTCTCGGGTGGCGAGCAGCAGCGCATCAACATCGCCCGCGGCTTCGTCGCCGACCACGACGTTCTCCTACTCGATGAGCCCACGGCGTCGCTTGATGCCGCCAACAGGGCCGCCGTGGTCGACCTGATCCAGGCCAAGAAGGCGAGAGGCGTCGCCATGCTCGGCATCTTCCACGACGAGGACGTCCGCGACCGCGTGGCGGATCGCATCATCGACATCACCCGCTTTGCCGCCTGATCACGCCAAGGGCCCGTGCCATGGATCCCAAGACCTTCGTCATCGAGAATGCCCGGCTGATCCTGCGCGACCGCATCGTTGAGAGCGGCTGGCTCGCGGTCGACGATGGCCGGATCACCGAGGTGGGAGAGGGTCGCGCGCCGGAGCGCGGCCTCGACGCGGGCGGGGATCTGCTGGGACCGGGTCTCGTAGAGCTGCACACGGACCACCTGGAGCAGCACTACCAACCGCGCCCGGCCGTGAAGTGGCCTGCCGTCTCGGCCGTGCTGGCCTATGATGCCCAGATCGCGGCATCCGGCATAACCACGGTCTTCGACTCCCTGCGCGCGGGAACGGAGGGACGCCGCGACGCCGTCTCCGCAGGGCTGCAGACGCTGGCGGATGCGTTGGCCGAGGCGCGGGCGCGCGGCCTGATGCGGGCCGACCACCTGACGCACCTGCGTTGCGAGATCTGTGCGGAGGACGTGCTCGACGCCACGGCCGGCTTCCTCTCGCGCTGGCCTGTGCACCTGATCTCGCTGATGGACCATACGCCCGGCCAGCGGCAGTTCCAGGACATCGAGAAGTTCCTGATCTACTACCGCGGCAAGACTGCGATGAGCGAGGAGCAGCTTCAGGAGCTGGTGGCGCAGCGCCTGGAGGCGAACCGGCTGCGGGGTGAGCCCAACAGGCGGGCATTGGTCGACATGGCGAAGACGCATGGCATCGCGCTCGCCAGCCACGACGACGCCACGCCCGAGCATGTCGCCGAGTCCCTCGCGGACGGTGTCGCAATCGCCGAGTTCCCGACGACGATCGAGGCGGCGCGTGCGTCCCACGATGCCGGGATTGCCGTGCTGATGGGCGCGCCCAACCTCGTGCGCGGGGGATCGCATTCCGGCAACGTCGCGGCCGAGACGCTGGCGCGCGAGGGCACGCTCGACATCTTCTCGTCGGACTACGTGCCGGCCAGCCTCCTGCACGCCGCGCTCGACCTCAACCGTCGCGTTCCCGAGATCCGGCTGCCAGACGCCTTTGCCACGGTGACCGACAATCCGGCTCGTGCCGCCGGGCTCAACGACCGCGGACGCCTGGCGCCGGGGCTGAGGGCCGACCTCGTGTGCTTCCGGGACGGCGAGACGCCCGCCGTCCGCGCCGTATGGACGGCAGGGCGCCGTGTCGTCTGAAGGCAGCACGGGCGAGCCGCGCGGTCCGGGACCGCTGGTTCTGGTCGTCGGTCCGAGCGGTGCCGGCAAGGATACCCTGCTGGAGGGCGCCCGCGCCCTGCTGCACGATCGGCCCGACATCGTCTTCGCGCGACGGGTGGTGACCCGGCCCGGCAGCGCAAGCGAGGACCACGACACTCTGACGCCGGAGGCCTTCGCCGCCGTACGATCGAACGGCGGGTTCAGTCTGTGGTGGAGCGCCCACGGGCTCGACTACGGCATTCCGGCCAACTACGCGGACGAGGTGTCGCGGGGTCGGTGCGTCGTTGCCAACGGGTCCCGGGCCATGATCGGCGCGGCGCGAGCAGCCTTCCGTCGCACGGTGTGCGTGCTGATCACCGCACCGGCGGAGGTCCTCTCGGCCCGCCTGGCGGCACGAGCCCGACGCGACGACGTCGCCTCCCGGCTTGCCCGGACGGCAGCGCTCGACGGCACCGCCGCCGACCATGTCATCGAGAACACCGGCACCCCGGAAGAGGGTTCCCGGCGGCTTGCTGCGGTCATCCGGAGCGTGCGGGACGAGGCGACCTCGCCGTTTCCCTTGTGGGGACCCTGACGGAGGGGGGATCGTCCGCGAGGCCGTAGGTAACGTCCCGCAGATGCGCGCACAGGGCGGCGCGGTCCGTGATGCGGGCGACGTCCGCGAACGGGATCAGAGGGCCAATCGTGACATCGACCGGCGTGTCGATCCGGTCCCGCACCTCCTTGAAGAGGAGCGAGAGCCGCAACGTCTGGCTGACGTGGCTGGCGATCTGGAAGAGGCGGCTGTTCTGCCCGTGGAAGAAGACGGGCAGAACCGGACAGCGGTGACGCTGGACGAGCTGCGCGACGAAGGGCTGCCACGGCGCGTCCTGCGCCGCGAGGCGGCCCCAGCGATCAGGCGACGTCGAGACGCCGCCCGCCGGGAACACGAGGACCAGGCCTCCCGTGGCCAGATGAGCGTGCGCCAACCGACGCGATTCGATGTTCGTCGCCATCGCCTCGCGCGTTCCGGAGAAGTCGACGGGCAGAAGCCACGACCGCACCTCGGGTGCACGGTAGAGCACGGCGTTGGTGAGGATGCGGAAGTCAGGCCGGACCTGGCTCGCGAGCCAGCCGAGCACGATGCCGTCGAGCACGCCGTAGGGATGGTTCGCGACGACCACCGCAGGCCCCGAGGCCGGGAGCTGGTGTAACCGTTCCCGTTCGAAGCGAACATGGAGGCGCAGGCGCCGCACCGCGCCGCTCCAGAACGCCTCGGCTCCCGACGTCCTCTGGAAGTCCCTGTAGAGCCGCGCGAGCTGCGGCTGCCCCGTCATCACCTCGATCGACCGCACCAGGCCCCGCTGGAGTAGCGGCATGGTTGGGTCTGCGTAGCTGAAGGCTGTCACGGACTGTGCCCCTCCGACACGTTCGCACGCCTCGCTTGTGTGCGAGTCGCGCGACGGTGCCGTGACGAGGGTCCGCGACAATGGCTGCAGCCGCGGATCCCTGTCGATCAGCGCGTGATGGGTCCCAGCGGAATGAAGCGGGTCTCGCCGGAGGAGCCGTCGACGCCATCGTTGTCGCTGACGACGAAGGCGTTGCCCGCCGCGTCGACCGTGAAGCCCTCGATCTTGTCGAGGACGTAGCCGTTGCCCGCCTTGAGGTCGGGGGCGAGGTCCCTGAGGAGCGACTTGGCGACGACCGGGACGTCCGCCGCGCCGGGCGCGGCCGGCTTCAGACCCTTCACCGAGAACGTGCGCAGCGTCTTCATCGCGGCGTCGCCGAACTGGTTGTCCCGTTCGATGA
This sequence comes from Alsobacter sp. R-9, assembly GCF_054612375.1. NCBI lineage: Bacteria > Pseudomonadati > Pseudomonadota > Alphaproteobacteria > Hyphomicrobiales > Alsobacteraceae > Alsobacter > Alsobacter sp. R-9. Next base: position 49,522 of record NZ_JBTSWJ010000016.1, on the reverse strand, counting down.
CGACGAAGCGGCCGTCGCCGAGAGCGGTGAGTTCGGACAGCCCGACCCAGCCCTCCTTGGCCGTGTCGAGAGGATAGCGATAGACGCCCCAGGTCTTCGTGGCGGGGACGTAGGACAGGATCTTCACGAAGCCCTTGGGGTCGTCCTTCCACTCACGCTGCACAGCGAGCCACACTGTCTCGTCTGCGCCCGAGCCAGTGACGGCGACGCCCTCGAAGCCGAAGCGGACGGCGTGACGGGCGATCTCGTCGGGAAGCAGGATTTCCTCCTCCACGGAGCCGTCTGCGGCGACGCGCAGCAGGATGTCCTTCAGCGCACCCTCCTTGCGCTCCGGGTTGCCCTCCGAGGCGAGCCAGAACCCGCCGGCAGGGCGGACCGCGATGCCCTCGATGTCATAACCGACAGCCTTGCCGTCCTTGCGCAGGGCGATCGCCTCCGCGATCTGCGCCGGTGCCCGCGACGCATCGACGGCGAGGATGCGGGACGTGGCGTAGGCGCTGTCGGTTACGGCGAAGAGACGTCCCGCCTGCGTCGGGTGGGCCGCCAGTCCGGAGAGCGCACCCCAGCCGATCGCAAGGCCGGCTGCGTCGTTGCCGGACTGGATGGTCGGATAGGAGGCCGTGCCCTCGGCGCGGCGGTAGATCATCACATGGGGGCGGGCGAGGCCGTCGGCGCCGCCGTCCACTTCGCTCGTCACCACGAGCAGGTCTCGCTGGGGCAGCGCGAGGAGGCCCTCGGGGCCGGCGCCGGCCGGCAGCGCGTGGAGCAGTTCCGGCGCCTGGCCCGGTCCCCGGTCGCGGAACACGAAGACGAGCGAGGCGCGCTCGGTGCCGACGAAAAACAGGCGGTCGCTGCCGAAGACGGCGGCTTCGACCCCCTCGGGTTCCGTGCCCTTCGCCCCCGAGCGCCGCTCCGGATAGTGACCGAGCCGTATCGCCGCATGCTCCAGCAGGGTCCCGCTGTCGTACTCGACCGTCCCGTCCTTGCGGAAGATCGTGAAGCCCCGCGATCCGCCCTCGTAGTCGCCTTCGTTGGCGGTGACGAACCGGTCGTCGTCCAGCCACGCGACGCCGTCGGGCTCGCGCTTCACGCCGTCGAGGGAGCCGGTCGGGTCGATGATCCCGTCGCGCTTCGTGTCCACACCCTTGAGCGACACCGCCCCCGCGCTGAAGTGGCGAAGGACCTTTCCGGAGGCGACGTCGATGACGACGAGGTGGTTGTTCTCCTGCAGCGTGAGCACGGCCTCGCCGAGCCGGTTGACGTCGACGAACTCCGGCTCCGGATCCTCCGGGGCGACGACCGCGAGACCGTCGACACCGACGATGCGCAGCGAGCCGCAGTCGGGAACACCGTCGGCATTCAGGGCCAGGACCGACAGGTTGCCGCCGGGCAGTTGCGGCAGCTTGCCCTTGTCCTTGGTCTCGTCCCGTTCGTTCTCGATGGCGATGGCGAGGAATCGCCCGTCGGCCGTGGCCTTGACCGAGTCGGGTTGGCCACCGAGTTCACAGGTGCCGCCCACGGCCTTCCGGTCGAGGTCCACCGTCGCGATGTGCCCGGAGGGCTTGTCCTTCGACGGAGACGTATCGACCGCGACGAGAGCCTTCCGCCCCTGGATGGCGACCGAGGTCGGCTCCCCGGTCAGGGGAATGAAGCCGGCCGGCCTGGGACGGGCAGGGTCAGTGATGTCGATGAGGCCCAGCGCCTTCTGCTCAGCGTCCGTATAGGCCAGCAGATTGCCATCGGCCGTGCCGGCGATGATCTCGGCGACCGTTTTCGACTTAGCATCGCGATCCGCCGGCAGGTTCAGCACGATGGGGAACGACGCGATGCGGTTGAACACCGGCTCGGCGCGGACCGCCGGCACGCTGGCGATCACGACGACCGAGGCCAGCAGGAGGGAAGCGAGGGGGCGCATGGATATCTCCGCGCTGGTTGGATCTACCTCCGCTTGCCTGAGCCCCATGACAACGCGGTGACGTCTGTCGTCCACGCTGTGCCCCTATTCGCGTGAGGGCGGCCGCGTCGCTGCCAATCACCGGACGCGGCGGCCGATCAAACTCATCACTGCTCGGGCGCCATAGGACCTGCGTCCGTCGCGCAGATGTCAATCACCTGTCATCGCGACGTCGAACGGCAGGCCTAGCGTTCCGGTGTCCGGCGAACATGACCCGGGCCGAACTTCAAAGCGCACGGAGGCTGGGCATGATGCGGGTATCGCGTCGATCCATGCTGCGTCTGGCTCCTCGCCGGGACCTCAAGGCCGCGGCACCGTGCCCTCCACGGACATGCGCCGGCCCGATCGGGCCGGCGCGCACCATCCGGCTTCCGATCCGGCGCGTCGTGCCTGTGCAGATCAGCGTCGTACCGCGGACGAACCGGCCGGCGATGCGGATCGCGGCGCCCCCTGCGGCCGTCGCGGTCAGCGTCCCGGTCCAGCTCTGAACATCACGGGCCGGAAAAGTCCGGCCAGCTTCCGCAAACAAGGGGGATCCCCATGACCCAGCTTTCCCGTCGAAGCCTTCTCGCGTCCGGCGCCGGCCTTGCCGGCACGCTCGCCTTGCCGCGCTTCGCCATCGGTCAGGCGGACAATCGGCCGTCGATCACCGTGGCGGTCCAGAAGGTGTCCAACTCGAACACGCTCGACGTCCTGCGCGAGCAGTCGAACGTCGGTGAGCGGGTGTTCTTCTCCTCGCTCTGGGAAGGACTCATCGGGCGCGACTGGCTCGGGGGTCTCAAGAAGATCCCGTTGCTCGCCACCGAATGGCGGCGCATCGACGACCAGACGGTCGAACTGGTGCTGCGTCAGGGCGTGAAGTTCCACAATGGCGAGGAGATGACGGCCGACGACGTCGTGTTCTCCTTTTCGCGCGAGCGGATGTTCGCCGACACGCAGGCGAAGAACCGCTCGACGATCAAGGCCTTCGAGACGATCCCGACCCCGCGCGCGGGCCGCGAACTGCCGCCGGAGGTTCCCGCCACCGCACGCCGCGCGTGGCCTGATCTCCTGAGAGTCGACGCCGTCGACCGCTACACCGTCCGCTTCTACAACGCGACGCCCGACGTCACGCTCGAGGGCCGGCTGTCGCGCTATGGTTCGGAGGTGATGAGCCGCAAGGGGTGGGACAACGCCGCCAGCTATCTGGACTGGGCGCGCAAGCCCGTCACGACCGGCCCCTACAAGGTCGTCGAGTTCAAGCCCGACACGTACCTGATCCTCGAGGCGCACGACGAGTACTGGGGCGGCCGTCCGCCGATCAAGCGGATCCGGTTCGTCGAGGTCCCCGAGGTCGCCAGCCGCGTAAACGGCCTCTTCGCCGGCGAGTACCAGTTCGCCTGCGACATCCCGCCGGACCAGATCCCTGGGATCGAGAAGAGCGGCACGTTCGAGGTGCAGGGCGGCACGATCCTCAACCACCGGCTGACCGTGTTCGACAAGAACCACGCCGTACTCGGCAATCCGCTCGTCCGGCGCGCCATGACCCACTCGATCGACCGGCAGGCGATCGTCGAGAGCCTGTGGGCCGGGCGGACTGTCGTGCCGAGAGGACTGCAGTGGGAGTACTACGACGACATGTTCATCGCGGACTGGGAGGTCCCCGCCTTCGATCCGAAGCTGGCCCAGTCGCTTCTCAAGCAGGCCGGCTACAAGGGCGAACCGATCCCCTACCGGCTGCTCAACAACTACTACACGAACCAGGTCGCGACGGCGCAGATCCTCGTCGAGATGTGGAAGGCCGTGGGGCTGAACGTCCAGATCCAGACGAAGGAGAACTGGACCCAGATCATGGAGCGCGGCGACACCCGCGGCGTTCGCGACTGGTCGAACTCGGCGCCCTTCAACGATCCCGTCTCGTCCCTCGTGGCGCAGCACGGACCCAACGGTCAGCAGCAGCAGATCGGCGAGTGGAGCAACGAGGAGGCGAACAAGCTCTCCGAGATCATGGAGACGTCGACCGACCGCGCCGCCCGGAAGAAGGCGTTCCGCCGCATGCTCGAGATCTGCGAGCGTGAGGACCCCGCCTACACGGTGCTGCACCAGAACGCGACGTTCACGGCCAAGCCGAAGTCGATCCGCTGGAAGACGGCCCCGGCCTTCGCCATGGACTTCCGCCAGGGCAACTTCGGCGCCTGATCGACCCTCACCATTCGGCCGGCCCGTTCCCTCGGGCCGGCTGTTTCTCCATTCGACCCGGGAACCGCGCCATGTCGATCATCCAGCCCGTGCAATTGGAAAAGGCCCTGCCAGCCGCCGTTGCCGCCCCGCCGCTCGTCAGCCTGGAACGCCTGACGGTGTCCTTCGACGACGTGCCGGTGTTGCGGGACGTTGACATCGCCGTGGCCCCAGGAGAGGCGGTCGGGCTGGTGGGCGAGTCGGGATCGGGCAAGTCCGTGACCTGGCTCGCTGCCCTTCGTCTTCTCCCGGCGAAGGCGCGGATCGCCGGCCGAGTGACGCTTCAGGGCCAGGATCTGCTTCGGGCCCCGGAGCGCGCGCTAGACACGGTCCGCGGCGGAAAGATCGCGATGATCTTCCAAGACCCGGCCAGTGCCCTCAACCCGGTCCTGTCGATCCGCCGCCAACTCGTCGAGGCCCTTGCGCTCCATCGCGAGCTCTCCGGCGCGAGCGCCGTCGCGGAGGCGCGGCGGCTGCTCGATCTCGTCGGCATTCCGGACGCCGGGCGGCGGCTTTCGGCCTACCCCCACGAGTTCTCCGGCGGGCAGAACCAGAGGATCATGATCGCGATGGCGCTCGCCGGCCAGCCGGACCTGCTGATCGCCGACGAGCCGACCACGGCGCTTGACGCGACGATCCAGGCGCAGATCCTCGACCTGATCCAGCAGATCCGGCGCGAGACCGGGATGGCGCTGGTCCTGATCAGCCATGACCTCGGCGTCGTATCCGACATCTGCGACCGGGTGTGCGTCATGTATGCCGGGCGCATCGTGGAGGAGGCGCCGGCCGCGCAACTCTTCTCCGCTCCGCGGCACCCCTACACCCGAGGCTTGATCGGCGCCCTGCCGCCGATCGACGGCCCCCGTCGCCGGCTCACGGCGATCCCCGGCACGGTGCCCGACCCACGCCACCTTCCCACGGGCTGCGCCTTCGCAGACCGGTGCGACCGGCGGTCCGAGGCCTGCACGTCAGGATCGCCGAGGCTGTCTCCCGTCGGGGCGGGGCGACGCGCGGCCTGCTTCCATCCCGAATCGCTTCCGGCCGAGCGGCCCGAGCGGGAGCTGTTGCGCGCATGACCAGCGTCCTTCTCAAGGCCGAGGCGATCGCCCGCGTCTACAGCCAGCGGGCGGGCCTCTTCGGCAAGGTCTCCGCCGTGCGGGCCGTCGATGGCGTTTCCTTCACCCTCGGGCGCGGTGAGACGCTCGGGATCGTCGGGGAGTCCGGGTCGGGCAAGTCGACGACGGGCCGCGTCGCCCTCGGTCTCGAGCGACCGGACGAGGGCCAGGTGCTGTTCGCCGGTGAGCCGATGCCGATGCCGGGATCTCCGGAGTGGAGGGCGTTGCGCGCGCGCATGCAGATGATCTTCCAGGACCCGCTCGGCGCCCTCGATCGCCGCCTGCCCGCCAACTTGCAGATCCGCGAGCCGCTCGACATCCACCGGATCGGCAGCATTTCGGACCGCGAGGCGAGGACGGTCGAGCTGCTGCGGTCCGTCGGACTTTCGCTCCAGCAGGGCCGGCGGTACCCGCATGAGCTGTCCGGCGGACAGCGGCAGCGCGTCGTCCTGGCGCGCGCCCTCACAACACGACCCGACCTCCTTGTCTGCGACGAGCCCGTGTCCGCCCTCGACGTGTCGATCCAGGCGCAGGTGGTCAACCTGCTCGTCGACCTGCAGGCCGAACTGGGGATCGCGATGGTCTTCATCAGCCACGACCTGCGCGTGGTCCGGCAGGTCAGCAAGCGCATCGCGGTGATGTATCTCGGCCGGATCGTCGAGGAAGGCGATGCGGAAGATCTCTTCGCCGAGCCCCAGCACCCCTACACGCGCGCGCTGGTGTCGGCCGCGCCCGCTCCCGGGCGAGCCATGAAGGACCGCATCGTCCTGCGCGGCGACCCACCGAACCCTGCCGCCCGGCCGGTGGGCTGCGCGTTCCACCCCCGCTGCCCCGTCGCGGTGGCGCGGTGCCGCACGGAGAGCCCCGCGCTCGCGCCGGCCGCGCCCGGCCGCGCCGTCGCGTGCCATCTCGTCAACCCGGGCGCCGCCCCCGCGGAGGCCGCCTGATGCTGCGTTATCTCGGAATCCGGTCACTGCGCGCCCTCGTCACCATCGCGCTCGTCGTCACCTTCGCCTTCGTGGTGCTGCGGCTGTCGGGCGATCCGGCCCTGATCATCATGGGGCCGGAAGCACCCCCCGAGGTGATCGCCGCGTTTCGCAAGGCGTGGGGCCTCGATGATCCGATCTGGCTCCAGTACGTCCGCTATTTCGGCGCCATCGCGCATGGCGAACTCGGCCGCTCGATGCGCGATGGACGGGACGCCATCGAACTCGTCGCCGAGCGAATCCCGGCCACGCTGGCGCTCACCGTCCCGGCTCTCCTGCTGAAGATCGGCGTGGGCGTGCCGGCGGGGCTCTACGCGGCGCTCCATCGCGGCAGCGCCATCGACCGCGCCGTCATGGCGGCAGCCGTGGCCGGCTTCACCGTCCCGAGCTTCGTCCTCGGCCTCGTCCTGGTGCTCGTGTTCGCCGTGACGCTGGGGTGGCTCCCGTCCGGCGGGCAGGACAGCTGGCGCAGCGCCATCCTGCCGATCCTGACGCTGGGAATCGGGGGAGCCGCGGTGCTGGCCCGATTCACCCGCTCCGCCATGCTGGAGGTGCTGGGGCAGCCCTTCATTCGGACGGCCTCCGCGAAGGGCGTTCCGTGGCGGGCTGTCATTTCGCGCCACGCGCTTCCCAACGCAGCCATTCCCACCGTCACGATCATCGGGTTCATGGTCGGCACGCTCATTGCGGGCGCGGTGGTGGTGGAGAGCGTCTTCTCCTGGCCGGGCGTGGGCCGGCTTCTCGTGGTCGCCGTCGCCAACCGCGACCTCGCCGTCGTGCAGTGCATCCTGCTGCTGATCGCCGCGACCATGGTGACGTCCAACCTCGTCGTCGATTTCCTCTACGGCTTCCTCGATCCGCGCCTGCGCAGCCACGCCGGAGCCCACTGATGTCCGACACGACCGTGCCTGCCGCTCGGGCTGCCTCACAGCCCGTCCGTCATCTCCCGAAGCTCCCGCTGTCGGTCGGCCTCGCCCTGGGCTGGCTCGTCGCGATGGTGGCCGTCGCCGTCCTCGCCGACGTGATCTCGCCGCGCGGCTTCACCGCGATGGACCTGCGCAACCGGCTCGCCGTTCCCGGTCACCCGTCGCACTGGCTCGGCACGGACGAACTGGGCCGCGACGTGCTGTCGAGGCTCATCGCTTCGATCCGGGTGTCGCTCGTGATCGCCTTCGGCGCGACGCTGATCTCGGCCGCCCTCGGCACGCTGCTCGGCTTCCTCGCCGCGCATTTCCGCGGCTGGGTCGAGCAGGTCGTCCTCATGCTGGCCGACTTCCAGGCCAGCATCCCCTTCCTGATCATGGCTCTCGCAGTGCTGGCCTTCTTCGGGAACTCCCTGCCGCTCCTCATCGGCCTCATGGGGCTCTACGGCTGGGAGCGGTACGCGCGGATCGCGCGGGGGCTCGCGGTCTCGGCCGGATCGCAGGGATACGCGGGCGCCGTGCGCCAGCTCGGCGCTTCCCCGCTGCGCATCTACGGGCGCCACATCCTGCCCAACATCGCCTCCACGATCATCGTGTCGATGACCCTCGTCTTCCCCGAGGTCATCCTCCTCGAATCCGGGCTGTCGTTCCTCGGGCTTGGCGTTCAGCCGCCGATGACCAGCCTCGGCAACATGGTCGGCTACGGGCGTGAGTACATCACGCGCGCGCCGTGGATCATGCTCGCGCCCTCCGTCACCATCGTCCTGACCACGCTTGCGGTCTCCGTGCTCGGGGACTGGCTCCGCGACCGCCTCGACCCGACGCTGCGCTAGCTTCCTCGAACGGCAACGGCCGGGCGCATGGCCCGGCCGTTTCTCGGTGACGCGCCGACGCGGATCGTCAGTCCGCCAGCCCGAGGGCCTTGAGATAGGCCGCCGCCTTCGGGACGTCGCGATGATCGCGCAGCTCGAGGACGAGACGCGGCTGGGAGGTCCCGCGCGACAGGGCGCGGAAGACGGACTCCCACAGGATCGTCCCCTCTCCGGGAGACCAATGGCGGTCGGCATAGCCGTCCGTGTCCTGAAGGTGGACGTGCCGCAGGTGATCGCCGGCCGCCGTCACGTAGTAGTCGACGGGCGGGGCGCCGGTCGACACGTGGGCGTAGTGGGCGTGTCCGGTGTCGATGGACACTTTCACGGCGCCGCTGCCGAAGCTCTGCGCGAGGGCGACACGGACGAACGGATCCTTGTCCTCGATGTTCTCGATGACGAGCTCGCAGCCCATGCTCTCCGCGCGCCTGACGACGGGCAGAAGCGTGTCGTGAACCCGCTCGACGACCTTGGCCCGCGCGTCCGCGATCATGTCGAGGTTGTTGTGGTCCCACGTCGTGTAGGGCGAGTGGATCACCATCTGCGTGGCGCCGAGGACGCCGCAGACGTCGAGGCCCTGCATCATCCGCCGGCGGACGGCCGCCCGGATGTCCGGGTCGTGCGAATCGATCTTGAAGCCCCAGAAGGGTCCGTGGATGCCGAGCCGGCCGCGATACCCGTCGAGGATGCGCCGCGCGCGATCCGCGACCGTCTTCCAGTCGCCGTCGAGTGCGGCTGCGACATGGAAGTCCTGAAGTTCGAGATCGCGCGAGCGCTCGAAGATCCAATCGCGATACATGTCCACGAAAGGCAAGGTGAGAGCGGCGCCCACCACGGGGCGGGATGAAGCGGTCGTCGTCATGTTGGCGTCCCTTGGGAGTGGGGATGATGCTGCCGCGGCGACGATCCGTACGCCTGCATCGCAGCAATCGTCTTCTAGCCGGCGGGGATGACACTGCCACGACCGCGTCCCCCGGCGGTCGCGGAATCGTTGCCTAGCGACGGCGCACGAGGAAGCGCAGGAGGAGGTAGACGAGAAGCGCGGCACCCGCGGCTACGGTCGCCGCCCCCCAGAAGCCCCACGGCTGCTCCTCGAAGGGCAATCCCTTCGTGTTCATTCCGAAGAGGCCGGTCACCAGGGTCGCGGGCAGAAAGACCGCGGTCAATAGCGACAGCACGTAGAGCTGCCGGTTGGACTCGGCTGCCATCTTGGCATTGGCCTCATCCTGCAGGAGCCGCGCCCGGTCCTGGGCCGAACCGATCTCCTGGTGGATCGAGTCGAGACGCTGGGCGATCCGCCCGGCCGCCTCCCGGATCTCCGACGGGAGGCGAAAGCCCGGCGCCATCTCGACGCGACGGAACAACGTGACGAGTCGCCCCGACTGGCGGTGAAGAGCCACTGCGCGCCGTCGGACGGAGCCGATCCGGTCTGTGACGTCGATGTCGTCCTGAAGGATTCGGTCCTCGATCCTGTCCACCTCGTGGCCGAGATCCGCCGCGGCCGTATGGAGCAGGTCGGCCTCGTGGTCGACGATGGTTTCGAACAGGTCGAGCGCCGACTCGACGTGGCGGCCGGATGCAACCGCCTGCCGGGTCGCCTCGATGGACCGCAGGGCCTGCCGACGCGCCGTGATGAGAAGGCGCTCGCCGAGGATGAAGCGGAGCTGCGCCGTCTCCTCGGTGCCGCCTTCGAAGTCGAGCCTCAGATCGACGAAAGCACCCGCGATCATGGCCCCCGCCAGCTCGACGCGGTCGTGGACCGCGTGGTCGAGGACGGTCTCCTTCGCTTCGTCGGAGATGCCCTCGACGTCGGCAAGCCACCGTCGCGCGCGGTTGTCGGCAAGGTTGAGGTGGATCCAGAGGAACCCCGTCGACGGGGGCACGTCACCGAGGTCCGCTCGGGTCAGTGCCGTCGGGTGCCCCTCGTCGTCGAGCCGGAAGCCGAAAACGACGCCGGGGAGATCAAGCTCGGTCCACAGGCCTGCAATGTCCCGCGCCATGGATCCGGTCCTGTGTCGGTCGCCCCGCCGGGACCCGCAAGTCTGCTCGACCTCGCCGCGAGCGCAACGATGTCGCGCCGCCTGCCCGCTAGCCGACGACCATGACGATCGGACGACGGCGGCTCGAGACTAGAATCGATCGCGGAGGCGGCTCGACGGGCCTTCGCGATCGAGCCGCTCGATCTCGGCCTTCACCTGCTGCCACGCATCCACGCCGTCGTGATCGTTGCGGGAGCGGCAGTCGTTGACCTTCCGCTGCGCCTGGGTCGCCGCGTTCTGGCGGAACCACGCGCGGCTGGCGCGCGCATAGATCTCGATGGACTGCCGACGCGTGATCATGACGCCTCCGTACGCTGGCAATTCGTTAACATATGTTAAGCTTCGCAGCCAGCCGCCGGGCATCCGGTGAATCCCGCACACCGGCGTCACGCCAACGTCGCAAGAGAGGACGTAACTCACTCCGCGACGGTTGGAGCCGCGAAGTGTTGACGTTCATCGCCCGGCGAGGTCTGCGCGCCCTCCTCGCCATGCTCATCTGCCTCACGGCCGTGTTCGCGCTTCTGCGGGTCGCGGGCGACCCGGCCGAGATCCTTCTGCCGCCCGAGACTCCGCCGACCGTCCGGGCGGAATACCGGGAGATGTGGGGGCTCGACCGGCCCATGCCGGAGCAGTTCGTCGTCTACCTGTCCGCAGCCGCCCGCGGGGACCTGGGCGTTTCGCTCAGCGATCGCCAGCCCGTTCTCGGCATCCTGATGGAAGCGCTCCCCCGGACGCTGCTGCTCGGCTTATGCGCCCTCGCCATCGCCGCGCTGATCGGCTTTCCGGCGGGCGTCGTGGCGGCTCTCCGCCACGGAACTCCGGTCGACCGGGCGATCATGGGTTTGGCCGTCATGGGCTACTCCATGCCGGTCTTCTTCCTCGGAATCCTGCTCATCCTCCTCTTCGCTCTTCAACTGCGCGTCCTGCCGTCGGCCGGATCGCAGACCGCGTGGCATCTCGTCATGCCTGCATTGACGCTCGGACTGCCGCTCGCAGGGCGTCTTGCCCGGTTCGCCCGCACTTCGGCCCTGGAAGTTCTCGGCAAGCCCTTCATCCGCACCGCAAAGGCCAAGGGTCTCGGGGCCGTGGCCGTGGTCCTGCGGCACGCGATGCCCAACGCGGCCGTGCCCATCCTGATGTTCCTCGGCATCGAGGTCGGGCACATCCTCGCGGGCGCGGCGGTGACGGAGACGATCTTCGCGTGGCCGGGGCTCGGTCGCCTCCTCGTGGACTCCGTCAGCCAGCGCGACCTTCCCGTGGCTCAGGGCGTGATCCTTCTGGTGACGCTGATCATGGTGCTGTCCAACCTCGCGGTGGACCTTCTCCATGCCTTGCTCGATCCGCGTGTCGGGGTCGACGGATCGGCGAGGGCCTCCCCATGACCCTCGCTGCGGACACGCGCGAGATGGCCCGGCGACAGCGGGCGCGCTGGCCGGTGACGGTCGCTCTCGCCGCGAGCTTCCTCGCCCTGATCCTCGTCGTCGCAGCGCTCGCCGACCTGATCGCCCCCAGCCACTACACGACCCAGAATCTCTTGGCCCGCCTCCGGCCCCCCGTCTTTGCCGGCGGTTCCATGCAGTACCCGCTCGGGACCGATCACCTCGGACGGGATATCCTGAGCCGGCTCGTCTACGCGATCCGCACATCGATCGTCATCGCGATCCTCGGTACCGCCATCGGCGCGGTGCTGGGAACTCTGCTCGGTCTGGTGGCCGCACGGTCGCGGGGACTGGTCGACCAGACGATCATGATGGTCGTCGATGCGCAGGCGGCGCTGCCATCGCTGTTCCTGGCGCTGGCGCTGCTGGCGTTCTTCGGCAACAACCCGCTGTTGTTCGTCCTCGTCGTCAGCCTCGACGGCTGGGAGAAGTACACGCGTCTCGTGCGCGGTCTCGTGCTGTCGGAGCAGGCCAGCGGCTACATCCGCGCCGTCGAGGGCCTCGGCGCCGGTTCCCTGCGGATCGTGAAGTCCCACCTGTTCCCGAACATCGCCGCCTCCCTCGTCGTGCAGGCGACGATCAACTTTCCCGGCACGATCCTGCTCGAGACCTCGCTCTCGTTCCTCGGCCTCGGCGTCCAGCCGCCGGGGACGTCGCTCGGCCTGATGCTCGGGGAGGGCAGGCGCTACCTTCTCAATGCGTGGTGGATCGCCGTGCTTCCCGGGATCGTGATCTTTCTCACGACGCTGTCCATGAGCCTTTTCGGCGACTGGCTCCGTGACCGGCTCGACCCGACCCTGGACAAGCGGGGTTCCGCATGAACCGCTGGCTGCTCCCCTGGGACGACATCAAGCGCACGCTGGTCATCGCGCACCGTGGCGCATCGGCGCTCGCCCCGGAAAACAGCACCGAAAGCTTCCGTGCCGCGCTGACGGCCGGTGCGGATGCGATCGAGACGGATGTGAGGCTGACCCGGGACGGCGTCGTCGTCTGCTTCCACGATTCCACGCTGGCGCGGTTGGCGGCCGGTGACCCCCGCCGCGTGGAGGACATCGACTATCGCGAACTGAAGGCGATCCTGCCGGCCGTCGTCACGCTACGCGAAGCCGCCGTCGCAAGCCGCAACTGCGGGCTTCTGCTCGACGTGAAGCTGACACCCGATCAGCCGATCGAACCGGTCATCACGATCGTGAAGCGGGATCGTGCAAGGGACCGCTATCTCATCGGACTGAGGCATCCCGTGCACGCCGCCGCCGTGCGTCTGGCCGGCCTCCCCATCCTCGCATTCTCCTCCGCTCCCGACGACATGCGCGCCTGGTTCACGGCCGGTGCAACCTGGTTTCGGCTTTGGCAGGTCGACGTGACGCTCGCGAGAGCGACCGACCTGCGCGGATGGGGCATGCGGATGGCCGTGATGGCCGGAGATCCTTACGCCACGCCGCCGGTCGTCGGCGTCTCGGCGGCGGAGGACTGGACGGCACTCGCCGTGCATCGTCCCGATGCCGTCATCGTCGACGATCCTCGTTCCTACATCTGATCGTCATCCGGCTGTTGCGGTCCGCAGTCCCAATGGACGGGTCACCCGACACAACTGACGGAGAATGTACCATGGCGATCACCCGGCGAGGGCTCGTGGCCAGCGCGCTGGCTGCTCCACTGCTGACGTCCGTGACCCGAGCCCGCGCGCAGGCTGACGGCCGCCCCGTATTTACGGTCGCCGTTGCAGGGCTGCCGGCCACGCTCGAGCCTGCGAGAGAGCTGTCGAACGTGGGGACGCGCGTCACCTACTCAATTTTCGATACGCTGATCCGCCGTGACTTCCTGGGGAGCCCCGATGGAGGAGGCTCGCAGCTGAAGCCTCATCTGGCGCTGTCTTGGGAACGGAAGTCCCCCCAGGAACTCGTGGTGACGCTCCGCAAGGGCGTGAAGTTCCACAACGGGGACGAGATGACCGCTGAGGACGTCGCCTACACGTTCCGCGAGGGCCGGATGTACGGCGAGAAGGCCCAGATCCCGGGCGCGAGGCCCTATTTCGGGATCCTGGCGGGATGCGACGTGATCGACCCCTATACGGTCCGGTTCCGGACGCGCGTCCCCGACGTCCTGCTGGAGCAGCGGCTCGCGTCCTGGTGTGCCTGGATCGTCAACAAGCGCGCCTACGAGGAGATGGGCTTCGAAGCCTATTCGCGGAAGCCTGTCGCCACGGGTCCTTTCAAGGTCGCCAGCCACAATCCCAACGACGCAACCGTCCTGGAGTCCTTCGACGACTACTGGATGGGCCGGCCCACGGCGCGACGCGTCGTGTTCCGCAACATCCCGGAGCTGGCGGCGCGCGTCGCGGGGCTCGTCGCCGGCGACTACGACCTCATCACCAACGTTCCCCCTGACCAGATGTCCGTGGTGGGCCAGTACAAGGACATCGACGTCCGCTCCGTGGTGCTCGCCAACAGCCACGTGCTCATCTTCGACGGGCGCGACAAGGTCCTGTCGGACAAGCGGGTGCGCCAGGCCCTGTCGCTGTCGATCGACCGGCAGAAGCTCGTCGACACGCTGTGGCTCGGGAAGGCGGCGGTACCTCCGAGCCACAACTATCCCGAGTACGGCGCGATGTTCGTGGAGGGCCGGAAGCTGCCATTCGACCCGGAGCGCGCCCGGGCCCTGCTGAAGGAGGCGGGCTACAAGGGCGAACCGATCGTCTACAGGACCCAGGCCAACTACTACACCAACGCCCTCGAAGCCGCGCAGATCATGGTCGAGATGTGGAAGGCCGTGGGACTCAACACGTCCCTGCAGGTCGTCGAGAATTCGACGCAGATGCGCGGGGCCGGCTCGCAGATCTCGAACTGGTCCAACTCGACGCGGCTGCCCGATCCGCTCGGCGCGGTCTGGATCGCGTGGGGCCCCGGCGGCGAGATCCAGGGGGACAAGATGTGGCAGACGCCGGACGCCTTCAACGCGCTGGGCCGCAGCCTCGAGGCCGAGACCGACCCCGTGCGACGCAAGGCCCTCTTCGCCCAGATGCTCGACGTGTGGGAGGACGAGGTGCCCGGCACCATCCTCTACCAACCGCTCGAGGCCTACGCGATCCGAAAGTCCATCGGGTGGCGCCCCACGACGTTCTATTTCATGGACCTGCGGCCGGATAACCTGGCGTTCGGCAAGGCCTGACGGCAGAAGGGGCGGCCCGTGGGCCGCCCCTTTTCTTCGCATGCAGGAGCACGCCTCAGCCGTTGACGATGAACCGTCGGCCGTCCTGCTCCACCACGGCAACGGATTGCGTAAAGTCGCGGTGTTCCACGAAGAAGGTGCTTCTGTTGGCCTCGTCCCGAGGCGGCGTCATCAGGCTTGTTCCCCGCATGGTGGACACGGCGGGAAGGCCGAGCAGATCGAGGATCGTCGGTGCGATGTCGATGAGACCGCACGGGCGGTCCGACACGAGCCCCGCGGCCAGTTCGGGATGTGAAACGACCAGCACGGTGTTGAGCTCGTTGGCGTGAAGGCCGCCGTGCATGCCGCCGCCGACGGGAACATCTCCCGGCGTCATCGCGCCGACGCCGGGAAGCCCATGCTGGTCCGGACCATTCGTGGCGCGGAGCACGTAGCCGAGATCGGGCTGGCGTGGATGGTGGGCATCCACGACATCGAACGCGAAGGTCCCGGGAACGATCCCCTCGATCTCGTTCGCCGCCGGTGAGAAGACGTGCGAGACCTCGGGCTGTTCCATCAGCCATCGCGCCAGCTTTTCCACGGCCGCCGCGTCGCCGGCGAGGCTCCGGATCTCGCCCTGCCTGCCGCCGGTCATGACGTGCGCCATGCCGTCGAGCCTGTCCTTCTGGCCGATCCTGAAGCCCGCTGCGCCGGCACGCTCCGCCAGCGAGACCTGTGTGTCGGCCGTGATCTGGCCGTGATCTGATGCGGCGATGACGGCGATGCGGTCGGCATCGGGCTGCGCGTCGACCCAATCGAGAATCTCACCGAATGCCGCGTCGGCGGCCCTGAGAGCCGCCCGTGCATTGTCGTGGCTGATGGCGCTGTAGTGAAACGACGTATCCGGCTCGTTGAACCAGACGACCGTGACGTCCGCTGCAATGATGGGCAGGACGTGCCCGACCATCGCCTTGGCCGCGTAGGACTGGTCGGGCAGCCGTGGCAGCGCGCGTTCGGGAAGTGGGCCGAAGCGCGCCACGACCTCCTCGACGGCCTCCGGGGTCTGCGTATGGTCAACCCCGTGGACCGAGAACGTCCAATGCCCGTTCCGTCGGGCACGGGGATTGATCATGTAGGCAGAACCAGCCGATCCCGTGTGGACCACGGCGAGACGGCGGCCGCCCCGCACAAGCTGGTCGCCCAGCGTTTCAGCCGTCACGAACGAACCAGTCTCCGCGTAGTCGGCTGCCGCGATGTCGGCCGCCTTGCTCGTGTCGAGGACCCGGCTCCTAAACGCGACCGGATGGTAGAACGCATTGCCGACGATGCCGTGGACGGCCGGCGGCGCCCCTGTCGCGAATGAAGCCGTCGCGACGCGGGTCACGGACGGGTAGATGCTGCGGGCCTCGCGGAACCACGCTCCCCGGGCGGCGAGCCGCAGGATGTTCGGTGTGGTGTCCTCGCGGACGAGATCGGGCCGCAGGCCGTCGAAAACGGCGACGACGACACGGGAGGCACGTTTGGTCGGACCGGTCATGGGTCATCCTTGCGAGGTCGGGCGGGAAGATGGCGGCTCCGGTGTGGATGAGCGCGCCGGTGAAACCCGTTGCCACGACAAGGCTGGCTACGCCCGCTGTGCGACAGCGCGTTGACGGATCCTAGAGCCTCTCGATTCCCTGCTCCGCCATGCGCTCTGCCGCGCGCAGACGATCGAGGCCGCGCACGTGGTCGCGCCCGTCCGAAAGCGACCACAGGGCATCGACAACTAGGACCACGAGTGCTGCTGGCCGCAACCGCGACCGCTCGTCGTCGCTCGCACCGTATCCGGAGAGAAGGGCATCGACACCGGCGCTGCCCCAACCGACGTCGAGCCCGACCGTGGCCAGATCCCACGCTGGCTCGTGGCGCCTTGCAAACTCCCAGTCGATGAGCCGCAACCCATCTATCGTGACGATCCAGTTCCCGGCGTGGGCGTCGCCATGGGACGGGACCGGCGGACGCACCCCCTGGAGTGCCTCGCTGACCGTCGTTCGAAGTCGCTCGCTGATCTCCAAGCCAGGCAGCGCCGCGGTCGCCGCCTCTTCCAGATTGGCCATCAAGTCCTGCAGCTCGACGCCGGGCAGATCGAGATCCGACCGGTGGACGCGACGAAGCATCTGTCCCATGCGGGTGGCGAATTCCCGGTCTTGCAGATCGTCCAAAACGAGCGGTCGGCCGGCAATTGCTCGCGTAACCAGAATCGACCCACCCGCCTCGTGGTACAGGACCTCCGGGCCGATCCCCGCAGCGGCAGCCCATCCGAGGGCAGTCTTCTCGACATCGGCCCATTGCCCGTCGCGGGCAGGGGCAAGACGGACCACGAGGGCATCGCCTGCTCGCCGGCGGACCATCAGCACATGATTGGTCGCGCTCGTCAGGCGTTCGATCTTGCTGTCGGGTTCGTCCAGCCCCCATTGCAGGCGAAGGTCCAGCGGGACCAGGGAGCGAAGTAGTGCAGCGAGATCGTGCATGTCATTCATGCTGCGGTGGTCTCGACAATCTCTGTATTGAGATGGGGAACAATGTGTCCTGCAGTTGACGATCGCCGGTGC
Organism: Alsobacter sp. R-9; assembly: GCF_054612375.1. Taxonomy (NCBI): domain Bacteria; kingdom Pseudomonadati; phylum Pseudomonadota; class Alphaproteobacteria; order Hyphomicrobiales; family Alsobacteraceae; genus Alsobacter; species Alsobacter sp. R-9. Next base: position 32,242 of record NZ_JBTSWJ010000016.1, on the reverse strand, counting down.
CCCCGGCACGCAGAAGCGATGGACCACATCAAGGATACGGGTCTCTGTCTTGCGGACGTCGCCAGGTTTTGGGCGCGTGAACCGACGGTCGTCTACACGGAAGACGAGATCGTCGCCATACTCGTCCAGGCGGTTTGGCGGGGCGACCTGCTCGTCGAACCGCCCGCTGGGCACGTCCCTCGCGACGGCGACTATCGCTACAGCCTCCTGAAGGCGGTGGCCGGTATCGACAGCCACCCCGGATTGCTGTTCGTCCGTCCCGGGGAGCCTGTTGCTCCCGCCGTCACGGACCTCCCGGACGGCGGTGCGCTCGTCGACCCGCGCGAGCGGATTGAATGGGTGGCCGTCGGCGCGGAGCCCGACGAGGCCACGGCTGAAGCCACCTTCTCGACGTTGGCGTCCGTGACCGTGGATGCCTACGACGCGGCGACGACGGTGCCGATCCTGCGCACGCTGACCATCGAGCGCGACGCGCTGCGGCAGTTCTGCGAGATCGCCGGATACGCCCTCCCAACCTTCTGGTTCGAGAAGGGCGCTGTGCGGACGTCAGCCGCAGCCGTGACGCGTTGCCGGACCTGGTTCAAAACGGTGGTGGACGCCGGCGATTACCCGGGCCCGAAGCCCGAGGTCCGCGCGCTTGCGATGCGGAAGTTCAAGGGCCTTTCCGCCCGTGCCTTCGACAGGGTCTGGAAGGAGATGGCGCCCAAGCGGTGGAAGCAATCGGGACGCCGAATCGGTTCTCTGCGCCGGCCCCGCTCTGCGACGCCCTGATCAATCAGTGCACCCCGCTCTGATTTCCATCGAACTTCGATAGACGGCGTAACGCCTTCAATCCAATCGGCGCGCGAGTTCGTCGCCGCGTTGTTCTGAGTGGTCCTGTTCACCCGTATCTCGGGGCCGTGTCGCGCCGCTCCGTATCCCAGTCTCCCCGCCCCTCCCGGCCTACCCGGACGCCGGAGCGTGACGCTGCGAAGGCGCCTCATCCGGGCCTCATCGCGCTGGCGCGACTGCTCGCCCGGGCCGCCGCTCAGGACGCCCACGCCAACGCGGGCCCGTCCGCCGAGGCCGTCACGGCGCCGGCCCCGCAGGAGACCTCTCATGACCAGGACTGACCACGGGGGCAGCACGGCTCCCGATACTCCCGCACGGGCTCTCACGGCCGCCGATCTCGCCGCCGTCCTGCAGGTCAGCGTGCGCACCGTCCGGCGGATGATCGCGGCCGGCGAGGTCCGCGTGATCCGCTTCGGCCGCTCGGTTCGCGTGCCCGCCGATGAGGTGGCGCGGCTTCTTGGCGGCAAGTGACGATGATGGTCATGAGCGGTCACGACATGACGTTCTACGTGCCGTCGAACGTCTTCGTGACGATGTATCGAGCGTAAACGCGATCTTTACATCGCATACACTCTCACGAAACGGACCTCCCGTCCGCTCTTGTCATCACGAGGACCCCGATGTCACTCACGAACGCTTCACGAAGCTACACACTCTCCGACGTGGCCGTCCATATCGGCTCCGTCGACATGCCTCCGCGCCGGCGCGGCGAGATGCTCTCGGCCCTGCGCACGGTCGCCCGGGTGCTGGGGCGCCCGCTCGATGCCATTCCGGCGGAGCCCCGCGCGCTGGCGCAGCTCACATCCGGCGTGTCGCCCCTGGCCCATGGGATCTCCGCCGGCCGCTGGGCCAACACGCGGTCGCTGACCGGCAAGGCCTTGGAGCTGGTGCAGCCCGTCATGCCGTCGCGCCAGAGGACCGTGCTCACGCCGGAGTGGGGTTCGCTGCTCGACGCGGTGCAGCCTGTTCAGCGTCGCTACGCGCTCTCGGCGGGACTGCGCTGGCTGTCGGCGCTGGGGATCGCCCCCGCGGCGGTGACGGGCGATGATCTGGGGAGGTGGCGGACGGCGCTGCTGGAGACGAGCCTGCGGTCCCGTCCCCACGAGGTCTGGAGCCGGTTCGCGCACGCCTGGAATGCGGCCCGCACTTCGATCGAGGGATGGCCCGAGGTCGCTGCGGTCGTGGTGGATCGCCGCAAGACCGTGACCCTTCCGTGGACGGCGTTCCCCGCCAGCCTGCAGCGGGATGCGGAGGCGTGGCTCTCCCGGCAGGCCGGTCATGACATCATGGACGAGGACGGCCCACCCAAGCCCCTGCGCCCCGCGACCATCGAGAGCTACCGCTACCTGTTGCGCTCGGTCGCCTCGTCCGCCGTGGCGGAGGGGGTCGAAGCGGCGTCCCTGACCGGCCTTGCGGATCTGGTGAAGCTGCCCGTCTACAAGGCGGCGCTGCAGGGCCAGTGGAAGCGGAACGGCCGCAAGGCCTCGACCGCCCTCTCGAAGGTGGCCGCGGTGCTGATCTCGATCGGACGGTACTGGGTGAAGCTGCCGGAGGCCGAGCTGAAGGCCCTGCGCGACGCCGCCCGCCGGGTCGAGCCGCCGAAGCGGCGCGGCCTGACCCAGAAGAACCTCGACCGCCTGCGCCCCTTCGACAATCCGAGGACGACGCTCGCACTCCTCACCCTGCCCTTCGCCATCCGCAAGGAGGTCGAGAGGGGTAAGCTCACGCCGCGCAAGGCGGCGCAGAAGGCGCAGGCGGCGATCGCGATCGCGCTGCTGCTCATCGCGCCGATGCGGTTGAAGAACCTTCGGCTCCTCAGCCTTGACCGCCACCTCGTGCGCCACGGCAAGTCCCTTCACCTCGTCATCCCGGGCGACGAGGTGAAGAACGAGGTCGACCTGGAGTTCGAGGTCGAGCGCCAGACCCGTGACCTGCTGCAGTGGTACATCGACGAGCATCGTCCGCTGCTGGGTCCGGCCGGTTCGTCGATGCTCTTTCCCGGCGGGGTCGACGGCGCCAAGGACGGGCAGACGATGCGCGGCATCATCAAGAGGGCGATCCGCAGGCACACGGGTCTGGAGATGAACCCGCACCTCTTCCGCCACTTCGCGGCCAAGCTCTATCTCGACCGCAACCCCGGCGACTACGAGACCGTCCGACGCCTGCTCGGCCACAAGTCGATCGAGACGACGATCCGCTTCTACGCCGGCTTCGAGACCAAAGCGGCGACGAAGCACTATCAGGGCGTGGTGATCGGCCTGCGTGGGGCAGGAGAGCGGGCATGAGCGGGGGCAAGTACGGACGCGGCAAGGCGCCCGAGCGCGCCTGCATGAAGGTCGTGGCGTGGCCCGCCGAGGATCGCCGGCTGTGGGAGCAGGCGCTCCACGGTGATGACCTCTTCGGCGACGGCGGCGCACGGGCCGGGCGCAGGTCCCTGAGCAACGTCACGGTCGCGAAGGGCTATGGCCGCTGGCTGACCTTCCTCGCGGAGCAGGGCTGGCTGGACGCCTCCTGCCCGCCGGCCGACCGGATCACGCCGGAGCGGGTCAAGACCTACATCGACCGCCTCGTCGGCCTCGGCAACGCGTCGCTGACCGTGCTGAACCGGATCCACGAGCTGCACTCGGCGGCGACGGTGATGGGTCCGCGCCACGACTGGTCGTTCCTGAAGCGTCTGCTGCGGCGCCTTCGCGCCCGCGGCCGCCCCGTGAAGTCCAAGCGCGACCGCATGGTCAGCGCCGACGAGCTGCTCGGGCTGGGCCTCCAGTTGATGGAGACCGCCCAGGATCGCCGGACGCGCCGCCAGCAGGCCCTCGCCTACCGCGACGGCCTCATCATCGCCCTCCTCGCCCTGCAGCCCTTCCGGCGCGGAAATCTCGCCGACCTGACGCTGGGGACGTCGCTGGTCGAGGCCGACGGCGTCTGGCTGCTCGCGCTCACCGACGCGCAGGTGAAGAACGCCACCCCGATCGAGGTCCCGTGGCCGGATCTGCTCGTCGAGCACCTGCGCGTCTACCTCGACCGGCACCGTCCCGTGCTCATGGCGCTCACGGGCCGCTGCACGGCGCCCATCGGCGACGCCCTTTGGGTCTCCGCCCACGGCTCGCCCCTGAGCGAGGAAGAGATCTACACCCGCCTGACCCGGATCACGCGCGAGCATCTCGGCAAGGTCATCAACCCGCATCTCGCCCGCGACATCGCCTCGACCACCCTCGCCGTCGCCGATCCCCGCCACGTCCGCGCCGCAAGCCCCCTGCTCGGCCATACCTCCCTCGTCACCACCGAGCGCCACTACCAGCAGGCGCAAGGCCTCGACGCCCAGCGGCGCTACTACGAGGAACTGACGCGGGTCCGCGAGGGCGAGGACGTCAGAGAGACAGGAACCGAAGACGACGACGCCTAGGCGTCGGAACGTGGACCCCGAGCCACCGCAGCCCTACCGGCGGGCAATCCGCGACCAGTGCCGAGAGCCTAGGTCGCAAGATGCGCAACTTCGATTCCGAGCCAAGGCTTGAGATCTACCGTGCGCAGCCGTGGCCGATGTATTTAGCAGTACCTATGCGATCCCATTCGTCGCTACGATGTATTGACCCACTGCTCCAACCTCAGTATCCAAATCCAATCCGTTGAAAAGCCGACGCGCCGCAGCGTGATTATTTAGAATCGGTTGAGCTGTGTAGAATAGCTCAAAACCGCGCTCATGCGCTGCGCCAATTGATATTGCTCCCCCAACTGTAGGATCATGGTCCTCGGCAACCATTAGATCGATCACACGATGCGGTATCCGCTTGGCTATGTCCTTCTCGCTGCGGCGATACTCCGCAAGCAACGAATTGAACGCCTTCCGACCGCTACCCAATACCAGCCACGGCTCACCATCTGTTTGCGGTCGCGGGGGATAGCTTAGTTCCACCCTGAAGCCTCCCGCGTCGCTGCGGCCCTCGATGTGTCCGATTTTGTATTGGGATTCATATGGACACCATCCGAAGAATGCGGCTGAGAATAACCCTTCATCACTGGACTGGCACTCGCCGGCGAAACTTCGTCTCTCTGCCATGAACCGGGAGGCGAGGCGGCGCAAAAACTCGGAAATCTCCTCGAATGTTGGAGGATTCCCGCGGTCTCCTGGTCGTGCCAGATTCTGCAAAAGAGTTGACGCGGTAACAGCGGTTTGGGATGCAGGCAGCACTGCTCCCGCATAAACGAATCCGTACTGGGTCCAGTAATGCGGTTGACGCCGTTCGAGTCCGGCGAGGCCTGGATGAAGCGCACTGATGGACACAGCGATTGAATAAATCTTCGCCGTAATCTCAGATGTGGTTCTATCGCTACCCCCCACGACAAGGCGCGTATCTGCGGCACTCCATAGCAGATCATCTTCTTGCCAAATAACCGCTATTGTCATTATCTCAATATTCCCCCAACCTAGCAGCATCAGTTGATTAATTTTATATTTTCTACAGGCCAATACAAGCAGAATCAGGGCGCTTGGCTGGCGCACCCGACATCTCCCGAGGATGTAATCTTTGGCTTCAGGAGGCAGGCTCGATGAGCACGATCGGCACGAAGATTGAGAGGCTCCGTTTGGATCATGGAGCCGAGGTTGTGATGGCCAGCCTCGCTGCTCGATCCACATCAGCGGGGGTGCAGCGCCCTTTCGCTCGGCCCCGCCCCTCCGATATTCTTCGCTTCAGGAGGTGCCACCATGCGCGCCGTGATCTACGCGAGGTACAGCAGCGACCGCCAGCGTGAGGCGTCGATCGAGGACCAGATGCGCACGTGCCGGGCGTGGATCGAGCGCGAGGGCGCCGACCTCGTGGCGACCTATACGGATCACGCGGTAAGCGGACAGATCCGCATGCGCCCCGGGTACCAGAAGCTGCTGGAGGACGCCCGGGCTGGGCGCTTCGACATCGTAGTCGCGGAGGCGCTCGATCGCCTGTCGCGCGACCAGGAGGATGTGGCGGCGCTCTACAAACATCTGCGCTTCGCGGGCGTGCGGCTGGTCACGCTGGCCGAAGGCGAGATCAGCGAACTGCATGTCGGCCTGAAGGGCACGATGAACGCGCTGTTCCTGAAGGACCTCGCGGCGAAGACGCATCGCGGGCTGCACGGGCGAGTCGAGGAAGGACGCGCGGCGGGCGGGATCAGCTACGGCTACCGGGTGCGCAAGGAGCACGATGCCCGTGGCGAGGTGATCCGCGGCGGCCGGGAGATCGACGAGGAGCAGGCGGCCATCGTCCGCCGGATCTTCGACGAGTTCGCGCTGGGCAAGTCGCCCCGCGACATCGCCGTCGGCCTGAACCGAGAGGGCATCCCGGGCCCCGACGGCCGGACGTGGGGCCCCTCCACAATCTACGGCAACTGGCGGCGCGGGACCGGCATCCTCAACAACGACCTCTACGCCGGCGTGATGGTGTGGAACCGCCAGCACTTCATCAAGGACCCCACGACGGGCAAGCGGCAGGCGCGCCTGAACCCGCCGGAGGAGTGGGTGCGCCGTGAGGTACCGGAGTTGCGCATCGTCGACGAGGAGCTGTGGCAGCGCGTGAAGGCGCGGCAGGGGCACATCCGTGAGGCCGTGACCGATAAGGCCCAGGGCGGCATCCGCAGCGAGCGCGCTCGGCGCCCGACCTACCTGCTCTCCCACCTCGTCCGGTGCGGGTGCTGCGGGGGCGGCTTTTCGAAGATCAGCCGCGATCACTACGGGTGCTCGAACGCGCGCAACCGCGGCACCTGCGAGAACATGCTGACGATCCGGCGCGACGTGCTGGAGGAGAGCGTGCTCTCGGGCCTGCGCAGCCACCTCCTGGCGCCGGAACTGCTGGGGGAGTTCACGCGGGAGTACGTGGCGGAGCTGAACCGGCTCAGCCGGGACCGGGATGCGGGCCGGGCTAAGGCGGAGGCGGACCTCGCCAAGGTGACGCGGCAGGTCCGCGCCATCATCGACGCGATCAAGGAGGGCATTCGGACGCCAGGCATGAAGGAGGAGTTGCTGGAACTGGAGGGCCGCAAGGCCGCGCTGGAGAAGACCCTGTTGGAGGCGCCGGCGACCGCCCCAGCGCTCCACCCGACGATGGCCGAGGTCTACCGGGGTCGGGTCGAGCGGTTGCACGCCGAACTGAACCGCCCGGAGGTTCGCGCGCAGGCGACGGAGATACTCCGCTCGCTGATCGAGGAGATCCGGCTAGTTCCAGAGAACGGGCGGCTGGAGATCGAGGTGGTCGGGGATCTGGCCGGGATTCTGGCGCTGGGCGCCGAACGCAAACAGCCCGCCGTGGGTGACGGCGGGCTGCAAGTAACGCTGGTTGCGGGGACGCGAAACCACCGAGAGTTGACTCTGCGGTGCAGCATCTGAATTCGGCAGAGGTGGTAGCCCGGACCCGAGACCACCTTTACGAACCATCACCCTGGGCGAACATCCTCCGGCGCCGTTGGCGGAGGTGTTCGTTCTTGATGGCCCAATGGTCGCCGATGATCGGGCGCGCCGTCTGCGTTGGGTGGGGGTGGGCGACAATGACTCGCAGCGCGACGTCGCCACTCTAATCACATTCGGTGAATGGAGTATGGAAGCAAACCGCCGCGCTTACGATCGAGAGCCCAGACTTTCGTCGACAGGCGCCCGACCGCGGTTGAGGACGATCGGGCGCCGTCACCTTCGGAAATGGTGCGTCCAAACCCGGAGGGTGAGAAAAAACGGTAACGCTTTCGAGCGGAGGCGTCGCCTTGGGAGCAACACCGATGCAGATGACCGTCGACGAGGCGAATGGCCGAGGCTAAGCTTTGACCACTTCCAGGACGACCCCAACCGACCCTGACGCCCGCGGCATGCCCCGGGCTTGTTTCTTTTGCCAGATCCACAGGCATGGGACGGTTGCTGGTCTTCGGCGAGCACGGGGAGCCACCGCTTCACGTCCAGGCGTGGAGTACAGCCGGGTGCATCTGCTGATGATGCCGCTGGGTGATGCTGGTGTACCAATGTCCAGGAAGACGTTCGGCCAGTTGGCCCTCGGCGACGGCGATCATTCTCTTTCTGCATGTCGATTTCCGTAACAGCTTCCGCAGATACTGCTGGGAGCCCCGGCGTTTAGCCGGGGATTCAGCGAGGGCGATATGGAGTGGATCAGAGCTCTCCCCGGCGTCGTCTTCTGGTGGGGATGGGGCATGGTCGCCATGCTCGCTGGAGGATCCCTCTACGCCACGTGGTGGGCGCGTCGGAACGTCCGTGCCATCGAGACGCAGGCCCCGGTCGATGTGTCCGATCTCGCGGAAGGCTATCGCCTCGCCTGGGGCCTCACCGTGGGGCCCTTGCTGAAGGCCCCGCTGACGGGGCGTGAATGCGTGTGGTGGAAGGCCACGATCTGGGAATCGGTTCGGGAACCGGAGTCCTCTGGCGGTCACCGCTATGTGTGGCGCGAGGCGACCGACGAGCAGTCGGACCGGCCCATTCTGTTTGGCGATGGCAAGACGGTTGCAGCTGTCTGGCCCGGCGAGGCCACGATGGTATCGTCGGCCTGGTCCGACTGGCGGGGGCAGGACCTGCCGCCGGAAGATCGTTCACCGAAGCTGCATGTCGGCGGGGTGCCGGGCCAGGGTTTTCTCCACGATGTGCAGGGGACCCTTGGCCCGCGGTTCCGCTATGTCGAGCAGATCATCCCGGTTGATGCGCCCTTCTTCGTCCTGGGAGACGTCTCCCAAACGGATTTGGATCTGTATGCGCCAGACGACATCGAAGAGCATGGCCCAACAGACGCCGACGATGAGGATCGGGACCGTGCCCAAGGAGAGGGCTGGCGGCCTCAGCCCTCGACCCTGGGCGTCTTGCCAACCCCAGACAGCGTTGTCGCTGAGGACATGTCGCGCACGACATGGTCGATCGCCGCGGCAAGGAAGAAGCCCTTCCTCTTGTCGATCGACCATCCAAAGGCCGTTAGTGCCGAGCAGGAACTGGGTGCCAAGGGGGGTCTCATCATGGGGGCGCTCTCTGCGGCGCTTGCGGCGGTGTTGCTCTGGCTGCGGTTTGGCAGCCAATGAGGTGCAGGAGCGCGGTCGGGAGTCGCCTCCAGCTTCCTACGCGTCGCCGTCTTCGGTTCCCGTTTCTGTGACGTCCTCGCCCTCGCGCAACCGCGTGAGTTCCTCATAGTAGCGCCGCTGGGCGTAGAGGCCCCGTGCCTGCTGGTAGTGGCGCTCGGTGGTGACGAGGGAGGTGTGGCCGAGCAGGGCGCCTGCGGCGTGGGCGTGGCGCGGATCGGCGACGGCTAGCGTGGTGGCGGCGAAGTCGCGGGCGAGATGCGGGTTGATCGACTTCCCGACGGTCTTGCGGGTGATCTTGCTCAAGCTGTTGTAGATCTGTGCTTCACTAAGGGGCCAGCCAAGGGCGTACAGCCACAGGGCGTTACGAGATTGTAGCCGACCTCGGAAAGAACTGGTCAGTGCATGCCCTCCGGCCCCTTTGTGACCGTCTAGGGCGCGGTTAGCCGTCTCGAGATAGTGAGGCAGGAGGCGCTGGGTTAGCGAGGCAGTCCCGACTGGCTTAGTGAAGTGTGTGATACCCGACGGGTCCGATAGCCAAACCATGAATTCATCCGGAGCGACGAGTGCCCTCGTCGGCGGTGATCGCGTGGCAAGCGCAGACAAAAGCCCACCCAGTTCTTAGAGACGACATCGCGAGAAGAACCTGAGGTCCTCGCCGGCGGGCCGCGGCGCCTCTTTGCGCGCCAGCACGAGCACTTGGACCGACCGCGGCAGGGCCTCGATCCACGGCAGCATGGCGTGCACGAGGCGATCGGCGTTCGATACAGATCAAAGCGGTTGTGTATGTCCAGCGATATGAGTTCACCTCGACACTACATCACAATCGAAGATAGCCCCGATGCGCCATCATCAGTCGCGGAAGGCAGTCCACTATATTTAATCAGGAAGATGAAAATGAACAATAATGTCCTTACGCTGTTCGACTGTTGGTGCTATGCGCGTGACAACTTTCAAAGAATTAAACCCTCGTCCGCTGGGGCGAGTTCTGTGAATCGTATTTCTGACCGTACGAGTGAGGTTCTAGAAGCGATGTTTAGATCGGGAGCTGTTGCCGTATTTGGGCATCGGCCCAACCAGCCGCATGTCGGCGCAATCAGAATTCGCAAAAACCTTCTGGCGACGGCATCTTTCCAATATGCGGAAGGAAAAGTCTGCATATCGGGAGATGGAAATGAAGTAAAGGATGATATTTTTGTCAACGTATTTGTAGACAGGCAAACTTTTTTCGATCGTTTTCAATTCGATTCGTAATTTTAGGTTAATTTTGTCACTTATATAATATATAGTACTATGTATTTCGCAACACTTTGCTTTCCTGAATGACTGAAAGGTAGGCCTTCTGACGGCGCCAAGAACACCCCAAGTTTGCCATACGACAAAGACCCAAGTCGCGATACGTAAAAAATGATACCAGAATGGAGATCGATCATGATCACAATCACGTCTGATCTTCTGGTCAACGATTTAATGACACGTTGGCCTGCGACCATCCGTGTGTTCCTTGATTATAAGTTCTTATGTATTGGATGCCCATTCGGGGACTATCATTCAATTGAATACGCTTGCGAAGAGCATAATGTAAGTACGGAGTTGTTCGTGACAGATTTATTGAAACTATTGAACGGTGCTATAGATTCAAATAACATAAAATAATAACCACGTCAAACAATCATCTTTGACTCGCATATATGTCCGATTAGGCCCTCTGTATCGGCAGTTGAGATGTCAATTTCCCGACAGTAAGGGCCGCAGAACTGCCTCCACCCGTCTAAGTTGCGCCGCGGTACTCCAATAAGTATAGAGATTTCACGCTGAAGTGCTTCGGCAATGAGCGGCCGAACCCCGCCGCCGTCGTTTTCCTCCTTGCCGAACTTATTGATCACAAGAAGATCGGGCCTCGCGTTCAGCCCTTCCATCGCACTGTTCATGGCGCGCAGCAGTTCACCGACGTTCAGACGGCAACCCCGGGCTGCTTCGCCGCGATCCTCGGAGATTTGGATGCTCTCTCCAGAGAACAGGTCAGCGAGAATCATGTCGCATCGGCTGCGCCCAGCGCGAACGGCCTCTCTCTCCACAAAGCCGGCAACCGACTTGCCCAAACTTTTCAGACGGGTCGCCACGCTCGCCAGCAGCGGGCCTGGAGACTGACCCTCACCGTAGACGATCGCCGTGATGGGTACTCTTTGGGACGTGTTGGACATTCGGTGAACCCCAGGGCAACGTGAAGCGAGATGTTCGCTCATAGGCCTATGCGCAGCATCCGTTATGCTCATCGCTGGCGGAGAAGGCAGCGAACGCCTGTCGCCTCATCGCGCTGACCGGTTCGACAGGATCGTGGACGCGGACATCGATGGACGGGAGCTCGTCGCGCTCGGCGACCGAGCTCAGATGCGGGCCAAGGTCACGCAGCAGGCCGTCGTGGATGGCGTAAATCCAACCGTGCAGTTCGAGCTTTTCGCCGCGGGCCCAGGCGTTCTCCACGATCGGCGTCGCGGCAAGTCGACGGACCTGCATCTCGACGTTGATCTCGCAAACGCGATCGACCCTCGTCTGATCGTCGAGTTTCTCGAAGACTGCGCGGTGCTTGTGCACGAGCATCGAGATCGGCTGCAGCCAGTGATCGAGGATCGCGCCGCGCACGGCGGCGAGCGCACGGCGAATACCCCCACACCCGTAATGGCCGCAGACGATGATGTGCTCGACGCGCAGGTGCTCCACTGCGAACTCCAGCACCGAGAGCACGTTCATATCACTCGTGTGCACGACGTTCGCGATGTTGCGGTGAACGAACACCTCGCCGGGGTCGAGGCCAAGCACGTCGTTGGCGGTGATGCGGCTGTCGGAACAGCCGATCCACAGGTAGCGAGGCGCCTGCTGCTCGGCCAACCGGCGGAAGAAGTGCGGATCGTCTCGGGTCTTGCGATTGGCCCACGATACGTTTTGATCGAACAGATGATCCAGGGACTGGCCCATCAAGGATTCCCGCACCCGCGGCGTCCACTGCCGCAGCCCTGGGCCGCGTCTCCGTTTGCGGGCGCCGGGGCGTCGCCGGCGACGCGGTCGGCCGCATCCGCCGCAAGCGCCCATCTCACCATGTGCGTGAGCGCGATGCGGGCGGGTTCGTCATGACGCTCCATGGCGTTCATGAGCGCGAGCCAGTCGTCGTCCCGCGCGAGCGTGGCGAACCGGCGCGATGCGTTGGCGACGTACTCGCCCGGCGTCTCGTCGTAGTGCTCGCGCATCGTCTGGACTTCCGCGAGCAACACGACGTCTCCCAAGGCCGCGAGCGCCGCCGCGGCGAAGCCCTCGTCGTCCAGGGCCTTCAGGATCTGACCGAGATGCACGACGCTCTCCGTCACTGAACGAGCGGCGTGGCGCTGGATGCCAGATCCACTCCGCTGATCTCGGCCCGTCCCGCGAGAACCGTGATGTATTGTCGAACCGCCGTCCTCCAGACATAGCCGCTGAGCCAAGCCGCGATGCGCGATCGGACCGCCTCGAACGGGAGATCGCATCCGGCAATGCGCCGGTCGACCCAGACGACATGGAAGCCGAAGCGAGTCTCCACGGGCTCCGGCGCCACCTCGCCGACCGGAAGGTCCGGCAAAGCCGACTCGAACTCCGCAACGGTCTGACCGGGCCCTATCTGTCCCAGGCTGCCTCCGCAGTTGCGCGAGGGGCAGGCTGACGAGATCTCCGCCAATCCCGCGAATTTAGATGCATTCCCTCGAATGTCATCGATCAGGACCCTCGCGCGGGTTGCCGCCTCGGCGCGCTCGCGTGCGTTGCTCGGGTCGGCGGCGAGGAGAATGTGGCGCACCTCGTAGAGGTCCGGGGTGCGAAAGCGTTCCCGGTTGAAGGACCAGTAGCGGCGGCAGGCATCCTCCTCGGCCTCCGGCGTCTTCACTTCCCGTTCAACAAGGGCGCGCACCAGCGCCTCCTCGTCCGTCTCGCATCGTCCTTCCGCGTCCGAAGCGGGGACGGGCGTAAGCCCCAACCGACGCGCTTCCTGAAGCAGCAGCTCACGCACGACGAGCGCCCTGGCTGCTGCCTGCCATGCCTCGATCGGCTTGGACGCGGGATGGTTCTGGGTCTCCTGCGCGATTGCCGCCCTCGCGATGACGACGCCGTTGACGCTGACGGTCTTCGGTTTGGCCGCGATCTTTGGCTTGACGGAACAATCAGCCGGCTTGGAGGACGAGGTGTCGAGGGTGGCGGTCATGGGCGTCACTCGGCGGGTTGGGGCGTGCGGGGAACCGGGCCGCGAGGGGGGCGGCGTGAGCGAACGATCTGGTAGCCCTGACGGCCGAGGTACCAGACCGGCGCAGACCAGATGTGAACAAGGCGGGAGTAGGGAAAGATCAGGAAGATCGTCATGCCGAGGACGAGGTGGATCAGGTACGGCCACGCGAGTCCCTGCAGCGTGTGCGCATCGACCGGGGAGACCGTCAGGATTCCCTGCGCCCAGTGGGACAGGACCAGCATGACGGACCCGTCGCTGTGGGCCAGCGAGAACGGCAGCGTGAGCAGCCCCAGCAGCAACTGCACCCACAGGATGCCGAGGACTGCGAGATCCATGTAGGTCGAAGTCTGGCGAATGCGGATATCCGTCAGCCGCCGATGCAACAGCATCGAGAGCCCGACGAAGCAGACCGTCCCGGCTACGCCACCGGCCACGATCGCGATCATCTGCTTCTGGGCAGGCGTCATGATCAGCGTGTAGATCGCCGTCGGCGTCAGGAGGCCGACCGTGTGACCGACGAGAAGGAACAGGATCCCGAAATGGAAGAGGTTCGAACCGAGCCGCAGTTGGCGCTTGCGCAGCAGCTGGCTCGAACCCGCTTTCCACGTGTACTGCTCACGGTCGAAGCGGATGATGCTGCCGAAGACGAAGGACGACAGGCAGACGTAAGGATACCAGACGAAGAGAACGTGGAAGACCGCGTCGCGCATGGCGGGGCTCCTCAGGATCGGGCCGAAAGCGGCGTTGTGACGATGGTGCGAGGGCCGGTTCCGGGAACGGGCCCAAGACCAGGAGCGGGCCGACGCGCTTGCCGGAGCTTGGCGGCCAACCCATCCTTGCCGCAGTCGGCGACCGCGGCACCGGGGCCGAAGCGGACCTCTTCCTCTTCCCAGGAGGCGTCGAGCGCCTCCAGATCGTCGGGCTCCGGGTCCGGCTCGTCGCGCAGCGCTGCCAGCGCTTCCTCGTCCAGCACCGCAGCGGACAGCGAGACAAGTGCCGCGAAGACGGCCTCGTAGGGCGACTGGCGCTTCGATAGCCGCTCGCGCAGCGCGGCGAAGACATGGCCCGGCTGTCCGACGAGTTCGATGGCCTCCCTGGGATCGCGCGTCGCCGCGTATTCGAGGAAGAGCGGAAGGTAGTCGGGCAGTTCCGTGGCGACTGGGGAGAAGCCCGCCTCCTCGTAGATCCGGATCAGATCGACCATCGCCTGTCCCCGGGCACGGCTCTCGCCATGCACGTGTTCGAACAGATGGAGCGACAAGGAGCGGGTGCGATCGAAGAGCAGGACATACCGCTCCTGCGACTCGTAGAGATCGCGCGCCGCGATGTCGTCGATCAGCGATTCCAACTCCCTGCGGACGTCGGCAGAAAGAACATTCTCGCTCGCGAGCGCTGCCTTGAACTCCTCCCCTGCGGCCGTCATCTCCGGCGTGGGGTAGCTGAGAAGAGCCGATAGAACCCTGATCGTTTTCATCAGTAGGCTCCCATCTTGGGCTTGTCGTTCTTCACCTTGATCCCGCCGAACAGGTTGACCTCCTTGTCGGAGGGGAGACAGCCGTCGCCGAAAGTGAAACCGCACTCGCCACGCAGTTCGTAGGCGTCCTCCGTGATCTCGCGGTGCGCGGTGGGGATCACGAAGCGGTCCTCGTAGTTGGCAATCGCCATGATCTGGTACATCTCCTCGATCTGCTGTCCGGTCAGCCCGACTCTGCGCGCGATCGTTTCGTCGATGACACCGTCGACCGTCTTCGCCCGCATGTACGCCCGCATGGCGAGCATCCGTTCCAGACCGGCCGCCACCGGAGCCTCGTCTCCGGCGGTCAGCAAGTTCGCCAAATACTTCAATGGAATGCGAAGCGACTTCACGTCCGGCATGCCGCGATCGACGCCCATCTTGCCGGCGGTCGCCGCGGCGGTGATCGGCGACAGCGGCGGCACGTACCAGACCATGGGCAGGGTGCGGTATTCGGGGTGGAGGGGGAAGGCGACGCCCCACTCCATGGCCATCTTCCACACCGGCGACTTGCGGGCGGCCTCCAGCCATGGCTCCGGAATACCCTGCTCGAGCGCCTTCCTGACGATCGCCGGATCATTGGGATCGAGGAAGATGTCGAGCTGCGCCTTGTAGAGGTCCTTGTCGTCCGGGGCCGATGCCGCGCTCTCGATCCGGTCGGCGTCGTAGAGAACGACACCGAGGTAGCGGATCCGGCCGACGCACGTCTCCGAGCACACGGTCGGCTGTCCGGCCTCGATCCGCGGGTAGCAGAAGATGCACTTCTCGCTCTTCCCTGACGACCAATTGAAGTAGATCTTCTTGTAGGGGCAGCCGGAGACGCACATGCGCCAGCCGCGGCACTTGTCCTGGTCGATGAGGACGATGCCGTCCTCCTCGCGCTTGTAGATCGCCCCCGAGGGACAGGACGCCACGCAGGCCGGGTTGAGGCAGTGCTCGCACAGCCTTGGCAGATACATCATGAAGGTGTTCTCGAACTGTCCGTAGACCTCCTTCTGCACGCCTTCGAAGTTGACGTCGGCCGAGCGCTTCGAGAACTCGCCACCGAGAATCTCTTCCCAGTTCGGGCCCCACTCGATCTTCTCCATCCGTTGCCCGGTCACGAGCGAGCGCGGGCGGGCGGTGGGGAACGCCTCGAGCTCGGGCGCCTTCTGCAGATGCTCGTAGTCGTAGGTGAAGGGCTCGTAGTAGTCGTCGATTTCCGGAAGGTCCGGGTTCGCGAAGATGTTCGCCAGCACCCGCCACTTGCCGCCGATGCGCGGCTCGATCGTGCCGTTCTTCTTGCGGACCCAGCCGCCCTTCCAGCGCTTCTGGTTCTCCCAGTCCCTGGGGTAGCCGATGCCCGGCTTGGTCTCGACGTTGTTGAACCACGCGTATTCCATGCCCTCGCGGTTGGTCCACACGTTCTTGCAGGTCACCGAGCAGGTGTGGCAGCCGATGCACTTGTCGAGGTTCAGCACCATCGCGATCTGTGCGCGGATCTTCATGGGGGTGTTCCTTTATTCGGCGGCCTGAAGGGGGGAGGCGGTACCCTTGCGTGTGCCTTCCAGCCACTCCACTTTGGCGAGCTTACGCACCACAACGAACTCATCGCGGTTGGTGCCGATCGTGCCGTAGTAGTTGAAGCCGTAGGCGAGCTGGACGTAGCCGCCGATCATGTGGGTCGGCTTCAGCACCGCGCGGGTCACGGAGTTATGGATGCCGCCGCGCTGCCCGGTCATCTCGGATCCGGGGACGTTCACGATCTTCTCCTGGGCATGGTACATCATGACCATGCCCTCCTTGACGCGCTGGGATACCACCGCACGGGCGACGAGCGCGCCGTTGGCGTTGTAGGCCTCGATCCAGTCGTTATCGACGATCCCGGCCTTGCGGGCGTCGATCTCGCTGATCCACACGATCGGCCCCCCGCGCGACAGCGTCAGCATGAGCAGGTTGTCGGTGTAGGTGGAGTGGATGCCCCACTTCTGGTGCGGCGTGATGAAGTTGAGGACGATCTCCTTCTCGCCGTTGGGCTTGCTGCCCTGTACCGGCTTCACGGCGCGCAGGTCGACCGGCGGCCGGTAGACGCAGAAGCCCTCGCCGAAGGCACGCATCCACGGGTGGTCCTGGTAGAGCTGCTGGCGCCCGGTGAGCGTGCGCCAAGGGATCAACTCGTGGACGTTCGTGTAACCGGCGTTGTAGCAGACCTTCTCGCTTTCGAGGCCTGACCAGGTCGGCGCCGAGATGATCTTGCGGGGCTGGGCGACGACGTCGCGGAAGCGGATCTTCTCGTCCTCCTTGGGCAACGCCAGGTGGGCATGCTCCCGCCCGGTCGTCCTGGAGAGGGCTTCCCACGACTTCACGGCCACCTCGCCGTTGGTCTCGGGGGCAAGCATCAGAAGCACCTCGGCGGCGTCGATGTCGCTCTCGATGCGGGCCATGCCCTTGGTCGGACCTTCCTCGGTGACCACGCCGTTCAGGCGACGCAGCGCCTCGACCTCGTGCTCGGTCTTCCAGGCGATGCCCTTGATGCCATTCCCGACCTTCTCCATCAGCGGACCGAGCGCCGTGAAGCGCTTGTAGAGGTTGGGATAGTCGCGCTCGACCACAGTGACCGCCGGCATGGTCCGGCCGGGCACAGGCTCGCACTCGCCGTTCTTCCAGTCCTTGGGATCGAAGGGTTGGGCGATCTCGCCCGGACTGTCGTGCTGGATCGGCGAGAGCACGACGTCCTTCTCGACCCCCAGCACCTCCGGCGCGACGCGCGAGAAGGCCTTGGCGATGCCCTTGTAGATGTCCCAGTCGGAGCGGGCCTCCCAGCACGGGTCCACCGCGTTCGTCAGCGGGTGGATGAAGGGGTGCATGTCGGAGGTGTTGAGGTCGTTCTTCTCGTACCAGGTGGCGGTGGGAAGGACGATGTCGGAGTAGACGCAGGTCGTCGACATGCGGAAGTCGAGCGTGACCAGCAGGTCGAGTTTGCCGCGCGGCGCCTCGTCGTGCCAGCGCACCTCCCTCGGCTTCTCGCGACCTTCCTCGCCGAGATCCTTGCCGAGCACGCCGTGCGATGTCCCGAGCAGATGCTTGAGGAAGTACTCGTGGCCTTTGCCGGACGACCCGAGGAGGTTGGAGCGCCACACGAACATGTTGCGCGGGAAGTTCTCAGGTGAATCAGGATCCTCCCAGGCAAAGCCGAGTTCGCCGGACTTCAGCGCCGCGGCGACATAGTCCTTGACCTCGAGGCCGGCGGAGGCCGCCTTTTCGGCGACGCCCAACGGGTTCTGCTTCAGGGTCGGATAGGCCGGCAGCCACCCCATGCGCACGGCGCGAATGTTGTAGTCGATGATCGCCCCGTCCCACGGGCCGGGAGGCGCCGTCGGCGACACGATGTCGGCCGTGTGCATCGTCTCGTAACGCCACTGATCGGTGTGCGTGTAGAAGAACGACGTCGAGTTCTGCTGGCGGGGCGGGCGCCCCCAGTCCAGTGCGAAGGCGAGCGGAGCCCAGCCGGCCTGCGGCCTGAGCTTCTCCTGGCCCACGTAGTGCGACCAGCCGCCCCCGGACTGGCCGACGCAGCCGCACATGACCAGCATGTTGATCACGCCGCGGTAGTTCATGTCGGCGTGGTACCAGTGGTTCATCGCCGCGCCGATGATCACCATCGAACGGCCCTTGGTCTTCTCCGCGTTGGTGGCAAACTCGCGCGCGACCTGAATGATCTTGTCACGCGAGACGCCGGTGATCGTCTCGGCCCAGGCCGGAGTGTAGGGCACGTCGTCGTCGAGCGAGGCCGCGACATTGGCGCCGCCGAAGCCACGGTCGACGCCGTAGTTGGCGAGGAAGAGATCGTGCACCGTGGCGACGAGTGTATCTCCGCCCAGGAGCGCGAGCCTCTTAACCGGCACTAGGCGTTCCAGGACGGAGGCGTGCGCCGTGTGGGTGAAGTGCTCGTTCTCGATGTTGCCGAAATAGGGGAAGGCGACGTTCTCGAAGCCGTCATTGGATTCGGTGAGGGACAGGCGCAACGTCGTCGAGCGCCCCTTCGACTCGCGTTCCTCGATGTTCCACTTGCCTGTCTCGCCCCAGCGGAAGCCGACGGATCCATTCGGGACGACGATCTCGCCGGAGACTTCGTCGCAGGCGACCGTCTTCCACTCGGGGTTGTTGGTCTCGCCGAGTGCGGCATCGAAGTCGGAGGCGCGTAGCAACCTGTCGGGGACGAGCCGGCCGTCCTGCTGCACGAGCTTCACCAGCATCGGCATGTCCGTGTACTGGCGGACGTAGTCCCGGAAGTACGGGACCTGACGGTCGACGTGATACTCCTTGAGAATGACGTGGCCCATGGCCATCGCCAGTGCGGCGTCCGTGCCCTGCTTGACCGAGAGCCAGATGTCTCCGAACTTCGCGGCCTCCGAGTAATCCGGACAGATCACCGCGCTCTTGGTGCCGCGATAGCGCGCCTCGGTGTAGAAGTGCGCATCCGGCGTGCGCGTCTGTGGGACGTTCGAGCCCCACAGGATGATGAAGCCGGCATTGTACCAATCGGCGCTCTCGGGGACGTCCGTCTGCTCGCCCCACGTCTGCGGCGAGGAAGGCGGCAGGTCGCAGTACCAATCGTAGAAGGACATGCACACGCCACCGAGGAGCGACAGGTAACGTGACCCCGCGGCGTAGGAGACCATCGACATCGCCGGGATGGGCGAGAATCCGATGACGCGGTCGGGTCCCCAGGTCTTCGCCGTGTAGGCGTTCGCCGCCGCGATGATCTCGTTGACCTCGTCCCAGCTCGAGCGGACGAAGCCCCCATGCCCGCGCACCGAGGTGTACGCATCACGCTTCGCGGGGTCCTCGACGATGCTCTTCCACGCCGCGACGGGCGTCCGCGTGGCGCGGGCCTCGCGCCACAGCCTGACCAGACGCGAGCGGACCAGCGGGTACTTCACCCGGTTGCCCGAGTAGAGGTACCAGCTGTAGCTGGCACCGCGGGCGCAGCCCCGCGGCTCGTGGTTGGGCAGGTCAGGCCGCGTCCGGGGATAGTCGGTCTGCTGCGTCTCCCAGGTGACGATGCCGCCCTTGACGTAGATCTTCCACGAGCAGGACCCGGTGCAGTTGGCACCGTGCGTCGAACGGACGATCTTGTCGTGCTGCCAGCGCTTCCGGTAGCCGTCCTCCCAGCGTCGGTCCTCGGTGGTGGTGATGCCGTGGCCGTCGGCGAAGGGTTCCGTCACCCTCCGGAAGAACGTCAGGCGGTCGAGAAACTGGCTCATGGTCGCGTACCTCTTTGGGGGACGACGGTTATTCGGCCGGGCGCAACGTGGGCGCCGATGGGCCGCCGCGCTCGACATCGGACAAAAGCCCTCCGCGACGCGTGTAGACGGCCCACGTGATCGCGATGCAGCTCAGGTAGAAGGCGAGGAAGCCGTAGAGCGCCGCGCTTGCCCCCCCGGTCATGGCGATCGAGGTGCCGAAGCTCTTGGGGATGAAGAAGGCCCCGTATGCGGCGACGGCGGAGGTGAAGCCGATGATGGCGGCCGCCTCCTTGTCCGACTGCTTCACCCGCTCCGCAGCCCCAAGTCCCGGCTCCAGCCGCGCCACTTCCTTGCGCATAATCGCGGGGATCATCTGGAAGGTGGAGGCGTTGCCGACGCCACTGGCGGCGAACAGGAAGAGGAAGCTCGCAAAGAAGACGGGGAACGAGCTGGCGCTTCCGGTCATGGAGATGGCGTAGAGGACGCCGATCACACCGAGGCTCATGGCCACGAAGACCCAGAGCGTGATGCGGCCACCGCCGATCCGGTCGCAGGCCTTGCCGGCGCCTGCGCGCGAGACCGCCCCGACCAACGGGCCGAGGAAGGCGTACTGGAGAGCGTTGACCTCGGGGTAGAGGATCTTGGAGAGCAGTGGGAACGCGGCCGAGAAGCCGATGAAGGATCCGAAGGTGCCGGTGTAGAGCCAGCACATGATCCAGTTGTGGGTCCGGCGGAAAATGACCGCCTGGTCGGCGAAGCTCGCCTTCATCGAAGCGATGTCGTCCATGCCGAACCAGGCAGCAAAGGCCGAGGCGACGATGAAGGGCACGAACACGAAGCCGGCGTTCTGAAGCCAGAGCGTCGAGGTGATCCCGGCCACGGTCGCCGTCTGCGGTGCACCCCCCAGCGTGCCGAACACGCCTGCCGTGATGGCGAGGGGAACGACGAACTGGACGACGCTGACGCCGAGGTTCCCGAGGCCGGCGTTGATGGCGAGCGCATTGCCCTTCTCCGACTTCGGGAAGAAGAACGAGATGTTGGCCATCGAGGAAGCGAAATTGCCTCCGCCGAAGCCGCAGAGCAGCGCGAGGACCAGGAAGATCCAGTAGGGGGTCGCAGGGTTCTGGACGGCGAACCCCATTCCGAGCGCGGGCACGACAAGTGACCAGGTCGCGAGCGTCGTCCAAAGGCGGCCGCCGAAGATGGCGGGCATGAAGCTGTAGACGATGCGCAGCGTGGCGCCCGAGAGGCCGGGCATTGCGGCCAGCCAGAACAGTTCATCGTTGTTGAAGCTGAAGCCGACGGACGGCAGCTTCGCGACGACCACCGACCACACCATCCACACCGCGAAGGATAGCAGGAGGCACGGCACGGAGATCCACAGGTTCCGCCGCGCGATGCTGCGTCCCTGCGTCTGCCAGAAAGCCGGGTCCTCGGGCTGCCAGTCGACGATGGCGCCCTTGGCCGCCAGCGCCCCAGCCTGCCTGGGACCATGCAGGGACTGCATTTCCGGCAGCTCCGGCAGTTCCCTCGGCGATACCCCGGACTCGATCGCGACGCGTTCCATCTGCCGGATGGCGACGTGCATCCAGACCAGCGCAACGGTGACGATCGCGAACAGCAGCCAGAAGCAACTCTGCCAGACGCCGGTGAGGTCGTTGAGCGCGCCGAAGGCAATCGGCAACACGAAGCCGCCGAGGCCGCCGACAAGGCCGACGACACCGCCAACCGCTCCGACGCGACCGGGATAGTAGACGGGGATGTGCTTGTAGACCGCTGCCTTGCCTAGGCTCATGAAGAAGCCGAGGACGAAGGCAACCACGACGAACCCCGTGAGGCCCATGCTGGTCGAGAATTCGACCGGACCGCGGATGCCGTCCACCACGTAGTGTGTCGGCGGGTAGGAAAGGATGAATGTGCACACGACTGAGACCAGGAAGGTCCAGTACATGATGGTACGGGCACCGTACTTGTCGGAGAGGTGCCCGCCATAGGCCCTGAAGATCGATGCCGGTATCGAGTACATCGCGCCGATCATGCCGGCGGTGGCGATATCCAGTCCGTAGACGCCGATCAGATAGCGGGGAAGCCATAGCGCCAGCGCGACGAACGCACCGAAGACGAAGAAGTAGTAGAGCGAGAAACGCCAGACCTGCAGGTTCTTCAGCGGCTCCATCATGGCCGCGAGTGACTCCGGCTTCTGGCCCGCGGCGCGTCGACGTGCGAGATCCGGATCATCCTTCGTGAACAGGAAGAAGACGACGGCCGTCAGGGCCAGCACCGCGGCCCATACCAGCGCGACCGTCTTCCACCCATAGGCGACCATGATCACCGGGGCAGCGAACTTGGTCACCGCTGCACCGACGTTGCCCGCGCCGAAGATGCCCAGCGCCGTACCCTGCTTCTCCT
This sequence comes from Alsobacter sp. R-9, assembly GCF_054612375.1. Lineage (NCBI taxonomy): Bacteria > Pseudomonadati > Pseudomonadota > Alphaproteobacteria > Hyphomicrobiales > Alsobacteraceae > Alsobacter > Alsobacter sp. R-9. Next base: position 9,984 of record NZ_JBTSWJ010000016.1, on the reverse strand, counting down.
TCGGATACCACTTGGCTACGTAGGCCACGCCGACGGAGAACGACCCTCCGGCGATGCCGACGCCAAGCGCGGCGAGGAGAAACGTCGTGTAGTCGTAGGCTTGTGTGAGGAGGACCGTCATCGCCGCCGCGGACAGCATCGTCAGCGTGTAGACGATGCGGCCGCCGTACTGGTCCGACCAGATTCCGAGAATGAGACGGATCAGCGAGCCCGTCAGGATCGGCGTGCCGACGAGCAGGCCAAACTGGGTGTCGGTGAGACCGAGGTCTTTCTTTATCTGAATCCCGATGATCGAGAATATAGTCCAGACGGCAAAGCACACAGTGAATGCGATGGTCGATAACCAGAGCGCCCGGCTCGAATCCTGGGACGAGTCCATGTCAGCCTCCTAACGGCGAGCTAACATTGGTGCGTCCAGCGCCTCCTATCGTTGATCCTCGTCAACGCACGACGTGTTTTTCCAATCTACATCATCAATCTGCTGTTCGAGTGAACCCATGCGAGCCAGCGACGCCTATCTCGTCCGCGGTTTCCCCATTTTCCGAGGGGTTTCAGAGGACGTCTTCTCGAGCATCATCGCGCACGCGCAACTGCGCGAGGTCCAGCCCGGCGAAATCCTTCTTCGGGAAGGCGAACGTCCGACTCATCTCTTCGTGCTTCTGCACGGCCTGGTAGAGACCTGGGCGTCCCACGGGGAGAAGAACGTCACTCTCGCCTTCGTCCGTCCGCCCGCCGCCTTCATCGTCGCGGCGGTCTGGATGAACCAGCCGCAGCTCACCTCCGCCCGCGCCAGCGTCCCTTCGCGCGTGCTTGCCATCCCCGCGGATGTGGTTCGCGATGTGATGGCGGTTGACCGGGACTTCTGTGCCGCCGTGGGCCTGGAACTGGCGATCCGATACCGGGACGTGCTGAAGGAGTTGAAGAACCAGCGGATGCGAAGTGCTACCGAGCGGCTGGCGAACTGGCTCCTCGCGGAGAGTACGGTCGCCGGTGGCGACTCATTTGATCTTGAAGTCGGGCGATCCGTTCTTGCAGCCCGTCTCGGTATGACCGTAGAGCATCTGTCACGCGCCTTTGCACAACTTCGCGAGAATGGAGCCATGATCAGTGGAACAAGAGTGACGATCCAGAGAGATCGACTCGAGATTTTTGCGAAGCCGAGCGCCTTGATGGATGGCAGTGACATCTAAAGAAAGCGGGATCACTCACAGCCGTCATCGGAAGAAGTCACAGCGCTCGCGGAGCCCGCACCTCCTCGACTGTCGGGTTGCTGCAAACAGGGGACGCACACCGTGCCGTCACGTGGATCTCGCCGGAACAGGACATTGGCATGGGGACGCATCCATTTCGCCGAAATCACGTCATCGGCATTTTCGCGGTGGTCTTTGGACTGCTGACGTTGTTCTCCGGTGGGACGGCGCTCTTTGGTGGGCCCGAGGCACGTGACGCGGTAGGGAAAGCTGTTCCATTCGTCCTGTGGTTCAATTTTCTAGCCGGCTTCGCCTACGTGTTTGCGGGGTTCGTGGTCCTGAAAGATCACCCCACGGCGGCGCGGCTCTCGCTCGCCATATTCTTCGCGACGCTTCTGGTGTTCCTGGCGTTTCTGGTTCATGTGATCAGCGGCAGGCCCTATGAGGTACGGACTGTGTTCGCGATGATCCTCAGATGCGCAGTCTGGCTTGGAATTAGTCTTGCAGTTTGGCCGCGCCTGAAATCGGGGAGATTCGTTCCGTAGTGTGGACATGATCCATAACGTCTGTTGATTTTCGGATCACGCCCGCTTTGGTTCGTTCTCGATCCGTCCGTCACGTAGGGAAATCAATCGATCGAAGTGCGAAAAGATCTTTTCGTCATGCGTGACGGTGACGATCGCCGCCTCGTGTTCCCGCGCCAGCCGACGCAGTAGATCCATCACGATACCCGCTCGTTCCGAATCGAGAGCCGCGGTCGGTTCGTCGGCCAAGATGATCCGTGGATTGTTGGCGAGCGCCCTCGCGATGGCGACGCGCTGGGCCTCGCCGCCGGATAGAAAGGCCGGGTAGGCGTCGCGCCTGTTTGCTACCTGCAGGTCCTCCAGCAAAGCGACAGCTCGCACCCTCGCAGCATCGGCCGGTAGGCCTGCGAGGGACAGCACAAGGGCGACGTTCTCCGTGACTGAAAGGAATGGTATGAGATTGTGCGTCTGGAAGATGAAACCGATGTGATCAAGGCGGAGCCTGCGCAGGTCCGCGGCTAGCAAGCGACTGTCAAAGATGATCCGCCCATCGAGCACCAGCCTTCCTGATGACGGTTCGACGATACAACCGATGATGTTGAGCAGGGTCGTCTTGCCGGAGCCGCTTGGACCCTTCAGGCCAACGACTTCGCCCGCCTCTACAGCAAGTGACACCTCCCGTAATGCATCGACGCGGGTTGCACCTTCGCCAAAATGCTTCGAAACCTGATCCACGACGATGAGCGGCTCGGGCAAATCAGCCCCCTAGCGCCTTGGCCGGGTCAATGCGCAGGGCGAGCCGGACGCCGAGTCCGCTGGCGAGAACACAGACCATCAGCACTACAAGACCGAGGAGCACGACGTCCTCGGAGACGATAATGACCCGTCGCGGAAACATGTCCTTGAATAGTGAAATCAGGAGGGCGCCAAGGCCATAGCCGACGGCACCCATCAGGAGTGACTGCTGAACGATCAGACCGACGATGGTTCGGTCCGGAGCTCCAATTAGCTTCAGCGTCGCAATTTCCCTGAGTTTGTCAATCGTCAAGGTGTAGATGATTAATGCAATAATGACGGTGGAAACAATCATCAGGATAGACGTGAAAAGGCCGATCTGCCGTCGCGCCATTTCGACGACGGAGCGAGTCAATATTTCTTCTTGTTCGGTCTGTGTAAGTGCGGCTAGATGTTTCCAGCGGCGGATTGTCTCGGCAACATAATTTAGGTTTGCGTTGTCATCGAGCACGGCCACGACCGCGTTGACGATTCCAGCATTGCTGCTTCCGCCGCCGCGCGCGAGCTCCCGTCGCTGTGCGGACGGGGCAAGATCGAACTGAAGCCGCTGAGCATCCTGTAGGGTCATGAAGACAACGGGATCTCCCCCAGTTGCAACTTGTCCCCGGGTCGTTCCGACGACAGCGAAGCGGCTACGGCCCAGAACAATCACGTCTCCAGGCACCAATCCGCTCCGTTCGTCCGCGACAAGTTCGAAGCGATCCGATGCGATGGTACGACCCTCCGAAGGCGGAGGAGGCCCCCCCGGCCGACCCAACTCGAAGCCCACGACATACAGCCGCAGCATCGCGCCACGGAACGGAGCCTCAACGGATTGGTAAGTCAGTGCCCCGGCAGCCTTCACTCCGGCAACACGGGCGATAGCATCACGCGTGTCGGCAGGAATGCGAGAGGCTTCCGCAAAGGGACCGCGAGTGCGGACATCGACGACCCAGAGATGTGCACCGGGTGCCCGCGCCACGCCAAGCGCATCCGCGACAAGCCCACGATAGATGCCGATCATGGACATCACGACGCCAAGGAGAAGGCTCAGCCCGACGCACGTCAGGAGAAACCTGCCGGAATTGTGCCTGATATCGCGTACCGCGAGGTTCACGAGCCGTCCCCCGACGTCGCGATGGCGGCTCGGCCAACACTGGCGCCTTTCACGGGACCGGTGACGGGAAGCGCGCCGTCAAGTCCGGACAGTATCTCGTACCGTCCGTCGAGCGTCCTGCCGCCCAATGTCACGGATCGGCGGACGAGACGGCGATCGGCAACCGCCCACACATCGCCCCGGTCGTGAACCAGGCCGTCGATCGCCATCTCCGGGACGAAGAGACCGCGCTGAATCATGCCTGTGCGTACCACCACTTCCGATTGTTCGCCGAGCACAAAGGTGGAGGGACAGTCGTCGCAGGTGATGAAGATGCGTCTCTCCTCGTTGACCCTGTCGCTTTCAAGCCCGATCCGTGCGACCCGGCCGCGGAAGACACGCCCAGGCAGCGAACGGAGCCGGATGGTTGCGTGCTGTCCCTCCGTCACGGATCCGGAGCGGCCCTCGTCGAGATAGGCCAGGATCCAATAGGTCGCCGGATCCACCAGCATGAAGACCGGCTCGCCTGGAGCAACTACGCTTCCGAGTTCCTTTGTTCGACCCACGACGAGACCGGCGAATGGCGCGAGCAGATCGTGCTGGGACAACACCACGGCCTCAAAGCCGGCTTGTGCCCTTGCGTCTCCCAGTCGGGCTCGCGCTGCAGCCACGTCGCTGGTGGTGACCAAGGTGTCGGCTTGTGCGGTTGTCTCGTTTAGTTGCGCCTCCTCAGCCTGCTCGATGGAGACAGCGCCGCGAACGAGGAGTGCCTGCCGACGCTGGTTCGTCTGCTGGCGTTGGGCATAGACCACGCTTGCTCGGTTCGCCGCGGCTTCGGCGACCGCGAGCGCAGCCTCTGCACTTGCAATGCCCGCCTTTGCCCGAGCCGTTCGGGCCTCTTGCTCACGCGAGTCAATGCGCGCCAGCCGCGTTCCGGCCGCCACAAGGTCTCCGTGATCCGCGGCCAGTTCGACGATGGTGCCGGCGAGCCGAAAGCCAAGGCGCGTCACGACCCGTGCCTCGACGGTACCGAGCGCGAAGACCTCGATGGGCTGGTCGCTGATCGGATCTGCGACGGTCACTCTCACCGGACTCGAGCGATTATACCAAATGCCCCCGCCGACGACCGCAAGGATGCCGGTCACTGCCAACGCGAATTTCACGGTGCGATGCATCTGCATTCGAGGATCTACCGGCAGGAACGTGCGCAACCATATCAGCCTGCAAACTTCCGAACTTGACCTGCAACAACCACAAAGCGAAAGCCTCCCGCGTTGGATGCCGAAGGCTCACACCAGGGACAACGTCAACTGTGCTCCGCGCTGCCTCCTCGCGCGGTCGCAGCGGGCTCAATCGGCGACCGATCCTGCTGTAGCCGCAGCAACTGTGGAATCATGATCAACATTGGCTCCGCGGGCTCACGCCGGCGGAAGATGTCGACTGTGGCCTTCATCGCATCGAGCGGCTGTTGCGGGCGCAGGCGCTCCGGGCGAGGCCCCGCCGCGGCGCCCTGCCCAATGATGACGGCCGGTGCTCGACCATCGCTCCCAATACGCCCGATCGGGAGGTCCACGCAGAGCGCGCAAACCAGCGACGGCTCGCGGACTTCAACTATATCCGGACGACCGACGGCTGGCTTTACGTGGCCGCGGCCATCGACCTGTTCTCACGACTGTTGTGGGCTGGCTGATGAAGGCCGAGATGACGGCGCAACTCGCCACAGACGCACTGGTCATGGCGATCTGGCTGGGCGGCAGGCCGGATGCCCTGATGCATCGCTCATTTCGGGGCAGCCAATATGCGGGCGAACAGTTCTAGAGGCTGATGGTCGACAAGGGCGAGGACTGCTCGATGAGCCGATATTCTGAAACGTCTAGGACGACGGGGCGATGAGGAGATTCCCCTCCTCCCTCGAGGTCGAGAGGATCAGGGGCCGCGTGTACCGCACGCGGGATGAGGCGCGAGCCGACATGTTCGACTCAATTGAGATTTTCTACGATCCAGCAAGCAGGCTCGGTACTGCTGTCGCCCGACGAGTTCGAACGGCGGGACAAAGCGCAAGCCTAAGACGTCAAGAAAACTTGGGCGGTTCAATGTTTTGTGGGAGCCTTGTGCCTACAATCGCGGAGCGGAGACCTGCCGCCTGGGCGTGGGGACTGGGTCGAAGCAAGCGTGACCAGCTTGCTCAATTGATGCGGTCGGACGGCCATTCTCGTGCCCGTCGGCAGCGCCTGCACAGCGCCCCAGATTGCCCCCTTCCTGGACTAACGCCCTCCGGTGCACTGACTTCTCGTTTCGGTCGATTGCCAAGGCCGGCCCTGCAGACATGATGGGCCGCATGTCCCAGCTGCCTTCCTCCTTGGTCGACAGGATTCGAGCCGACCTCGCCACCTATCGTCGCCGTGTCGCGATGCAGCCCGACCGCGTCCAGCGTGTCGCGGCTCTCCAGTTCCTCCTGAAGCAGTCCGACCTGGTGTCAGCGTGGCTGCGGAAGAACCCGTCGTCTGCGAAGGCGGCTCTGTCAGACGGGTTCCTGCCGCTGCTGGGGCTGATGCTGTCGCCGTACGGGATGGAGCGGTTGCTGGGGTCGATCGGCTGGAGCTTCGACGAGCGCGCGATCGAGGACGGCATGGCCCGGCGCGGTCGCGGCGACGTGGTGACGTTCGACCGCCTCACGCACGTGACCCGCCAGTCGGTCGCCGTGCAGGCGGGACCGCTCCTCCTCGCGAAGCTGATCGAGACGCTGCGCGAGCCTCTGGAGCAGGCGCTGCGGATGGAGAAGCGCCACAAGGGCGGCCGCCCGCAGGACGTCGAGCGGAACTACGTTGTCGATACGCTGGCCGGTGCGTGGGAGGTCGAGCATGGAACTTCGGCCCCGAGCGGCAAGACAGGACCGTTCTACTGCCAGTGTCGCAAGGTTCTCGTCGACCTGAACCTGAACACCGACGGGCTTGCGGATTGCATTCGCAGGACCGTCCGCCGGCGCCGCAGCGAGCAGACACGGGCGCGGCAAAACCCCCGCTGATTGTCGTCGGGGTTTTGCTATCCAAGGTTGGCTCCTGAAGGCCCACCTTGGCCGTCATGAAGCGACGGCCTCATCACCAGCGGGACACGCCGGTCCCCTCCCCGAGCACTCCCGGCCCGTCGGCCCTCGTCGGCCTCGCGCGCCTTCTGGCGCGGGCCGCGGCGCGTGAGCTGCGGGACGAGGGTCATGAGACGAAGCCCGTCGCGGTCGAGCCGAAGACGGAGACCGACGATGCGTAACGCCGATGCTGGCGCCCGCCAGCCCAATCCCACCCCTGGCAACACGGGTTCCTGGCTGCCCACGCTGCTGACCGTCTCCGACGTCGCGGATGTGCTCAGGGTCAGCACGCGCACGGTGCGCCGCCTGATCAAGTCCGGGGCGCTGGCCAGCGTGACGGTGGGTCGGTCCGTCCGTGTCCGCGCGGAGGACCTGGCGACGCTGACGCGGCCCCGGTGACAGTGACGGACGGGAGTAGACAACCATGAACAGCCACAAACACTTACATATTACTCGTTATTACATGGCTCGTCAAACCGGATTGCTTGCGTGTGCTATGTTCTCACGAATTGACACGGTTTTCCTCCTCTGTCATCACGAGGTCACTCATGTCCACATCTGAGGCTTCACGAGCCACCCTCGCCGACGTCGTCGCGGCCATCCAGGCCGCAGACCTCTCCCCGCAGCGGCGCCAGAACATGGCGTCGGCGGTCCGCACCGTCGCCCGCGCCCTGGGGCGCGACCCCGACCAGATCCCCGTCGATCCGCAAGCCCTCGGGCTCCGGCTGGCCTTAGTGACGGCCGAGCAGCTCGGCCTCTCGCCCGGACGCTGGAACAACATCCGGTCGCTGCTGCGGGCTTCGCTGGCACTGGTGCGACCGGTGATGAAGGGGCGGTCGACGACGCCGATGTCGGCGGCGTGGCAGGCCCTGCACGATGCGCTGCCGAAGCGGGCCGATCGCGTCCGGCTATCGCGTCTGATGCGCTGGCTGTCCGAGCGACAGATCGGCCCCGACGCCGTGACGCTCGACGACCTGATGGTGTTCAAGGCGGAGCTGTTCGAGGACGCCCTGCTGAAGGATCCGGAGAAGACGTGGACGGACTTTGCCGTGGCATGGAACCGCGCCGGGTCACGGACGGACGGCTTCCCCTCGGTCCACATCGAGCGGCCGTCGCGGCGCGAGGTCTATGTCCTGCCGTGGTCGGCGTTCCCGCCGTCCCTAAGGCAGGACGTCGACGCGTGGCTCGACCGGCTCGCCGGGCGCGACTTCGCCGACGACGGGCCGGCGCGTCCCGCTCGTCCCAGCACACTCGCGACGCGCGCGTACCAGTTGCGGTCCTTCGCCTCGGCGCTGGTGCACCGGGGGCGGGATCCGCAGACGCTGCGGACCCTTGCCGACCTCATCGTCCTCGACGCCTTCAACGAGGGCCTGCGCTTCTACTACGAGCGCAAGGGCAAGCAGACGTCGTCGACGCTCCACGACATGGCGTCGATGCTGAAGGGCGTGGCGCGGCACTGGGTGAAGGTGCCGGAGTCGGACCTTTCGAAGATGGCCACGGTGGTGAAGCGGCTCGCCGTGCCGCAGGAGGGGCTCACGCGCAAGAACCGGGAGCGGCTGCGCCCCTTCGACGATCCGCAGGCGGTGGACGCGCTGCTGGGCCTGCCGGCCCGGCTGCGCGACGAGGTGGACCGGGGGCTGCTGCCCGGCAAGCGGGCGTCGGTGCGCGCGGGCCTCGCGCTCGCCATCGAGCTGCTGCTGGTCGCGCCCGTGCGGCGGAAGAACCTCGCCGCCATCGAACTGGAGACCCATCTCGTCCGCGTGGGCGGGCGCTGGCACCTGATCTTCGAGGACCACGAGGTGAAGAACCGGCAGGTGCTGGAGTTCATCCTTCCGGAGCGGACGGTCGAGTTGCTGGAGTGGTACCTGCGCGAGCACCGGCCCGTGCTTGCCGGCGCCGACACGAAGGCGCTGTTCCCGGGTCGTGAGAGGCAGGCCAAGCGGGGCAACACGCTGGGCACGCAGATCGCCGAAGTGGTGCACCGGTACACGGGGCTGACCATCAACCCGCATCTCTTCCGGCATATCGCGGCGAAGCTCTACCTCGACGTGCGCCCCGGCCATTACGAGGTCGTGCGCCGGGTGCTCGGGCACAAGAAGTACTCGACGACAACCGGCTTCTATTGCGGCGCGGAGTCGACGACGGCGGCCATCCACTTCGACGACGTGGTCCTTGGCCGGATGCGGCAGGCGGCGGAAGCCTCGAAGCGACTTTCTACCAAGGCGACTAAGCCGCGTTCCGGGGCCGTGAAGACAGCGGGCAAGCCCAAGGAGCCTCGGCGATGAGCGGCGGACCCTACGGACGCGGCAAGGCGCCGGAGCGCGCCTGCATGAAGGTCGCCGACTGGCCGGTGACGGATCGCCGCCTCTGGCAGGAGGCGCTCACGCCGGTCGATCCGTTCGAGCCGACCGGCGGGACGCGCGCGGGCCACTCGCGGGCCTCGAACTTCAAGACCGCGAAGGGCTACGGGCGCTGGCTCACCTGGCTCGCCACGACGGGCCAGCTCGGCACCGACGCGGCCCCGCACTCCCGGATCACCCGCGACCGCGTGAAGGCCTATGTCGAGCAGCTGGAGGGGCTCGGCAACGGCGGGCAGTCGATCCTCTCGCGGCTGCAGGAGCTGGGCGACTTCGCCCGCGCCGTCGCGCCGGACCACGACTGGTCGTTCATCAACCGCATCGCGTCGAAGGTCCGTGCTCGGACCGTGCCCGTGCGCGACAAGCGGGCTAAGCTCGCCACCACGATGGAGCTGCTCGGCCTCGGGCTCGATCTGATGGAGAGCGCGCAGCACCAGTCGACGCCGCGTCTCGCCGCCCTGGCCTATCGTGACGGGCTCATCATCGCCCTCCTCGCGCTGCGCCCGCTACGTCGGCGCAACCTGGCGGGCCTCGTCCTTGGAGACACGCTTGTCCAGGTCGGGAGCACATGGATGCTGCGGATCGCGCCGCAGGACACCAAGACCCGCCAGCCGATCGAGATCCCGTGGCCGGCGGCGCTCGCGGTCCACCTCGGGGTCTACCTTGCCGTGCACCGGCCGGTCCTCTCCGCTCTGAAGAGCCGCTGGGCGAAGCCGATCGGGGATGCGCTCTGGGTCTCCTCGCACGGCTCGCCGATGTCGAAGTCGGCGCTCTACGACCAGATCCGGCAGCGCACCCGCGAAGGTCTCGGCAAGGACGTCAACCTGCACCTCTTCCGCGACGCCGCCGCGACCACCCTCGCCGTCGAGGACCCGAAGCACGTCTGACCTGCCACTGAGTTTTTCCTCCACCCGGAGTTAGAGTCCGGCCCTTCGAAGGGCGGACAGATGAAGCGAGCACG
>NZ_JBTSWJ010000015.1:0-131340 GCF_054612375.1 Alsobacter sp. R-9 | reverse complement strand
CACCGGCGGCGGCCTCGTCCGCCTCGGCATCAACTACAAGTGGTAATCCCGCAGGCCGCCCCATGACGGCGGCCCGCACGGAGATCCAGAATTCGAAGGGCGGCGCGGTCCACGCGCCGCCCTTCATGCATCCGGTGCCTCGGCGGGGGCAGTCGCCTGCCGGCCCGAAGCCTCCTCGCCGCAGCGAGCCTCGAACCAGAGCGTGCATTCGACCCCTTCCCCCGCGAAGGCGAGCGTTGCCCGCCGGTTCCCGGCGTTGAACCCGCGGGTCAGGATGCGCGAACCGAAGCCCCGCCGGGTCGGGGCCTCGACCGGCGGCCCGCCGCGCTCCCGCCAGGTCAGCGACGCCTCCTCGCCCTCGGTCCGCCAGCGAATGTCGACGTAGCCGTCGGGGTCCGACAGCGCCCCGTACTTGGCCGCGTTGGTCGCGAGTTCGTGCAGCACCATGTTGATGCTGAGGGCGAGGTCGGCCGAGACGGTCAGGGGAGGGCCGTCGGCGAAGATGCGGTCGTAGGGGGCCAGCGTCTGGGCCACGATGTCGGCGAGCCGCGCCGACTCCCAGGATTCCGTCATCAGCAGGTCATGCGCGCGTGCCATCGCCGCGATGCGGGCGGTGAGTGCGTCGCGATAGACCTCGGGCCCCTGCTCGATGGACGTCTGACGGGCCAGGGACAGGACCGACGTCAGGACGTTCTTCACGCGGTGGTTCAGCTCGCGCATCAGGAAACGCTGCTGGCTGATGGTCTCGCGCAGCGTCGTGTTGTCCCGGAAAGTGATCGCCAGCCGCTCCTCGTCGATGCGGACCGCCACGTTGTAGATCCAGCGCCCGCCGGCCTCGAGGCGGAACTCGTCCTCGGCGGGAATGCCCGTCTGCATCACTTCGACATAGCGCGAGAACAGGTGGTCGCGGTGCATGGTCGGCGAGGTGTCGAGATACCGCTTGCCGAGCATCAGCTTCGACGATCCGAGCACCCGTTCCGCCGCCGCGTTCAGGTGACAACGCTCGAAGTCCACGATCCGCCCGCTCGCGTCACGAACGGCGCGAAAGATCACGAAGCCGTCGAGCGCCAGTTCCTGCACCGCAGTGAACACGCGGAAGGCCTCGAGCCTGTCCGCGTGGATCCGCCGCAGCGCGGTGCCCACGAGCACGATGAGCATCGCCATCACGAGGAAGAGAAGGAGGTTGACCGTCGCGATCTCGGACGGGAACGTCGGAAAACCGGTGTCTCCGCCCATGAAGAGCGTGGTGGCGAGGAGGCCGGAGACGACGGATGCCAGGATCCCTGGACCCAGTCCCCCGCTCACGGCTGCCACGAGGACGGCCGGATAGAATGCTGCGAATGGGACGATCACCGCTTCGGCGAGACCGAGAATCCAACGCACGGCCACAGCCGCAGCGCAGCAGCCCAACGCGATGCCGTACCGCATCGGCCAGGGCCGCGGCTTGAGCAGGACGGCGATCAGGCCGGACGACTCCTGCTCCATCGCCCACCCATGGCCCCCCGATGACGCCACCCGCGATCGTCCCCATTGGCGCGGATGCCGCCATGAGATCAATGCCGCGCCTGCGGTGGGAAACGCGGACGCCGCCTTCGGGGTTCCATGCAGGCCAGCCGATGTTAACCCGCCACCGCTAGAATGCCCCCATGAGCCAAAGGCGGATCATCGGTGTCTCCTTGCGGACGGTCGGGGCCGTCGTCGCAGCGCTCGCGCTGGCGGCGCCTCCGACCTCGCTCCTCGCCCAGGCACCCGCTCCGGCCGACATCGGCCCCCAAACGGGCGACCCGGCGTGGACGGGCCGGACCGTCCCGCGATGGCCTGTCGACAATGGCGCGCCAGCGTATCCCTATCCCTATCCGTACCCGCCGCCCTACGGCTACGGAGGGGGGCAGGCCAGCCAGCCCTCGACGGGGCCGTCGGGCAATCCGTGCGTGGATCAAGGTTCGACCGCGATGATCGAACCCTCCCGGCCTGCGGCAGCGCGCCGGGGGCCGCTCGTCGCCATGCCGTCGAACGACTGCGCGGACCTGCCGGGCCGCGCCCAGCCGCAGCCCTACATCGGCATCGACGTCCAGGTCTCGCCCCAGCAGGACGGTGGCGGTGGCACGACGGCCGGAGGCTCGGGCGGCGGTTCGAACGGTGGCGGCGGCGGATGGGGAAAGCCGGGCTGGGGGGACCCCGGCTGGGGCAACGGGGACGCCGGCGGCTGGCGACCACCCGGGGGTTCGGCCGGCCACGGGCCGGGCTCGGGCGGAAGCGGCTGGGCGCCGCGCCGCTGATCAGCCGGCAAGGTGTGCGAAGGCGGCGACGACGCGTTCGTAGACCGGTCGCTTGAACGGAATGATCAGTTCGGGAAGGCGGTCCATCCGCTCCCAGCGCCACTCGGCGAATTCGGGCTTGTGGCCGCCCGCCGGCGCATGGATGTCGATCTCGCTCTCGTCGCCTTCGAACCGGAGCGCGAACCATTTCTGCGTCTGGCCCCGGAACCGCCCCTTCCACGCGCTCTTCGCGACGTCGGGCGGCAGGTCGTAGGCGAACCAGTCAGGCGCCTCGGCCAAGAGCGAGACCGAGGTCACGTTGGTCTCCTCGGCGAGTTCCCGCAGCGCCGCCCGGTAGGGATCCTCGCCGTCGTCGATGCCGCCCTGCGGCATCTGCCAGGCATGCCGGGAGTCGACGTGCTCGGGGCCGGCCTCCTTCTTCCGGCGTCCGACGAAGACTTGGTTCTCCCAGTTGAGAAGCATCACGCCGACGCAGGGTCGGTAGGGCAGTGACTCGAACGCGGTCATCGCATCAGGCTCGGGGCTTGGGGATCAGGGCCGACACGGGCACGAGCTGGATGCCGCGTCCCTCCAGCGTCTTCGACCACTGGGCGATCCGGTCGATGCTCACGGGCAGGCCGCTCGCGACGCCGACGGCGCTCCCGCGCTCGCGTGCCATGACCTCCAGCTTCGCCAGCTGTTCGTCGATGGTCGACGCCTTCGGACGAGTGTCGATGACGACGTCGGCGCGTGCGGCGGGCAGCCGGGCCGTGAGCGCCAGGGACGTCGCGAGGGAGCGTGCGCTGCTGCCGTCGTCCAGGTAGACAAGGCCCCGGCCGCCGAGCTCCCGGAGCACGGGGTTTAGGGCCTGCTCGCTCGACGTGAACTTTCCGCCCATGTGGTTCATGACGCCGATGTAGCCCGGAAAGCGGCTCATGACCCAGAACAGACGGTCCATCGTCTCGTTCGGCGGTGCCGTCGTCGTGAGGGTATGGGGACCGGGGTCGTTCTCCGGGTAGTCGAACGGCTCCATCGGGACCTGCAGCATCACCTCGTGTCCACTCTCGCGGGCGCGGGCGACCTGCCGCTCGATCTCCGAGCCGTAGGGCGCGAAGGCCAGTGTGACGGCGCCGGGCAGCTTCGTGATGGCATCGCTGGTCGAGGACTGGCTGAGACCCATGCCGCCGATGACGATGGCGATGCGAGGGAGCGTCTTTCCGCCGGGGGGCGGTGGGGCGGGGCGGGCGTAAACGTCGGCCGGGCGTGCGCCGTCCGATCCGATCCTGGGCAGGGCGCCGTGACGGGAGCGCTCCACGAGCCGCTTGTCCGGGGCCGGCGCCAGCTTGTCCGGGGACGAGGGAACGCGGATCACGATCGACTCGGGTGCCTCGCCGCCTCCGCGGACCACCTTCACGCCGCTGGCATCCTCGAGCTCGGCGGCCGTCGAACGCTCCTTGACGGGCTCCGTCCCGGTGACGGTCTTCACCGCGGGCCCCTGTTCCTGCTGCGCCGGGTCCGGCGCCGTCGCCACGGGGGCTGCCTTCTGGATCGTGGCGACCGCCACGGGCTCCCCGCCGAGGGGGTCCCGCGCCACGGCCAGCCAGCCCGCGAGGCCGAGGCACAGGAGCGCCGCGGCGCCGACGATGACCTTGCCCCATGGAAGTGCAGGCCAGCGACGGCGTGGCCGGGCCGGCTCCATGCCCAGCGGTCGGGTAAGGTCGTCGTGCCCGATCGTCAAAACGCCGTGCCTCTTCCGCGTCCGAATTCACCGGTCCCCCAAGGGCCGCCGGCCGGGGCTCACGCCGCAACACGCGCGAATCATAGCGGAAAACCAAGCCACGGTCGCCCGTCCGCGGCAACCCCGGCGTGGTCACGCGTGGACCCGCAACGAAAAACGGCGGGGGACGACCCCGCCGTATCTCTCGATCTTCCGCCGGGCGCCGCCTCAGTTCGGCTTGGCGTCGGCCTTCTTCTGCGTGTTGGACGCGTCGTTCACCTTCACGCCGCGCAGCACGTCGAAGGCGTAGTTGAGCTGCTTGTCGTTCTTGGGATCCGGCGGAACGTAGGCGGAGGAGCCGCCCTGCTCGTCCTCGCCGTTCTTCAGGTGGCCGCGCAGCGCCGCCTCGCCCTTCGTCTCGTCCTTGCCCTTCAGCTCGGCCGGAACGTCGTTCAGCACCTGGACGTCGGGCTCGATGCCCTTGGCCTGGATGGAGCGGCCGGACGGCGTGTAGTAGCGCGCCGTCGTGAGACGGATGGCGCCGTTCGAGCCCAGCGGGATGATGGTCTGCACGGAGCCCTTGCCGAAGGAGCGTGAGCCGATGATCGTCGCGCGCTTGTGGTCCTGCAGGGCGCCGGCCACGATCTCCGAGGCCGAGGCCGAGCCGCCGTTGACGAGGATGATGACCGGCTTGCCCTTGGTCAGGTCCCCGGCGCGGGCGTTGTAGCGCTGCGTCTCGTCCGCGTTGCGGCCGCGGGTCGAGACGATCTCGCCGCGCTCGAGGAACGCGTCGGAGACGGCGATCGCCTGGTCGAGCAGGCCGCCCGGGTTGTTGCGCAGGTCGATCACGAAGCCCTTCAGCTTGTCGTTGCCGATCTCCTGCGTGAGCGTGTCGATCGACTTCTTCAGGCCTTCGAAGGTCTGCTCGTTGAACTGCGTGATGCGGACGTAGCCGACGTCGCCGCCCTCGTTGCGGGAGCGGACGGACCGGATGCGGATGACATCGCGCGTGAGCTTGAGCTCCAGCGGATCGCTGACGCCCTTGCGCGTGATCTTGAGGCGAACCTGGGAATTGACGGCGCCACGCATCTTCTCGACGGCCTGATTCAGGGTGAGTCCCTGCACCTGCTCGTCGTCGATGTGCGTGATGATGTCACCCGCCAGCACGCCGGCGCGGGAGGCGGGGGTGTCGTCGATGGGGGCCACCACCTTGATGGCGCCCTCTTCCATCGTCACCTCGATGCCGAGCCCGCCGAACTCGCCGCGGGTCTGCACCTGCATGTCCTTGAAGCTCTTGGCGTCGAGGTAGCTCGAATGCGGGTCGAGACCCGAGAGCATCCCGTTGATCGCCGATTCGATCAGCTTCCCCTCGTCGGGCTTCTCGACGTAGTCGGAGCGGATCTTCTCGAACACGTCTCCGAACAGGTTGAGCTGCCTGTAGGTGTCGGAGGCGGCCGCAACGGCGCTCGTCGTCGACAGCAGACGACCCTGCGTCGCCAGTGTGGAGACGCCGG
This sequence comes from Alsobacter sp. R-9, assembly GCF_054612375.1. NCBI lineage: Bacteria > Pseudomonadati > Pseudomonadota > Alphaproteobacteria > Hyphomicrobiales > Alsobacteraceae > Alsobacter > Alsobacter sp. R-9. The sequence continues at coordinate 125,851 of NZ_JBTSWJ010000015.1, read as the reverse complement.
CCCCGAGGACCGCGCCGAGCATGAGCAATGTGACCTTGCGCATCATCCGCGAACTTTCTCGTTCGTCGAGGCGGCCCACCACGGGGACGGATCGATCGATACACCGTCTTTCCGGAACTCAACATAGAGCACGGGTTGGGTCGTGTCGCTACCCACCGACGCGGCGGTCGCCTGCGACGCCTCGCCCATCACCGCTACAGGTTCGCCGGCGAGGACGAACTGCCCGAGGCTCACGTTGATCCGGTCCATCCCGGCCAGAAGCACATAGTACCCGCCGCCGGCATTGATGATCAAGAGTTGCCCGTAGCTGCGGAACGACCCGGCGAAGGACACCCAGCCGTCGCAAGGGGCCGACACGACGGACCCCTGCCGGGTGGCGTAGGCGGCGCCCTTCAGGGTCCCGCCGACCGCGTCCGGGGCATTGAATCCCTTGATGAGCGTGCCGATCACGGGGAGCGGCAGCAGGCCCTTCGCCTCGCCGAAACCCACCTTCGGCGCCAGTCTCGCGGGGTCCTTGAAGGCGAGGGCCGCGATGCGCTCGCGGGTCTCGCGGGCCTCGGCCGTGCCGGCGCGCAGGGCCTCGGATTCGAGCCTTGCGGCGGCCTTGCGGGCCTCCTCGGCGGCGCGGGTGGCGCCGTCGATCTCGCTCTCGATGCGACCGATCAAATCCTTGAGAGTTTGCGCGGACTGGGCCATCCCGGCGGCCTTGTCGGCCTCCTCGCGGGCCCGGGCCTCGGCGGCGGCCACGTCCTTCTGCCGCGCGTCGACCAGCGCGGCGATGCGCTGGCGGTCCTCCACCAGCGACGTGACGTCCCGGGCGAGTTGCTCGCGTTCGGCCGCCGCGGCCGTCCGCAGGCGCACCATCTCCTGCAGGTCGGAGGCCAGCGCCTCGGTCTCCTGTCGCAGCTCGGGCAGGACGGCGCCGAGCAGCATCGAGGTTCGCACGGCCTCGAGCATGTCCTCGGGACGCACCAGGACCGCCGGCGGCGGGCTCCGCCCGATGCGCTGCAGCGCCGCCAGCACTTCGACGATGACGTTGCGGCGGGCGGCCAGCGACTTGCGGATGGCCTCCTCGGTCTGGGTGAGCGTGGTCAGCCGCTGCTCGATTCCGCCGATCCGGCCCTCCGTCGCGCGAAGGCGGGCGGTGGTGTCGAGCAGGCTGGCATTGAGGCGGGCGCGGTCGGCACGCAGGGCAGCCGCCTCTGATTCAAGCTTCGCGCGTGTCTCGTTGCTGGACTGCAGAAGGCGCTGTGTCGCCTCGAGTTCCATCTGCCGCGTCGCCTTCTCGGCTTCGCGGGCGGACGTGTCGGGTGGGGGCGGGGTCTGCGCCGCCGCACAGGTCACGGCCAGCCAGCCCGCGGCCAGCGGGGCGATCCAGATGCGGGGGGAGGACAGGCGAATCCCGGCGGCCATCAGGCGCGATGATAGGGGTGGCCGGCAAGGATTGTCATGGCGCGGTAAAGCTGCTCGGCGACGAGGACCCGGACGAGCTGGTGCGGTAGCGTGAAGCGCCCGAAGCCCATCCTGTCATCTGCGCCGACGATCAAGGCGGGATCGAGGCCATCCGCGCCGCCGACCACCAGCACCGCCGACCGTCGGCCGGCGTCCCGCGCCTTCGCGAGCTGCTCCGCGAACGCCTCGCTGGTGGGGTAGGGGCCGCGCTCGTCGAGCACGATCACCAGGGCTTCGCCCGCCTTCTCGCGCAGGACCGCCGCCTCCGCGGCCTTGCGGTCCTCGGGGCGCTGCGCCCGGCTTTCGGCGACATCGACCACGTTGAAACCGGAGAACCCGAGCCCACGGCCCGTGGCCTTCGCCCGGTCGAGATAGCGCGCGAGCAGATCACGCTCGGCCGAATCCTTCAGGCGGCCGACCGCCAGGACCGTGATCCGCACGCCGTGTCGCCGTCAGGACACCGCGCGCTCTGCCGGCCTGTCGCCACCCCACATCTTCTCGAGATTGTAGAAGTGGCGGACCTCGGGCCGGAAGACGTGCACGATGACGTCGCCGGCATCGATGAGCACCCAGTCGCAGTGCGGCATGCCCTCGACCCGGAGGTCCTTGCAGCCGCGCTCCTTCAGGGCCTCGATGACGTGGTCGGCGATCGCTCCGACATGGCGGTTGGAGCGGCCGGACGTCACAACCATGGCGTCGGCGAGCGAGGTCTTGCCCGTCAGGTCGATGGTGACCGTCTCCTCGGCCTTCGAGTCGTCGAGGACTCCGAGGATGAGGGGCAGCGTGGCGCCGGACACCGGCTCGAGCGAACCGGGGGCGGCGAGGGGCGAAGCGGCGACAGCGGCTTCACCAAGACCAGATCTGGTCAGTGTACGATCCTCTCGTATCTCGTGCGCATCCACCGCGCACACCCATACTATAGCGATCCGCGGCCCAAAGTTCCAGATTCCGGGGCGCGGTCACCCGAGGTCGCCGCTCAGGCTCGCACGAGGCCCCTTCCCTGCGCGCGCAGGGCGGTCGACGAGAGGGTCGAGCGCGGCCCGTGCAGGAACACCCAGGCGGGGGGCGGCAGCAGCGGCAGCAGGGCCGCGTCGGTCTCGTCGACGCGGTCGCGCGCGAGGAGCGCCGCCGCCCGGGAGCGGGTGGCCCGAAGCGTCGTGCCGGGGCGGTCGATCACCGCGATGGGCACGAGGCGGGCGATGCCACGCCAGCGCTGCCACCGGTGGAAGCTGGCGAGGTTGTCGGCGCCCATGAGCCAGACGAAGCGCACGCCCGGGCAGCGCCGCGTCAGGTAGCGGACGGTGTCGAAGGTATAGCGCGTGCCGATGGCGGCTTCGAAGCCGGTGACGACGATGCGGCGGTCCGTGGCAAGGCGGCGCGCCGCCTCCATCCTCGCCGCCAGCGACGGCAGCCCCGCATTGTCCTTCAGCGGATTGCCGGGCGTGACCAGCCACCAGACCGCGTCGAGCCGGAGCCGGCGCAGCGCCGTGCGGCTCAGCAGCAGGTGGCCCTCGTGCGGCGGGTTGAAGCTGCCGCCCAGCAGGCCGATCCGCAGCCCCCGCCCATGCGGCGGGAGGGCGGCGGCGCGCCCGGCGGGACGGCGCCCGACGACCGGGCCCTCGGGCGCCTCGCTCACGGCCGGACTCAGGGCCGCGTCTGGCCGGTGCCGTGCACCCGGTACTTGAACGAGGTGAGCTGCTCCACCCCCACGGGTCCCCGCGCATGCATGCGCCCGGTGGCGATGCCGATCTCGGCGCCGAAGCCGAATTCGCCGCCGTCGGCGAACTGCGTCGAGGCGTTGTGCAGCACGATGGCCGAGTCGACCCGCGCCAGGAACGCGGCGGCGGCCGCCTCGTCGGCGGTGACGATGCTCTCGGTATGGTGGGAGCCGCAGGTCTCGATGTGGTCGATGGCCGCGTCGAGCCCGTCGACGACCTTCACCGCGATGATCGCGTCGAGATACTCGGTCCGCCAGTCCTCCTCGGTCGCGGCGGCGACGCGGGGATCGACCGCCTGCGTGGCGGCGTCGCCGCGCACGGCGCAGCCGGCGTCGAGCAGCATGCGCACGAGCGGGGCGAGGTGGGTCGCCGCGCAGGCGCGGTCGACCAGCAGCGTCTCCGCCGCGCCGCAGATGCCCGTCCGCCTCAACTTGGCGTTGCGGACGATGGCAAGTGCCATGTCCAGGTCCGCGGCGGCGTGGACGTAGACGTGGCAGATGCCCTCGAGATGCGCGAAGACGGGTACGCGGGCCTCGGCCTGCACGCGCGCCACGAGGCTCTTGCCGCCGCGCGGCACGATGACGTCGACGGTGCCTTCCAGTCCCTGCAGCATCAGGCCGACGGCGGCACGGTCGGGCGTCGGCACCAGCTGGATCGCGTCCTCGGGCAGGCCGCCCTCGGCGAGGCCGGCCCGCAGTGCGTCGGCGATGGCGAGCGAGGTCGCGAGGCTCTCCGAGCCGGCGCGCAGGATGGCGGCGTTGCCGGCCTTCACGCACAGGGCGCCGGCGTCGGCCGTCACGTTCGGGCGGCTCTCGAAGATGACGCCGATGACGCCGAGCGGCGTGGCCACCCGCTCGAAGCGCAGGCCGTTGGGCTGCTCCCAGCGGGCAAGCACGCGCCCGACCGGGTCGGCGAGCGCGGCGATGTCCTCGACGGCCTTCGCCACGGCCTCCAGCCGCGCCGGGTCGAGGCGCAGTCGGTCGACGAAGGCCCCCTTGGTGCCGCGGGCCTCGGCGTCGGCGACGTCGCGCGCATTCGCGGCGAGGATCGTCGCGGCGCGGGCGCGGATGGCGGCGGCTCCGGCGCGCAGCGCCTTGTCCTTGGCCTGCGGCGCCGCGTTGGCGAGTACCCGCGCGGCGGCGCGGGCGCGCCGGCCGATGTCGAGCATCAGCTGCTCGGTCGAGGGGTCCTGCGTGCGCACGGCGTCCAGCATGACGGCGGCCTCCGGTGATGTCGGGCTCTTTCTAGACGAAGCGGCGGCGCGAGGGAAACGCGCCGGACGGGCAGACGGCGACGCTACTCGGCCGCCAGCGCCATGTCGTCGCGGTGCACCATCTCGGCCCGGCCGGCGTAGCCGAGGATGCCCTCGATGTCGCGGGACGAGCGGCCGACGATGAGCCCGGCGTGGCGGCTGTCGTAGGCGACGAGGCCGCGGCCGAGCTCGCCCCCGTCCGGCGCGCGCAGGACCACGGCGTCGCCGCGGTCGAACTCGCCCTCGACGCGGGTGACGCCCGCCGGCAGCAGGCTCTTGCCCGAGCGGATGGCTCGGGCCGCGCCGGCGTCGAGATGAAGCACGCCGCGCGGCTCCAGCGAGCCGGCGATCCACTTCTTGCGCGCCGCCACCGGGTTCGACGGCGTCAGGAACCACGTGCAGCGCGCGCCCTGCGCGATGGCGCCGAGCGGGTTCTTCACCCGGCCGTCGGCGATCACCATGTGCGTCCCGCCGGCGGTGGCGATCTTGGCGGCCTCGATCTTGGTGCGCATGCCGCCGCGCGACAGTTCCGAGCCGGCTCCCCCCGCCATCGCCTCGATCTTCGCGGTGATGCGCGGCACGACGGGGATGAGCGTCGCGTCCGGATCGGACTGCGGCGGGGCTGTGTAGAGGCCGTCGATGTCGGACAGCAGCACGAGCAGGTCCGCCCCCGCCATGGTGGCGACGCGGGCGGCGAGGCGGTCGTTGTCGCCGTAGCGGATCTCGCTCGTGGCCACCGTGTCGTTCTCGTTGACGACCGGCACGGCCCGCAACTCCATCAGGCGTCCGAGAGTGGCCCGCGCGTTGAGGTAGCGCCGGCGCTCCTCCGTGTCGCCGAGCGTCACGAGAATCTGGCCGGTGGTGATGCCCTGGTGGCCCAGCGCCTCGGCCCAGCTGCGGGCAAGCGCGATCTGGCCCACGGCCGCCGCCGCCTGGCTCTCCTCGAGCCGCAGGACCCCCTTCGGCATCCCCAGCACCGTGCGCCCCATGGCGATGGCGCCCGACGAGACGACGATGACGTCCGCGCCGGCGGCGTGGAGGTTGCCGATGTCCTCGGCGAGGGAGGCGAGCCAGGCGTGCTTCAGCCTGCCGCGCTCGCGGTCGACGAGCAGCGAGGAGCCGACCTTCACGACGATGCGGCGGAACTGGCCGAGCGTGGGAAGGGTGGTGGCGCGGGTGGAGGAGCGGTTCATGGCGGGGTCCGGAGGAGCCGGGCGGATCAGGAGGGTGGGGCGGCGCACCCTGGCGCCGTGACGCGGGGCCTCCGCGTCACGGTCGCCAACCGCCGGGCGTCTCCTGCACCGGCTCCAGGTCCACCGGCTGTCCTTCGGTCCGCTCCGGCCGCGCCGCGTCGCGGTCGATCACGGCGAGCAGCGCGCGCAGCGTCTCCTGCACGTTCTGCCCGGAGGCCGACGACAGCAGGATCGGCTCGCGCTTCGCGGCGCGCTTGAGCCGGGCCTTCTGGTCCTTCAGCGCCTCGGGCGTCAGCGCGTCGACCTTGGTCAGCGCCACGATCTCGGGCTTCCCGGCGAGGTCGCCGCCATAGGCCTCGAGCTCGTGCCGGATGATCTTGTAGGCCTTGCCGGCGTGCTCGCTGGTACCGTCGACGAGGTGCAGCAGCACGCGGCAGCGCTCGACATGGCCGAGGAAGCGGTCGCCGAGCCCGTGGCCCTCGTGCGCACCCTCGATCAGGCCGGGGATGTCGGCGATGACGAACTCGCGGGCGTCGACGCGGGCCACCCCCAGCCCGGGATGCAGCGTCGTGAAGGGGTAGTCGGCGATCTTGGGGCGGGCCGCCGTCACGGTGGCGAGGAAGGTCGACTTGCCGGCATTGGGCAACCCGACGAGGCCGGCGTCGGCGATCAGCTTGAGCTTGAGCCAGAGCCAGCGCTCGTCGCCTTCCTGCCCCGGATTGGCGTGGCGAGGGGCGCGGTTGGTCGAGGTGGTGAAGTGCAGGTTGCCGAAGCCGCCGTTGCCACCCTTGGCGAGGCGCACGCGCTGGCCGATCTCGGTCAGGTCGGCGATCAGCGTCTCGCCGTCCTCCTCGAACACCTGCGTGCCCTTGGGCACCTTCAGCACCACGTCGGGTCCCTTGGCGCCCGCGCGGTTGCGGCCCATGCCGTGTCCGCCGGACTTCGCCTTGAAATGCTGCTGGTAGCGGTAGTCGATGAGCGTGTTCAGCCCCTCGACGCACTCTGCCCAGACGTCGCCGCCCTTGCCGCCGTCGCCGCCGTCCGGTCCGCCGAACTCGATGAACTTCTCGCGGCGGAACGACACGCAGCCGGCGCCGCCGTTGCCCGAGCGGATGTAGATCTTGGCCTGGTCGAGGAACTTCATGGGCAGTGACTATCGGACCGTGCGTCGCGCGGCAATGGCCGCCCGGGTGCCGGGCGCCCCCGCCCTGATCGCGAAGCTGTGTTGCGTGATCGTTCTTTCAGCGGCGTGCCGGCTTCTTTAGCATGCGATGCATCGGCGCGTCCCCTGCCTGCGTCGCCTCCCCGGATTCCATGATGTTCCCGTTCTTCGAAGGGCTGGTGCTGCCCACCGCCATCGAACCGCCCGGGCCTCCCCCGCGCGGGCTGCTGCGCTTCATCTGGCACTTCGCCGGGCAGGTGAAGGTGCATCTCGCCGCCCTGCTGGTGCTCGGCATCGTGCTGGCGCTGCTCGACGCGTCGGTGCCGGTGTTCATCGGCCTGCTCGTCGACCAGATCTCTCGCGCCGACCGCGCCACCTTCTTCGCTGAAACATGGCCCCTGCTCGCAGGGATGGCCGTCGTCGTCGCCGTGCTGAAGCCGCTGGCGTCGCTGGCCAGCGGCCTCGTGCAATTCCAGGTGGTGTTTCCGGGCCTGACGAACCTCGTGCGCTGGCAGAGCCACATCCACGTGGTCCGCCAGAGCATCGGCTACTTCCAGAGCGACTTTGCCGGCCGCATCGCCAGCCGCGTCATGGAGACCGGCTACGCGCTGCGCGCCAGCGTCGTGTCCATCATCTCGGTGATCCTCTACCTGGTGGCGCTGGCCATCACGAGCGTGGTGGTGGTGGGCCGCGCCGACCTGCGGCTCGCCCTGCCGATCCTGTTCTGGACGGTCGGCTACCTCCTGCTGCTGTCCTACGTCGTGCCGCGCATCCGCAAGGCGTCGACCGACATCGCCTATGCGCGCTCGACGCTCACGGGGCGCATCGTCGACAGCTACACCAACATCCTCACGGTGAAGCTCTTCGCCCACGGCGACCTCGAGGACGACTACGTCCGCCGCTCGCTCGACCGGCACACCCGGATGATGCGCGTCCAGATGCGCAGCTTCACGACCCTGACGACGGGGCTCGCCCTGCTGTCAGGGTTGCTGCTCGCCAGCACGGGCGCGCTGTCGGTCTGGCTGTGGCAGGGCGGCGAGATCGGCATCGCCATGGTGGCCACGGCGCTGCCGATGACGCTCCAGCTCTCCAGCACTGCCGGGCGTGTCGCCATGGAGATCACGACGGTCTTCGAGCAGTTCGGCACCGTGCACGAAGGCATGGACACGGTCGCGAAGCCGATCCGCGTCACCGATCGCCCGGACGCGACGCCGCTGGCCGTGACGAAGGGCGCCGTGACGTTCGAGAACGTCAGCTTCCACTACGGGCGCGAGCGCACCGTGATCGAGGACCTGACGCTGCGCATCCGGCCGGGCGAGAAGGTCGGCCTCGTCGGCCGTTCGGGGGCGGGGAAGTCGACGCTCGTCAACCTGCTGCTGCGCTTCCACGACCTGGAGGAAGGCCGGATCCTCATCGACGACGTGGACGTCACCCGCGCGACGCAGGAGAGCGTGCGCGCGCAGATCGCGGTCGTGACGCAGGACACGTCCCTGCTGCACCGCTCGATCCTCGACAACATCCGCTACGGGCGGCCCGACGCGACGCCGGAGGAGGTGGAGGCGGCGGCGCGCAAGGCGCACGCCCACGACTTCATCCTCGACCTCGAGGACTGGGCGGGCCGGCGCGGCTACGACGCGCATGTCGGCGAGCGTGGCGTGAAGCTCTCCGGCGGCCAGCGCCAGCGCATCGCCATCGCGCGCGTCATCCTGAAAAATGCGCCGATCCTGATCCTCGACGAGGCGACCTCCGCCCTCGACAGCGAGGTGGAGGCCGCGATCCAGGAGCAGCTGGAGAACCTGATGGAGGGCAAGACGGTGATCGGCATCGCCCACCGCCTCTCGACCATCGCCCGGATGGACCGGCTGGTGATCATGGACCGCGGCCGGATCGTCGAGGAGGGCACCCACGACGAGTTGCTGGCGCTGGGCGGCCACTATGCCTCGTTGTGGAAGCGCCAGTCGGGCGGCTTCTTCACGGAGGACGACGGGGTCTGACCGGCCCCGTCGCAGCGTTGCCGGGGGTCAGACCTTCCGGATCTCCAGGCGCACCTTGCCGACCTCGAAGAACCAGTAGGCGGTGAGGTCCGCGGTGTTGAGCACGGTCTTCGGGCCGGTCAGCGCGAGCACGTCCGCGAAGCGGATGTTGTAGCTCTTGCCTTCCTTGGTGGTGACCTTGGCGGTGTAGGTCAACCGGATGGCGTCGCCGTCCTGCCGGACGTCGGCCGTGCCGATGACATCCTCGCGGGTGCCGGTGTAGACGCCGTCGCCCACCTTGGTGAAGCGCCAGGTCTTGCGGTCCTTCTCTCCGTCCGAATAGACGAAGTCCTCGACCAGCGTCAGCGTCCGGCCGTCCCAGTCGCCGCGCATGCGCACCTTGAGGCCGCGCGTCGAGCCGTCGCGCGTGTTGGTGAAGGTGCCCTCGGCGACGAGGTTGCCGCGGAAGAAGTCCTCCAGGACGAGCTTGCCGGACGGGGCCTTGCCCGGGATGTCGGCGGCCCGGGCCGGGCCGAGGCCGAGGGGAATGAGGACGGCGGCCACCATGGCCGCCGCCCGTCGTGTCAGGGACATGGCGACGCTCCGTGCTTGGACGTCACTGTCCTACGCAGCGGGCGAGGCCTCGGACCACGCGCGCACCTGCCCGCCGTCCGCGTCGCGGTGACGCGGGGGCCGGGCCACGAGGTCCGGCGCCGCCCAGCCCTTCAGGCTGCGCCACACCTTGCGCTCTAGCCTGAAGTGCTCGACCGAGTGGAGGCCCCCCCGGGCCGGCAGTTCCTTCAGGCCCGAGCCTTCCCAGGCGAAGCCGCACTTGCGCAGCACCCCCTGCGACGCGGGGTTGATGACGCGCACATCGGCGACGACGGCGTCGGCCCGGGTCAGCATGAACACCGCGTCGACGAGGGCCTGCACGGCCTCCGTGGCGTAGCCCTGGCCCCACATCTCGGGTGCGAAGACGTAGCCGATCTCGACCCGCCCCTCGTCCGTCCAGCGCGCCGACACCGAGCCGATCACCTGCCGGGATCCGGTGGCGAGGCAGGCAACGAGCTCGACCGCCCACCCCTCGGCATTCGCCCTGCGTGCGTTGACGATCCATTCCTCGGCGCCGTGGGCCGGGTAGGGGTGCGGGATGCGGGCCGTCATGTCCGCCACCTCGCGCTTGCCCGCCATGGCCGCGATCGCCGCGGCATCCTTGGCGCGCGGCCAGCGCAGCCAGAGGCGGCGCGTTTCGAGCCTGAAAACGTCGTCCCGTGTGATCTCCGGAAACATGGCAGACCCTCCGTGGGGATTGGGGCTTCGAGGGGGTGGGTAACGTCGAAACGTGACCCGGAAACGACGAAGGGGAGGCGGTTGCCCACCTCCCCTCGACGGTCCCCCTCTCGGGGTCTGTCCGGACTTGGATCGCGATCGCGACTTGGGTCCGCCGGGGCTGTGGGCGCCGGCGGAGGTCCTTCGTCCGACCTGCGCCGTTATTCTGCGGCTTCCTGGGCTCGTACGGCCACGTAAATGCGGCCGTTGGCTTTGTTCTGGAACTCGACCTTGCCCGACGTGAGGGCAAAGAGCGTGTGATCCTTGCCGATGCCGACGTTCGTGCCCGGATGCATCTTCGTCCCGCGCTGGCGCACGAGGATGTTGCCGGCCAGCACGGCTTCGCCGCCGAACTTCTTCACGCCGAGACGGCGGCCGTCGGAGTCGCGACCGTTGCGGGAGGAACCGCCTGCCTTCTTGTGAGCCATGATGTGCTCCGTAACCGTTGTGGGCGCCGAGGCCCGAATTGATCGACCCAGATGGAGACCGGTGCGCCGTCGGCGCGCCGTGCGGACCTCAGCCCGCGTGGATCCCCGTGATGCGCACGACGGTCAGCTCCTGACGGTGACCGCGCTTGCGCTTCGAATTCTTGCGGCGGCGCTTGTGGAAGGAGATCGTCTTGGGGCCGCGCGTCTGCTCGACGACCGTGCCCTCGACCTTCGCTCCCGCGACGACCGGCGAACCGATCTTCATCGCGCCTTCCTCGCCGACCAACAGCACCTCGTCGAAGGCGACGGCGGCGCCGGCCTCGGCGGTGAGCTTCTCGATCGTGATGACGTCCTGGGCGGCAACCCTGTACTGCTTGCCGCCGGTCTTGATGACTGCGAACATCGTTCTGTCCTCGTGTTCGACCCGGCTCTGCCCGCCCCGGGAGGCGAACGGCCGGCTTCTTTGCAGTTGTTCCGGCATTGAACCCGCCGTTCCGCCCTGCCGGCCGCGAAGCCATCCGGCGAAACGACAAGCGCGCAAGCCGGGAGGGCCGCGCGCCAGACGGCGTGAGTACAGAAAGCCCCCCGTCCTGTCAACCCGAACGCGGCCTCCGGGCGCTGCCCGAGCCGTGGCCTCCGGGGCGGGGCGCAGCCTCCGAAAACAGCCGCCGCGCCCGCTTGTGGAACGCGAGACCCCATGCTATTGCCCGCGCCGACCACCGGGGCCCTGCCCCGCGGGCCTCGCGCCCGGCCCCCTGGATCACGGAGAGGTGGCAGAGTGGTTGAATGCACCGCACTCGAAATGCGGCATAGGGGCAACCCTATCGGGAGTTCGAATCTCCCCCTCTCCGCCAGCCTCTTCCTTGTCAGTCTTGATCCCGCTTCGCTTGCCTGACGCCGCCCGAGCGGTCGGGCGTCTCGATTCGCTCGGCCAGCGTGGCGGCGACGATGGCGTTGGCGTGGCCGTGGCCCATGCCGTGTTCCTGCTTGAGGAAGGCGACCAGATCCATGTGCCGGGCCGGGCATCGCGCCCGCACGAGGGACTGCCACTCGGCGACGGGCCGGCCGTACGTCTTCTCGATCGAGGGGAAATAGGATGCCGGGCCCTTCACCTTCGCCGGTTTCTCGGTCATCGCAGTGCTTCCCTCGTGCCCGGCGGGCGACGCCGGCAGCTTGCGCGCTCGGGTCGCGGATGCCAAGCGCTCCATTTGGCCGGCGGAGACCTGTCGTAGAGGCTGGCGCAGGCGATGCCACCGTCATGAATACTCGCCTGCATCCGCCGCAATGCCGCTCCGCCTCCGGGCGGTTGGCCGGTGGGCGTGGGAGCCGGTAGGCTCCGAACCAGCCGGCGCGGGTCAAGTCCGGCGCCTGGGGAGGACGCCGGAATGGTGCAGACCGTCGAGCAGTGGGTCGTCTCGAAGCCCGTCACGCGCAGCCGCGCCGGGGTCGTCGCGTCGCAGAACCGGAGTGCGGCCGAGGCGGGCGCTTCGATCCTCGCGGCGGGGGGCAACGCGGTCGACGCCGCCATCGCCACGGCCTTCGCGCTCACCGTGACCGAGCCGTGGATGAGCGGCATCGGCGGCATCGGCGCCATGATCGTCCATCCGGCCGGCGGGGAGCCGGTCGCCATCGACTACGGCCCCGTCGCCGCCAGGGCGCTCGATCCTGCGCGCTACGCCCTGACGGGGGCGCCGGGACGGCAGGACCTGTTCGGCTGGCCCGGCGTCGTCGAGGACCGCAACATCCGCGGCTACGAGTCGATCGTCGTGCCCGGGTCCGTGGCGGGCTTCGGGCATGCGCACGCGCGGTTCGGCCGGCTGCCCTGGGCCGACGTGATCGCGCCCGCGGTGGCGCTGGCGCGGGCGGGACACCGCGTCGACTGGTGGACCACCCTCAACATCGCGGCGGAGGCGCACGAGCTGCGCGACGATCCGGCCGCCGCGGCGCGCTATCTCCGGGACGGCCTGCCGCCGGTGTCCCTCTCCATGCTCGCGCCGGTGATGCTGGACCTCTCTCCGCTCGCCGCGACGCTCCAGCGCATCGCCGAGGCCGGGTGGGAGGACTTCTACCGCGGTGACCTCGCGGCCGCCATCGCCTCCGACCTGCGGGCCGGCGGGTCGCCAGTGGGCCGGGACGACCTCGGCGAATTCGCCGCGCGGGAGGCGAGGCCCGTCGCCGTGCCGCGCGCCGGGGCGGTGCTTCACGCCATGCCGGGTCTCTTCGCCGGCAACACCTTCGCCCGGGTGTTCGCGGCACTGCCGGAGCGCCTGCCCGGTCCGCCGGCCGCCGCCGACGTCGCGGCGCTGGCCCGCGCCCTCTCCGATGCCTATGCGGCGCGGCTCGCCGGCGAAGGCGAGGAGGACCCGGCCGGGAAGGCCTGCACCACGCACCTCTCGGTGGTCGACGCAGAGGGCGGCATGGTGTCTCTCACCAACACGCTCCTCTCCCGCTTCGGCTCGCGCGTCGTGCTGCCGTCGACCGGCATCCTCATGAACAACGGCATGATGTGGTTCGACCCGCGCCCGGGGCACCCGAACTCCATCGCGCCGGGGCGGCGGCCGCTGACCAACATGTGCCCCGTGATCGCCAGCCGCGAGGGCCGGGCGTGGTTCGCCGTCGGAGCGTCGGGCGGCCGCAAGATCCTGCCGGCCGTGGCCCAGATCGTCTCGTTCCTCGTCGACGGCGGGATGACGCTGGAGGAGGCATTCCACCATCCCCGCATCGACGTGTCCGGCGTCGGTGCCGCGACCGTCGACCACCGGCTGCCCACCGAGGTGCAGGCGGCGGTCGCCGCCGCGGTCGCCACCGTCACGGAGGTCGAGCCCACGACCTTCCCTGGCCAGTTCGCCAACCCCGTCGCCGTGCTGCGCGACGGCGAGTGGAACGAAGGGCTCGCCAACGTGACGCTGCCGACCGGGACCGCCATCGCGGGCTGAGACGTCGCTCCGGCGGTTTGACAGGCCGGTCGTTCGCGTCCAGCAAGGGAACCGGCACGATCTCCCACCGCCCCGGCCTGTCCCTCCCGCCGATGGGGTGTCGCCACCCGATCGTCGCTCTTGCCGTCCGAAAGGCCCGCCTATGCCCGACTTCACCTCCTTCGCACTGTTCCTCGCCGCCGCCACGGTGCTGGCGGTCACGCCGGGGCCGGGCATCTTCTACGTCGCCGCCCGCACGCTGGCCGGAGGGCGGGCGGAGGGCGTGGCGTCGAGCGTCGGGACGGGCGTGGGCGGGCTCGTTCACGTCGCCGCCGGGGCGCTGGGCGTGTCCGCGCTGGTGCTGGCCAGCGCCAACCTTTTCACCCTCCTCAAGCTTGCCGGCGCCGCCTACCTCGTCTGGATCGGGGTGCGGACGGTGATCGCCGCGCGGCGTGACGCCGCCGCCGTGCTGGCCGGCAGCGCCGGGCCGGCGCCCGTCGGCGTGAAGAGGGCCTTCCGCGAGGGGATCGTCGTCGAGGCGCTCAACCCCAAGACGGCGGCGTTCTTCCTGGCCTTCATCCCGCAGTTCATCGATCCCGCGTCAGGCTCGGTCGCCCTGCCGTTCATCGTGCTGGGCTCGCTCTCCGTCCTGCTCAACACGCTGGCCGACATCGGCGTCGCCTTCGCGGCCGGGCGCCTGCGCGACGGGGCGGCGGCCCGCCCGGCGCTGGTCCGGCGGCTGCGGGAGGCGTCCGGCGGGGCGATGGTGGCGCTGGGCCTCGGCCTCGCCTTCGCCAGGCGTCCGGCCGCGTGACCGGAGCCGCCGGCCCGGCGCGCCGCGTGGGTCCGCCATGCGCGGCCGCAGTCGTCGCGGCGTTTGTTTCGGGACCGGCCAGCCTGTAGAGCACCATCAGGACCACAGCCGCAGGCAGGGAGATCTGCAACCATGCGCCAGACCGTTTTCTCCGGCGTCATCCCGGCGCTGATGACGCCGTGCCGCGCCGACCGCACGCCGGACTTCGATGCGCTCGCCCGCAAGGGCAAGGAGCTCGTCGGCCTCGGCATGTCCTCGGTGGTGTATTGCGGCTCGATGGGCGACTGGCCGCTGCTCACGGACGAGCAGCGCATGGAGGGCGTCGAGGCGCTGGTCCGCGCGGGCGTGAAGGTCATCGTCGGCACGGGTGCCCAGAACCCGATGCGCGCCGCGGCGCTGGCGGCCCACGCCCGCCGCGTCGGGGCGGCCGGCCTCATGATCATTCCGCGCGTCCTGTCGCGCGGCACCTCGCCGGCAGCGCAGCACGCCCACTTCGCCGGCATCCTGGAGGCGGGCGACGGGCTGCCCTCCGTCATCTACAACAGCCCCTACTACGGCTTCGAGACGAAGGCCGACCTGTTCTTCGCCCTCCACGAGAAGTACCCGCACCTGATCGGCTTCAAGGAGTTCGGCTCCAAGGAGGCGATGTCCTACGCGGCGGAGCACATCACCGGACGCTCGGAGGCGCTGAGCCTGATGGTCGGCGTCGATACGGGCGTGTGCCACGGCTACATCTACTGCGGCGCCGAGGGGGCGATCACCGGCATCGGCAACGTCCTGCCGCGCGAGGTGCTGCACCTCGTCGACCTGTGCGAGAAGGCGCAGGCCGGTGACCCGGCGGCGCGGCGCAAGGCGTTCGAGCTGGAGGGAGCCCTGAAGGTCCTCTCGACCTTCGACGAGGGCGCGGACCTTGTCCTCTTCTACAAGTACCTGATGGTGCTGACCGGCAACCCCGAGTACGAGCACCACTTCAACCCGACCGACCGTCTCTCCGACAGCCAGAAGCACTTCGCGCGGACCCAGCTCGAGCTGTTCCAGCGCTGGTACGCCGCCTGGCAGCGGGAGAACGCCTGAGCGATCCCGTCCTCACGCCGGGCCGGCGAGGGGGCGCATCCCGCAGCCGACGTAGACTTCGGCCGACGACGGCGAGGCGAGGAAGGCGATGAAGCGTCGGGCGGCGCCGGGGTCCGGTGCGGCCGCGGCGATCCCGGCGGTGAACACCGTCGTCGCGGCGGCGCCGGGCGGGAGAGCCGCGACGATCTCGATCCCCGGCAGGCCGGCCAGTTCGCTGCGCTGCTGCAGGCCGAGGCTCGCCTTGCCCTCGGCCACCAGCGTTCCGACGGGCACCCCCGGTGGCGCCTTCACCAGCCGGTCCTGAAGCGCGGGCATGAGGCCCCATCGCTCCAGCAGCGACAGGAAGTGGTCCCCGCTGGGTCCCGTGGAATAGGCGACCGCGCCGGCCTCCAGCAGGGAGGCGCGCAGCGCGGGGACGGTGGCGAGGTCCGGGTGGGGCAGGCCGGCCCGCACGGCGATCACCGTCTCCGATTCCGCGAGGTCGACGCGGCTGCCCGGGAGCAGCCGGCCCTCGGCCTCCAGCGCCTGCATCACGGGTGAGGCGAGCACCACGACGTCGACGACCTCGCCCTCGCGCACCCGGCGGGCGGCATCGACCCCTCCCGTCGACTCGACGGCGACGGTCCCACCCCCGGAAGCCTCGAAGCGGGCCGCGAGGTCCGCGAGGATCCGGCGCGTCGCCATCGAGGAGAGACACGTCATCTTCGCCATCGCCTGACCCGTTCCGAGCGTCATTCCCGTTCCCTGCGGCGGTCAGGAAAGGAGCGAGGGCAGCCATAATCAAACGGTTTGTTTCGGGCGATTGCTGAACGCGCTTCAGCAATGGCGGAGCACCGCGACCGTCAGGCCCGATCGCGGACCTCCTGGGCCGAGGCGCGCACGACCTCCGCCACCTGGGCCAGCTGGCGGGCGAGGGGGCTCGTCCGGCGCCACACCATCCCGATGGTCCGCGCCGGCTCCGTCCCGTCGAACCGCGCCACGCACACGGCGGCGGAGCGGGTCTCCACGGGCACCGCCATCTCGGGGATCAGCGTCACGCCGATTCCCGCGCCCACCATGTGCACCAATGTCGACAGCGAGCTGCCGTAGAGGATGTCGCGGGGCGGGGCCGACGCCAGGTTGCAGAACGACAGGGCCTGGTCGCGGAAGCAGTGGCCTTCCTCCAGCAGCAGCAGGCGCATCTCGCGCAGCATGTCGGGCGGCGGCACGGGCTTCCCCGCGTCGGCCTGCGGCCGCACGAGCACGAAGCGCTCGGAGAACAGCGGCGCCTCCGCGAGCGACGGTTCCGAGACGGGGAGGGCGACGATGGCGGTGTCGAGCCGCCCGTCGGCGATGTCCTGGATCAGCTTGTCGGTGAGGGTCTCGCGGATGCGGATGTCGAGGTCGCCGTTCATCCGCTGCAGGTTGCCGATGAGGGTGGGGAGCAGGTAGGGAGCCACCGTGGGGATGACGCCGATCCGCAGGCGCCCGACGAGCCGGTCGCGGGACGAGCGGGCGAGCTCGGCCAGGTCGTCGACCGCGGCGAGGACGTCGCGAGATCGGCTCGCGAAGGCCTCGCCGAAACTGGTGAGGCGGACCTGGCGCGCACCGCGCTCGATCAGGTCGGCGCCGAGCGCCTCCTCCAGCTCCTTGATCTGCACCGACAAGGCGGGCTGCGAGATGGAGCAGGCCTCCGCGGCGCGGCCGAAGTGGCCGTGCTGAGCCAGGGCCTGGAAATAGCGGAGCTGCCGGAGCGTGAAGTTGGTCATAATCTATAGTTATCAGAGCCATCAGATAATCCAACTTAGGCCTATCGTGCTGCTCTGCTAGAGATCACGCCGAGTCGTGAGCGAGGGCCTCTGACCTGTGTCAATGGCCCGGACCCTGTGCAGGGCGCAGGGTCGCTGCTTCCTCCGGACGACTGCCGCCCGTCACCACGAGACAACGAGGAAACCATGGACGCGAAAGTCGAGAAGTCAGGCCAGTGCCCCGTCATGCACGGCGCCCGGATGCCGACGACCGTCGGCGGGCTGTCGAACCGCGACTGGTGGCCGAACCAGCTGAACCTGCGGATCCTCCACCAGAACTCCGCGCTGTCCGACCCGATGGGGCCGGCCTTCCGCTATTCCGAGGCGTTCAAGACGCTGGACCTGAAGGCACTGCGCGAGGACCTGTTCAAGCTGATGACCACCTCGCAGGAGTGGTGGCCGGCGGACTACGGCCACTACGGGCCGCTCTTCATCCGCATGGCGTGGCACAGCGCCGGCACCTACCGCACGGCGGACGGGCGCGGCGGCGCCTCCTCGGGCACGCAGCGCTTCGCGCCGCTCAACAGCTGGCCTGACAACGCCAACCTCGACAAGGCGCGCCGCCTGCTGTGGCCGATCAAGCAGAAGTACGGCGACAAGATCTCCTGGGCCGACCTGATGATCTACGCGGGCAACTGCGCCCTCGAGTCGATGGGCTTCCGGACCTTCGGCTTCGGCGGCGGCCGCGCCGACGTGTGGGAGCCCGAGGAGGACATCTACTGGGGCTCCGAGGACACCTGGCTCGGCGACAAGCGCTACACCGGCGAGCGCAACCTCGAAAGCCCGCTCGCCGCGGTGCAGATGGGCCTCATCTACGTCAACCCGGAAGGCCCGAACGGCAAGCCCGACCCGGCTGCGTCGGCCCGCGACATCCGCGAGACCTTCGCGCGGATGGCGATGAACGACGAGGAGACCGTCGCGCTCGTGGCCGGCGGCCACACCTTCGGCAAGACGCACGGCGCGGGCGACGCGGCGCATGTCGGCCGCGAGCCGGAGGGCGCCGGCATCGAGGCGCAGGGGCTGGGCTGGCTCAGCACCTACGGCTCGGGCAAGGGCGGCGACACGATCACCAGCGGCCTCGAGGGCGCCTGGACGTCCAATCCGGTCAAGTGGGACATGGGCTACTTCGACGTGCTGTTCGGCTACGAGTGGGAGCTCGTGAAGAGCCCCGCCGGCGCCTGGCAGTGGGCGGCGAAGGGCCTCGCCGAGAAGGACCACGCGCCTGCCGCGCACGATCCCTCGAAGCGCGTGCCGCTGATGATGTCGACCGCCGACATGGCGCTCAAGGTCGACCCGGCCTATGCCGAGATCTCGAAGCGGTTCCACGCCAACCCCGACCAGTTCGCGGACGCCTTCGCCCGCGCCTGGTTCAAGCTGACCCATCGTGACATGGGCCCGAAGGTCCGCTACCTCGGCGCGGAAGTGCCGGCCGAGGACCTGATCTGGCAGGACCCCGTCCCGGCCGTCGACCATCCGCTGATCGACGCCGCCGACGCAAAGGCGCTCAAGGAGGCCGTGCTTGCCTCGGGCCTTTCCGTGGCGGACCTCGTCTTCACGGCGTGGGCGTCGGCCTCGACCTTCCGCGGGTCGGACAAGCGCGGCGGTGCCAACGGCGCGCGCATCCGCCTCGCGCCGCAGAAGGACTGGGCGGCGAACGAGCCGGCCCGGCTCGCCCGCGTGCTCGACACGCTCGAAGGCGTCCGGCAGCGCTTCAACGCCTCCCTGACGGGCGGCAAGAAGGTATCGCTCGCCGACCTCATCGTGCTGGCGGGCAATGCGGGCGTCGAGAAGGCCGCCAAGGCGGCGGGGCATGACGTCGCCGTGCCGTTCACGCCGGGGCGCACCGACGCCACGGCGGAGCAGACGGATGCGGAGTCCTTCTCGGTGCTGGAGCCGCAGGCGGACGGCTTCCGCAACTTCCAGAAGACCCGCTTCACCGTCTCGGCCGAGGAGCTGCTCGTCGACCGCGCGCAGCTGCTGACGCTGACTGCGCCGGAGATGACGGTGCTGCTGGGCGGGCTCCGCGTGCTCGGCGCCAACACCGGCGGCACCGCGCATGGCGTCTTCACGGCGCGGCCCGGCGTTCTGACCAACGACTTCTTCGTCAACCTGCTCGACATGGGCACGGTGTGGAAGGAGTCGACCTCGCAGGAGGACGTCTTCGAGGGCCGCGACCGCAAGACCGGCGCTCCGCGCTGGACGGCGACGCGCGTCGACCTCGTCTTCGGGTCGAACTCGCAGCTGCGCGCGCTGGCCGAGCTCTATGCCAGCGACGACAGTAAGGGCCGGTTCGTTTCGGAGTTCGTGAAGGCCTGGACGAAGGTCATGAACCTCGACCGGTTCGACCTCGCCTGATCACGCATGTGATGCCCGGCGGGCGCGGCCATCGTGCCGCGCCCGCCGGCACTCTCTCCGGCGGCGCGCCGCGAAGCTTCATTCAACGCCGAAACGCCTTCGTGAACTGCTGGTAGCGGTCGCCCGCCCGGCCCTCGTCGGCGAAGGTCCGCCAGAACGGGCGGCCGTAGTTGCGCAGGCAGGCTTCGAGCACGAAGTACGAGCCTCGCTCGCCCCTCGCGATGGAAGCGCAGTTGATCCGCACCTCGTCGGGCATGAAGGCCCACTGGCGGCCGACGATGCTCGCGCTGCGAGCCTCGTCGGCGTCGCACTGCCTTCGGTCGTAGCGGCCCTCGTTTGCCGCCGCCTGCAACGTGCAGTACCGGGCCGTATCGAGGACGGGCATCGGCCTGTCCTCGACGCCGCGCTCGTCGCCAAGCGCCGCACCGGGCGCTGCCAGGGCCAGGAGAGCGAGAACTGCACGCAGGGATCGGTGGAGCATGCATCACGCCTACCACCGGTCGTGAAAGGCTCTGTTGTGGCCGGAGCAGACACCACGTTAACGGCGGATAACCATCCGTCCGAGCCGGTACCGGAACCCGATCGCTGCGGATCCCGATCCGTTCATCTCCCGCAAGAATCCTGTCGGACCACGGTAGAGACAAGAACAGCCGCTCAGGATGGCTGAGTATAGGCCTAATTTGTGTGCATTAGCACCGGAGTGAGGCCTTCGTCGAAGGCGCATGACGTCAGCTCCCGACGCCACAACTCACGATCCTGCGCCGTGGATATACAAAACCTTTGCGCGACGAGGCGCCACGCTCACGCTGCCGGACCTTCGACCCGCGATCATGGGACCTTCGATGGACGCCCGAGGCCCGCTTTGGTCCGTTCAAGCGCTGGCCCGTTTTCGCTACAGCTTTCATGAGCAGGTTCAGGCTTTCTCAACCTTGAAGCGAAGTAGCGGCCCGGCCGCGCTCCCGCTCCCCGCGTTGAGATGTCGGGTCTGCGACGCAGTTGCGAGCAGGACGGACCCCCCATGTCGAATGCGACAGCAGCCACGACCGTGACCGCAGCCTCGACCCTCGCTGCCGGCGAGGTCCTGGCCCAGACCGCCACCCTCGGCCCGAAGACGACGGGCGCGCCGGGCCCGGGGCCGTACAGCGGCGGCATGCCTGACTTCAGGACGCTGTCGACGGGCGGCCTCGAGAACTACGAGACGTTCGGCTGCAAGGTCTACAAGGCCGACCCGCCGACCCCGGACTGGCAGACCGCCACCGTGTGGTTCGACCGCAAGATCGCCAGCCACACGATGACCATGCCGGACGGCAAGATCCTCGACTTCTGGGTTTTCCAGGACGAGCGGATCGGCAGCAAGTCGCGTGCGGTCCCGTCGCCCCTGATGCGCGTGCAGCAGGGCGACCTCGTCCATGTGCGGCTGAAGTCGGCCAAGGGCGCCCATACCATCCACCACCACGGCATCGAGCCCACGCCGTTCAACGACGGCGTCGGCCACGTCTCGTTCGAGGTGGGCGACGAGTACATCTACCAGTGGCAGGCCAACACCTGCGGGACGTGGATCTACCACTGCCACGTCAACACGCCGCTGCACTTCGAGATGGGTCTGTACGGCGCCATCATCGTGGATCCGAAGCCCGATGCGTCGGGGCGGATCGCGGTGTTCGAGGGCGGCCCGCTCTACGACGTCGAGCAGATGTGGGTCTTCGACGACATCGATCCACGCTGGCACCTGCTCGAGCATGGCGACGGCCTGTGCGGCGAGGACGTCGGCCTCAACATCTTCGAGCCGAAGTACTTCCTCGTCACGGGGACGCCGTCACGGGCGGGCGTGGCCAATGCCAAGGGCCGCATCACGGCGCGGCCGGGCCAGAAGATCCTGATCCGCATGATCAACGCGTCCTACTCGCAGATGCGCGTGGCGCTCGGCGGGCTCGACGCGACGATCGTCTCGGTCGACGGGCACGCGCTGAACCAGCCGTGGAACGCTCCGCAGCCCGTCGGCCCGACCCGCGAGGTCAAGGACTTCAGGCTCGCCACCGCCACGCGCTACGAGGTGATCATCGACCTCGGCTCGCCCGAGAACCGGGCGCTTGCGACGAAGGGACGGAGCTTCCGCGCCGAGTTCGAGTTCTTCGACTGGGTGACCGGCCGCCGTCACAATGCGGGCGACCCGGTCTACGAGGGCTACGCCTTCTCCAACATCGACATCGTCTGAGCGGCACGCCTTCCCCCGGCTCCGGCCGGAACCGGCAGGTCTGCACCCCGTTGTCCCGTCCTGGCCGGACCGGGACACGGGCGTGGACGAGAGGACGGACGCGGAAGAGGGCATCGTCGACCCGCAGGACGCGGCGATGTCGGCCGGCCTCGTCTATGTCAATGACGGCGAGCCGGGGCTGAGACGGCGCCGGGCGGGCAAGGGCTTCGTCTACCGCGACGACCGCGGAAGGCCGGTACGCGACGAGGCGGCGCTGGCGCGCATCCGTTCGCTTGCCATCCCACCGGCGTGGACGGACGTCTGGATCTGCCCGTCGGAGCGCGGGCACATCCAGGCGACGGGGCGCGACGCACGCGGACGCAAGCAGTATCGCTACCACCCGCGGTGGCGAGAGATCCGCGACAGCGCCAAGTTCGACCACATGATGGCCTTCGCGGCCGCGCTCCCGGCCCTTCGGCAGCGTGTCGCGGCGGACATGGCCCGCAAGGGACTGCCGCGCGAGAAGGTGCTCGCCACGGTGGTGCATCTCCTCGAAAGCACGCTCATCCGCGTCGGAAATCCCGACTATGCGCGGCAGAACGGCAGCTACGGCCTGACGACACTGCGTGACCGGCATGTCGCGGTCGAGGGGGGCGAGCTGCGGTTCGCCTTCAAGGGCAAGAGCGGACGGACCTGGCGCCTCAGCGTCCGCGACCGGCGGATCGCACGCATCGTCAAGGCCTGCCAGGACGTGCCCGGCCAGCACCTCTTCCAGTACATCGACGAGGATGGCGCGCGGCAGCCTGTCGGCTCCTCCGACGTGAACGCCTACCTGCGGGAGGCGACGGGACGCGACATCACCGCGAAGGACGTGCGAACCTGGCACGGGACGGTGCTGGCGGCGCTGGCCCTGCGGGAGTTCGAGCAGCTGGATCCCGACGCGCGGACGAAGAAGAGCGTCAAGGCGGCGATCGAGCGGGTGGCGGCACGGCTCGGCAACACCCCCACGATCTGCCGCAAGTGCTACGTGCATCCCCATGTGGTGGACGCGTATCTCGAAGGTTCGCTCCTGGCCGAGGTGAGCGAGGAGATCGAGGAGGGACTGGCCGAGGAAGGCACCGCGCTGCGTCCGGAGGAGGTCGCCCTTCTCGACCTTCTGCGCGCGCGGCTGCAGGACGCGCGGCCGCCGCGGGCTTCGCTGGCGCGGCGGCTTGCAGCCTCTGCCGCGCAGCACGGGAAGAGCGTCAGAGGGGCGTGATCCGCGGGCCGGGCGCGCGCGGGGCGGGGCCGGTGCTTCCGCGCACGACGAGGTGGGTGTCCAGCACGTAGCGGATCTCCCGCATCGAGCGGCGCCGCAGCACGTCTCCCAGCACGTCGAGCGCCACCTCGCCGGCCTCGTCCAGCCTCGCCGAGACGGTAGTGAGCGACGGATAGGTCGTGGCCCCGAGCACGTCGTCGCAGCCGATCACGCTGAAGCGGTCGGGCACGCCGATCCGACGCTCCGCGAGGCCGACGAGCAGTCCCTGCGCGGTCACGTCGTCGAACGCGACGGCGGCGGTCGCCCCGGTGGCGACCACGGCGGGCACGGTGTCGCGCCCCGCCTCGAAGCTCGCCCGCTGTGCCGTCACCGCCACGAGCTCGATCCCCAGCCGCTTGGCCGCGGCCCGCGCCGCCTTCCGGCGCTGCTGGTTGGACCACGAGCCCGCCGGACCGGCGACGTAGCAGATCGAGCGGTGGCCGAGCCCGGCGAGATGCTCGACCGCGGCGGTGATGCCGGGCGTGCTGTCGATGAGCACGCGGGGCAGCCCCTCCACGTCACGGTTGATCAGCACGATTGGCACCCGTTCGGCGTGCTGGCGGATGCGGGCCTCGTCAAGCCGGGACGAGACGAGGATGATACCCTCCACCTGCCCGGCGAACTTGCCGACCAGCATGTCCTCGCGCTCCGGCGTCTCGTCGGAGCTGCCGAGGAAGAGGCAGAGGCCATCGAGGTCGGCGCGGGCCTGCGCTCCCCTGATGAGGGGCGGGAAGAAGGGATTGGCCACGTCCGGCACGATCAGCGCGATGTTGCCGTGCCGCCCCGTGCTGAGCGCACGGGCCGCCTGGTTCGGCTGGTAGCCGATCTCGGCGGCGATGGACCGGATGCGGTCGACCGTCGCCTGCCCGAGCATCGCCGGCCGGGTGAAGGCGCGGGAGACGGTGGCGCGGGACACGCCCGCAGCATCCGCCACCTGGCGGATCGTCGGCCTTCCGCGACGGGGCTCGTCCATGCCACCGACCCTCCGGCCGCCCCGGCGCGGCCCCGACTGTCGTAGCACCGACCGTCGCGGTTGCGCTATGGGCGCAGAGGGCTCGTCGCCTTGACATGCAACCGGTTGCAGAGAATGCTCGACGTCGCAGGGGCCCGGCCGGCGCAGCCGCCAGCGAGGCCTCGACAGGACCCTCACCATGTCGTCCGCGCCCGCCGCCGAGGCGTCGATTCCCGTCAGAAGCTTCCCCGACCGGCGCGCCATGGGCGAGGCGGCGGCCGCCGAGGCCGCCTCGCACCTGCGCGACGTGCTGGCCCGCAAGGGCGCGGCGCGCATGGTGTTCGCCGCGGCACCGAGCCAGCAGGAGATGCTCGATGCGCTGGTCGCGACGCCGGGGCTCGACTGGAGCCGCGTCACCGCCTTCCACATGGACGAGTATGTCGGCCTCGCCCCCGGCGCGCCGGAACGCTTCGGCGCCTGGCTGACACGCGCGCTGTTCGAACGCCTGCCATTCGGCGCCGTGCACCTCATCCGGCCCGAAGCCTTCGCATCGCCCGAGGCGTGCGCGGCCGACTACGCGCGGCGTCTCGCCGAGGCACCCGTCGACATCGTCTGCCTCGGCATCGGCGTGAACGGGCACATCGCCTTCAACGATCCGCCGGTCGCCGACTTCCGCGACCCGCTGGCCGTCAAGGTGGTGGAACTCGACGCCATCTGCCGGCAGCAGCAGGTGGACGACGCCTGCTTCCCCTCGCTGGCCGCCGTACCGACCCATGCGCTGACGCTCACCGTGCCGCGGTTGCTGGACTGCGACCGCATGGTCTGCGTCGTCCCCGGCCCGCAGAAGCGGGATGCCGTGCGGGCCACGCTCTTCGGACCTTATGGCGAGGCCTGCCCCGCCACGGCGCTGCGCCGCCATCCGCACTGCACGCTCTACCTCGACGCGCAGTCCGACCCCCGGTGAGGGAGACGCCATGACCGCCATCGACGCCGACGCCCTCTGCGAGGGCTACCTCGCCAGCGTCACGGCCCTGATGGGCGAGATCCTGCGCGACGAACGGGATCCGCTCGACCGTGCCGCGACGCGGGTGGCGGATCAGATCGCCGCGGACCGGCTCGTCCATGTCTACGGCCCCGGCGGGCATTCCAACCTCGCGGCACAGGAGATCTTCTTCCGCGCCGGCGGGCTGATGCACGTCTCCGCCATCCTCGACGAGGGCACGCTGCTCTCCAACGGCGCGCTGCGCTCCATGGCGGTCGAGCGGACGCCGGGCTATGGCCGGATCGTGATCTCGGACCGCCGGCTGGGCGAAGGCGACCTCCTCATCCTTGTCAACGCCTACGGCATCAACGCGGCGCTGATCGACGCGGCCATCGAGGCGCGCAACGGCGGCGTGTTCCTCATCGGCATCAGCTCGCGCCGGCACGCGTCGCGGACGGCGCCGGAGCATCCGGCCCGCCACCCCACGAAGCAGAACCTGCACGACCTCGTCGACATCGCCGTCGACACCAAGGTCGACATCGGTGACGTCGCCGTCTCCGTGCCGGGGTTCGAATCGCGGATCGCCGCGGTGTCGACCTTCGCCAACGCCTTCGCGCTCAATTGCCTCGTCATCCGCACGGTGGCGAAACTGGTCGAGCGGGGCGTGGAGCCCCCGGTTTGGCGCAGCGGCAACGCACCCGGCGGCGACGAGGCCAACGCGCGCTTCCTGCACCGCTTCCGGGAGCGCGTGCGGTGGCTGTGACGCGGATTGCCGCGTCGAACCTCTCCGTCGAGGTCGAGAACGGCCGCATCCGCGCGGTCGGTCCCGGCGATGCCGGCTCCGGGCTTTGGCTCGCGCCCGGCTTCGTTGACCTCCAGGTCAATGGCTATGCCGGCCACGACCTGAACGGGGAACACCTGACGCCGCGGACCGTGCTGGACCTTGTGCGTGCCCTGCGGGCGACCGGCACGACGACCCTGCTGCCGACGCTGATCACGGCCCCGGAGGAGCGGATGCTGCGCGCCATGCGCGCCATCGCCGAGGCCTGCGAGGCCTTCCCGGAGGTCGGCCACGCGGTGGCCGGCCTGCATGTGGAGGGGCCGCACATCTCCCCGGTGGACGGGCCGCGCGGCGCCCATCCGCTGGCGGACGTGAGGCCGCCCGACCTCGCGCTGTTTGGCCGATGGCAGGAGGCGAGCGGCGGCCGGGTGCGGATGGTGACGCTGTCGCCCCACTGGCCGGACACGGCGGCTTACGTTGCCGCCCTGGCCCGCGAGGGCATCCGCGTCGCCATCGGCCATACCGACGCTTCGCCGGCCGACGTGCTCTCGGCCGTCGACGCGGGGGCCACCTTCTCGACCCATCTCGGCAACGGCATCGCCGCCACGCTGCCGCGCCATCCCAACATCCTGTGGACGCAACTCGCCGAGGATCGGCTCACGGCGACCTTCATCGCCGACGGGCACCACCTGCCTGCCGATACGCTGAAGGCGATGGCGCGCGCCAAAGGGGCAGGGCGCTGCGTCGCCGTCTCGGACGTCACGGCGCTCGGCGGGCTGCCGCCGGGCGTGTACCGCCAGCCCATCGGCGGGGAGGTCGAGCTGACGGCGGACGGGCGGCTCGGCGTGCGCGGCACGCCCTACCTCGCGGGCGCCGCCCGCACGCTCTTCGATGCGCTGCCGCTGCTGGTGAGGCTCTTCGGGCCGGATGAAGCGATCGCGATGGTCTCCGGCAACCCCGCCCGCGCGGCCGGGTTGAAGGCCGGGACGCTCGACCCGGGGATGCCGGCTGATTTCGTCCTCCTGTCCGGGATGGGCGGTGCCGGCCCGCCTCGCCTCGAGGCGGTGGTCGTGGCCGGCCAGGGCGTCGATCTCGCCACCGGACGACTCGCTGGAGATGCATCGTGATCGGCGCCGGCGCGGCCGTCGTCGACATCACGCCGCCGCCCGGCCTTCTCATGGCGGGTTTCGTGGCACGCTCGGAACCCGCCACCGGGGTACACGATCCCCTGACCGCGCGGGCGCTGGCGGTGGGAGACACCGTGCTCGTGGTGGCGGACGTCGTCGCCCTGTCGCCGGAGACGAGCGCCCGCATCCGCCGGCGCATCCCGTTGCCGGACGCAGCCATCGTCACGGCGGCGCTGCACAACCACGGCGGTCCCGTCTCGACCCTGACGGGGCTCGGCACGGCGGCCGACCCGGTCTTCCTGCAGCGGCTGGAGGACGGTTGCGTCGAGGCGGCGCTCGCCGCGTTGGCGCGACGGCGGCCGGCACGGCTCGCCTTCGGCCGTGGCGGCGACCCCGGGGTGGCTCGCAACCGGCGGCATGCGGGAGGGCTCACGGACTCCGACGTCCCCGTGCTCTCGGTCATGGCAGACGACGGCACGCCGATCGCCCATCTCGTTTCGCACGCCTGCCACCCGGTGGTGCTGGGCGCGGACAACCGGCTCTACACGGCCGATTATCCCGCCGTCGTGCGTGAGGCGGTGGAGACGGCGCATCCGGGGACCGTCGCGCTGTTCCTCACCGGCTGCGCCGGCGACGCCAACACGGGCCACACCGCCCACGGGTCGATCACGACCGCCGCGAATCCGGCCCGCACCTTCGCCGAGGCGGACCGCGTCGGCGGGCGCGTGGCGGCCTCGGCACTGACCGCGATCATGCAACCGGTTGCATTGAATTCCTGCTCTGGTGCTGCCGCGGACGTCCTGTTGCACCTCGACCGCCGGGAGGAGGGACGGCTGTCCGAGCTGGCCGCGGAGTGGACTCGCAGAACCCTGTCGGAGCCCGATCCCGGCCGCCGCGCGCTCTTCGCCGCGTGGCTCGATTGGTCGCGCACGCTGGCCCGCGAGCCGCTGCTGCCGCTCCCCACGCGGGTCGGCGTGCTGCGCTGGGGAGCGTTCACGCTCGCCGCGTTGCCCGGGGAAATCTTTGCAGAAACGGGCGTCGCGGTGCGCGCAGCGCTGCCGGCGCCTTGCATGGTCGTGGGGTATGCGCACGAGTGCCGCGGCTATCTGCCGCCGGTGGGCGAGTATGCCAGCGGCGGCTACGAGGTCGAAGAGGCGCACCGCTACTACGGCATGCCGGCCGGCTATGCGGCGGGCTCGGCCGAGCGACTGGCGGAGGCCGTCATCAACCTCGGGACGGGGGTCCGGGAGGCGTGATGAACCGTGCTGGCGTTCGCTTGACACGCAACCGGTTGCACGACAGCCTTGCATCCTGTTTCCGACGTCCGTCGCAGGCCCACGAGGCCCGGTCGCCCCGGCCCCGCGGGGACCCGGCCCGGCCGCCGCAGCGCTTCATCCAGCGTCGTTCATCCCTACCGGAGGGGAGACCCATGGCCATCGCTCACACGTCCCGCCGCGCCGTCCTCGCGCTCGCCGCCACCGCCATGGGCCTCGCGCTCGGCGCGGCCTCGGCGCAGGCCCAGACCCTCACGGTCTGGAGCGGCTATCCCGAGATGGTGCCGTTCTACCAGAAGGTGGGCGAGAGCCTGAAAGGCAAGTACCCGAACCTGCAGGTGAAGGTGGAGGCGATCCCGCTGCGCGAGCACGAGAAGCGGCTCGCGCTCGCCCTGCCCTCCAACTCCGCGGCCGACGTGATCGAACTCGCGAACTCGACCGCGCAACGCTACATCGAGGCCTCGCTTCTGAAGCCGGCGCCGGCCGACGTGGGCCAGTTCGTCGGAAACACGACCTACTACGACGCCTTCATCCAGAAGACGGCGAGCGTCGGCGGCAAGGTCTACGGCATGCCGCTGTTCCGCGGCCAGGGCGCTCTCTTCTACAACACCGAGATGTTCGCGAAGGCGGGCCTCGCCGAGCCGCCGAAGACGCTCGCGGACTACACAGAGTACGCGAAGAAGCTGACGCAGCGCAACGCGCAGGGCGTGGCCACCGTCAGCGGCTGGAGCATGCGCCTCTCGGGCGGCGGAGCGGGCATCGCCGAGAAGTTCTGGATCAACCTGTTCCAGAACGGCGGCAACCTCATCGAGGAGCAGGCCGACGGCAAGTGGCTGACGACCTACGCCACCGAGGCCGGCCGCAAGACGCTGCGCCAGTACATCGACAACGTCCACGTCCACAAGGTCGTGACGCCGGAAATGCCGGCGGATGCCGACGCCTTCGAGCGCGAGCAGACGGCGATGTTCATCCGCGAGTCGTGGGTGATCGGCGACATCGCGCAGAAGGCGCCGAACCTGAAGTACGCCACGGCGCTGCTGCCGCGCGGCACCATCGTCGCGCCGGTGTTCATCTACACGCCGAACGAGGGCGAGAAGGCGCGCGTGGCCTGGGACTTCGCGCTCGCCGCCAACAGCCCCGAGAACGCCGTGTGGCTGCTCGACAACGTCGGCTGGCTGCCGAACCGCAAGGACGTGGACTACGCCCCGGTCGTTGCCCGCAAGCCTGCCTTCAAGGCCTTCGTCAGCTACCCGAAGGACTACGCGTTCTTCACGCTGCCGGCGATCGCCCCGGTCGAGGAGATCCTGTCGCGCCTCGCCGCCCGGCTGGTGAAGGCGTTCGGCGACCCGTCGCTCGCCGGCAACGACGCCGCCATCGACGCGGTTCTGAAGGACGCGGCGGCGGAGACCGACACGATCCTGCGCCGCGCCGGCCTTCTGGCGTCCAAGTGACCTTCGAGCGGGGAGGCGGCAACGCCTCCCCGTCCGGCCGCGGATTCCCCCGATGATCGCTCGCGCGCGCTGGACCTTCATTGTCGCCGCGCTGCTTCCCACCCTCGCCATCTATGCGTGGGTGCGCCTCTATCCCATCGGGGACGTGCTGTTCCTCAGCCTCCACGAGTGGAACCTGATCTCGAAGGTCAGGCCCTTCGTCGGGCTGGAGAACTTCGTCGAGCTCTCCACCGATCCCCTCTTCCTCGAGGCGCTGCGCAACACCACCATCATCGCCTTCGGCGTTCTGGCGCTGACGATCCCGCTGGCGATGGTGCTGGCGGCCCTGATCCACGCGCGGACCTCGTCGCGCCTCTCGGCCTTCTACGAGACGTCGATCTTCCTGCCCCACGTCGTGTCGCTGGTGCCGGCGGCGATGGCCTGGAAATGGATCTTCGACGCGCGCCTCGGTCCCCTCAACGCGGTGCTGTCGGTGTTCGGCGTCGCGCCGAAGGCATGGCTGTTCGATCCCGTCCTCTCGGTCGTCTCCATCATCGTGCTGTGCGCCTGGCAGACGCTGGGCTACGCGGTGCTGATCTTCCTCGTCGGCATCAAGAACCTGCCGGTGTCGCTTTACGAGGCGGCGAAGCTCGACGGCGCCGGGCCGGTGCAGAGTTTCCTCTACGTCACGGTCCCGCTGCTCAAGCCGATCACGCTCTACGTCTCGGTGGTGACTCTCGTCGCCGGCTTCAACGTGTACGGGCAGGCCTTCGTGCTCGCATCCGACGCGCAGGGCGCGCCGGGGCATCTGGTGCGGGTGCTCGTCCTCGACATGCTGGAGAACGGCTTCCGCAACTACCGCGTGGGCTACGCGGCGGCGGAGGCGGTGGTGCTGCTGCTCGTCGTGCTGGCGCTCACCGGCATCCAGTTCGGCCTGCTGCGCGAGCGGGGGCGGGCATGAGCGGCGCGCTGTCACCGCGGACGCGCGAGCGGATCACCGCGCGCCTCATCGATGCAGTGCTGATCCTGTTCTGCCTCGCGATGCTGCTGCCGCTGGTGCTGCTGGTCTCGAACGCGTTCAAGACGCCGCCCGACATCCTGCGCTGGCCGCCGGCCATCCTGCCGCGCGACCCGACGCTCTCCAACCTGACGGCGGTGCTCGCCGATACGCCGCTGCTGCGCTGGATGTGGAACAGCCTCCTGTTCGCCACGCTGTCGACGGCGGCGATCATGGTGACCTCGGCGATCACCGGCTACGTGCTGGCGAAGTTCCGCTCACGGCCGCTCGACGTGATCTTCGCCATCATCCTCTCGACGGCGATCGTGCCGTTCGAGGTCTACATGATCCCGCTCTTCTTCAACGTGCAGAAGATGGGCCTGCTGAACAGCACGGCTGGGTTGCTGGTCGGCTACCTCGTGATGAGCTTCGGCATCTTCCTCATCCGCCAGAACGTCATCGCCTCGATCCCCGACGAACTCCTCGAGGCGGCGCGCGTCGACGGGGCGGGGGAGTGGTGGATCTTCCTGCGGGTGGTCGTGCCGCTGCTGCGCGGTCCGCTGGGCGCGCTCGGCGTGCTGGCCTTCTTCCAGGCGTGGACGGCCTTCACGTGGCCGCTGATCGTCGCGACGACGAAGGAGAGCTACACCGTCGAGGTGGGCCTCGCCCTGTTCCAGACCGGCTTCACCGTCGACCTCGGCCGCCTCAGCGCGGCCGCGACGGTGGTGCTGGTGCCGACCATCATCGTGTTCTCGCTGCTGCGACGGAACTTCGTGCAGGGCGTCGCCAGCAGCGGGCTGAAGGACTGAGCGGATGGAGACGGCGGACTTTCTCGCGGCGGCTCGCGCCCGCTACGTCGCGGCGAACGCTGCGGCCCTGCGCTGGATGCTCGACCGTCCCCGCCGGCACGGCGCCTTCGTCGACACCAAGATGAACGCGGTCACCCTGCGCGACTACGGGCCGGGGGACGGATGGCGCGGACCGGACGTCACCTTCGGCTGGATCCAGGGCCGGGCGCTGGAGGCCATCGCCACGCATGCCGCGTTCTTCGAGTCCACGGACCCCGCTCTCGCGCGGCGGCTTGACGAGGCCGGGCGCGCCCTCTACGCGGGACTGAAAGACCTCCATTCCCGGCACGGGCACGGCTACTTCGCCTACGACGCCGACCTCAAGCCGGTGTGGCCGGACGCGGATGGCGTCCTGCACCCGCAGGCGGATGCAGGCGACCTGTTCACCTTCTCCGACACGTTCGTCCGGAAGGGCCTCGTGGCGGCCGCCGCTCGCTACGCCCCGGCGGAAGCGGCCGCCCACGTGGAACGGCTGCTGGAGGTGGTGCGGGCGATCGAGGACGGGCGCTTTGTCTCCGACGAGCGGCAGCGGCTCGACGACGCGGCCGGCGGCTCGATCCGCGACGAGTACGGCCCCCGGATGATCCTGCTCGGCGCCGCGGCGATGCTCCGGCACTGCGGGTTCGCCGAGGCGGCGGCATTCGGGCGGCGGTTCATCGACCACGTGCTGGCGCGCCATCGCACGACCGGCGGCACGCTCGCCGACGTGCCGGGCGAGGACGGCTGCAATCCGGGCCACGCGATCGAGTTCGCCGGCTTCGGCCTGGAATGGCTGGAGGGACAGGACGACGACGCCACCGTCAGGGCGCTCGGCGACGTCCTCGCCGCCACCGCCCGCATCGGCTTCCACGGCCCCGGCATCGCGTTGAAGGTGTCGCTGGCCAGCGGCCGGCCCACGTCGCCGAACTGCCCGTGGTGGTCGCTGCCGGAAACGATCCGCGCGGCGGCGCTCCTCCACGCGCGGACGCGGGATGCCGCGGCGCTCGCGCTGTGGCGCCGCGCCGACGAGGCCTTCTTCACCCGCTACTGGCGGGTGGATCCGCCCGTCGCATTCCAGACGCTGACGGCGGACGGGCCGATCGACGTCGTGCCGGCAACCCCCGACCTCGATCCCGGCTACCATACGGGCTTGAGCCTGCTGGCTGCGCTGCGCGTCGCGGGGGATGCGGCCTGAGCCGCGGGCTTTACCCGCGCCGGCGAACCGGACCATCATCCGCCCCCGAGGATCAGGAGACAGGCGCTTGCAGACCGTCGAGATCGCACCCGGCTACCGGGTGTCCCGCATCGTCAAGGGCAACTGGCAGCTGGCGGAGCGTCACGGGCCGGCCGTGGCGCAGGAGCAGGCCGTGGAGGACATGCGCCACTTCGCCGAGGCCGGCGTCACGGCGTTCGACTGCGCCGACCACTACATCGGCGTCGAGGAGACCATCGGCGCATTCCGCCGCCGGCACCCCGCTCTGGCGGCCGGGGTCAAGATCCACACCAAGATCGTCCCGGACCGGGACGCGCTGCCCACGCTCAAGCGGCCGGAGGTCGAGGCGCTGGTCGACCGGTCGCTGTCGCGGCTCGGCGTGGAGCGGCTCGACATGGTCCAGTTCCACTGGTGGGACTATGCCGTGCCCGGGGCCGTCGACGCGCTCTCATGGCTCGCGGACATGAAGCGGGCCGGCAAGATCGACCTGATCGGCGCGACGAACTTCGACACGGCCCACCTGAAGGCCTTCATCGAGGCCGGCATTCCCCTCGTCTCGAACCAGTTGCAGTACTCGGTCCTCGACCGTCGTCCCCAGCACGGGCTCGCCGCCTATGCGGCGGCGAACGGCATCGCGCTGCAGTGCTACGGCGCGGTCGCCGGCGGCTTCCTCTCGGCGCGGTGGCTGGGCGCGGCCGATCCTGAGCCGCCCTTCGCCAACCGCTCGCTGGTGAAGTACCGGCTGATCATCGACGAGTTCGGCGGCTGGGAGCGGTTCCAGGCCCTGCTGCGCGCGCTGGACGGCGTCGGCCGGCGCCACGGTGTCAGCCTGTCGGCGGTGGCGACACGATGGGTGCTGGATCGGCCCGGCGTCGCGACGGCCATCGTCGGTGCCCGCACGGCGGAACACCTGGCCGACATCGTGGCGGTGGACGCGCTGCGGCTCACGGCGCAGGACGAGGCCGAGATCGCTGCCGCCATAGCAGGCGCGCCGGGTCCCGCGGGGGACTGCTACGCACTGGAGCGGGAGCCGGGCGGCCGGCACGCGACGATCATGTGGACCAACCAGAACAAGGGCGGCGCCGGCGCCCGTTAGGCGCGCCGCCTCCACCGGACGTCCGGCCAGGGGCATGGTTCGATCGTCCCGGCGGGCGGGGGACATCGGTCCCATTGCGTCGGGACCGTCAACCTTCTGTAAACTCTGCCGCGTCGTCGTCCCCCGCGGCCCATCATGTCCAACACGACCATCGTCTCGCTGGTGCTCGCCCTGCTCGTCGTCGACGTGGCGGCCGTGCTGGGCATGCTGCCGGCCGGGCTCGCCATCGGCGCAGGCGTCGCTGGTTCGGGCGTGGCCCTGTCGGCGGCCCGCCGCAGCCGTCCGAACCGCGACCGCTGAGTGGGCCCGGGCGCTGCATTGGCGCGTCTTTCGACGGCGACCTCAACCGGACCTTAGGGGATGCGGGGCTAGAGCGAAGCCCTGACACCGGGGGCGCGAATGTCCATCACCGAACTTGCCGAACGCCGGCGCCTGGAGGCGCTGAGGGACCTGGGAGTGGTTCCCTTCCTTCCCGACGCCGTCTTCGACCACGTGGCCGAGGTGGCACGCTCGCATTTCGACGTCCCCGTCGCGCTCGTCACGATCCTCACGCGGGACGACCAGATCTTTGCCGGCCGGCAGGGGCTCGCGATGCAGGGCACGCCGCGCGAGATCGCCTTCTGCGACCATACGATCCGCTCGGACGACGTGATGGTGGTCCATGACGCGCTCGAGGACCCCCGCTTCCGGGGCAATCCGCTCGTCCTCGGCGAGCCTCACATCCGCTTCTACGCCGGAGCACCCCTCGTGCTCGGCGACGGCGTGCGGGTCGGTTCCCTGTGCATCATCGACCGCAAGCCGCGCGGGATGACGTTGTCCGAGACGCTGGTGCTGAAGAACATCGCGCATATCGCGCTGAACGAACTGAAGCAGTTCGGGGCGCGCGCGCCCAAACTGGCGCGCGGGGCCTGATCGGCCTCGCCGGCGGCGGGATGGCGGTCCCGACAGGACTCGAACCTGTGACCTTCGGTTTAGGAAACCGCTGCTCTATCCTGCTGAGCTACGGAACCGCGCAGGCGATCCACTAGCACAGTCGTCCGCGATTTGCAGCCACTCGCACGGGTCGCCGTCGGCGCCCGGCTCCGCAACTCCCGGTGCGTGGACGGTCGTCGCGGGGCCCGCGACCATGGCGGCCGGTGAACGTCCGCGGCCTCCTCATCGTCCTTGCCCTGGTGTCCCACGCGGCCGCGGCGGCGCCGGCCGCGACCGTCGAGGCCACCCCGTGCATACCGGGCGCGCGGCCGGCGGGGGATGTCTTTTCGGTCGGCGACGGCGAGTGGCTGGTGGGGGGCAACCCCGCGGTCCTCGCGGGCGTGGCATGGCCGGCCGGCCGGCCGGACGACGCGGCGGAACGGGCGGCGGCAGCGTGGCTGTCGGAGGGGCCCGTCTCGGCCGTGTCGCTCGGACCCCCGGACCGCTGGGGTCGAACGGCGATGGTGCTGATGCGCAGCGCCACGCCGCTCCAGGCTCACCTCATTGCCGAGGGCCATGCCGTGCTGCGGCCGGACGGATTGCCGTCGCGCTGCGTGCGCGAGTGGCTGGCGGCCGAGGCATCCTCCCGCCGCGCCGCACGGGGCATCTGGGGGCGCGGCTGGATGCTCGCGGCCGACCGGCCGGGCGAGATCGCCGCCGCGGACGGCCATTATCGGGTGGTGGAGGGGCGGATATCCCGACTCCGGGCCGGGCGGGCCGTCGTCTACCTCAATTTTGGCACGATGTCGGGCGAAAGCCTGACCGTTACCCTTTCGAAACGGTCCTTGCGGAGATTCGAGGCATCGGGCATGACGATGGCCGCGATGGAGGGACGGCGGGTCCGCGTGCGCGGCGTCGTCGTTGGCGGAGCGGGGCGGCCCCGGATCGAGGTCACCGTTCCGGAGGCGATGGAGCGCCTCGAGTAGGATCGCCCGAGTGGTGTTTGGACGTGGTGACTTGGCGGTGATGCGGACGGGACAGGGGCGCCGGCTCGTGCTTGCCGTTGCGCTCGCCCTGCTGCTCGCCGGCTGCGCAGCCGAGCGGCTCGGCCTGCCCACCTCCGCCGGTCCGGCCGTTCCGGCCGCGGCGCCTCGTGTCACCGGGCTCGACAGCCCTGCCCAGCGCGAGCACAAGAAGCTCGTCGGGATGTTCGGCGGCGAGTACCGCTCGCCCCAGGCCGAGCGCATGCTCAACGACGTCATGGGACGCGTGGCGAAGGCAGGCGGCACCCCGGATCCCAAGGTCACGATCCTCAATTCGCCCGTCGTCAACGCCTTCGCGCTGCCCAACGGCAACGTCTACGTGACGCGCGGCCTGCTGGCGCTGGCCAACGACACGTCCGAGATCGCCGCCGTCATGGCGCACGAGGTTGCGCACGTCACCGCCAACCACGCGTACCAGCGGGCCGAACTGGAACGTCGCTCCCAGCTCGTCAGCCGGGTGGTGTCCGAGGTGCTGGAAGACCCCGTCGCAGGCGAGGTCGTGCAGGCACGCTCGCGCTTCTCGATCGCCAGCTTCTCCCGCTCGCAGGAACTCGAGGCGGACCAGATCGGCGTTCAGACCATCGCCAAGGCGGGCTTCGATCCCTACGGTGCGGCGCGCTTCCTCGCCTCGCTCGGCCGGCAGACGGCCATGCGGGCGACGATGATGGGCGAGAAGTCCGGCCAGCAGGGCATGAACTTCCTCTCGACCCATCCCTCGACGCCCGAGCGTGTCGCGCTGGCGCTGGGTGCCGCCCGCTCGATCTCCGGGCCCGGCATCGGCGAGAACGACCGGAAGACCTATCTCTCCGCCATCGACGGCATCACCTTCGGCGACGATCCGGCGGAAGGGATGGTGCGCGCCAACCGGTTCCTGCACCCGCAGCTGGGCTTCACCTTCGCGGCCCCGCCCGGATTCGTTCTGGAGAACTCCGCGGTGGCGGTGGCGGGCGTCGGGGCCGGCGGGTCGCAGGCCATGCGCTTCGACAGCGTCAAGCTGCCGGCGGGGCAGACGCTGGCGGCCTATCTCGAGTCGGGGTGGATCGAAGGCGCCACCGTCGGGCCGATCGAGGAGATCATGGTCAGCGGCCTGCCGGGCGTCTCGGCCACGGCGCGGGGGGAGGAGTGGAGCTTCCGGATGGCGGCCATCCAGTCCGGTAACGGCGTCTACCGCTTCATCCTCGCGGCCCGCGCCATCACGCCGGACATCGACCGGGCCTTCCGGCAGACCATCGACAGTTTCCGCCCGATGACGACGTCCGAGATCGCCGCGGTCCGCCCGCTCCGCCTGGCGCTCGTCGTGGCAAAGCCCGGGGACACGGCGGAGAGCATCGCGGCACGGATGGGCGGGCTCGACCGACCCGTCGAGCGCTTCATGGTGCTGAACGGCCTCGATCGGGGCGGCGCGCTGAAACCGGGGCAGACCTACAAGATCGTCGTCGAGTAGGCCGCGCTCACACCATCGCCGCGGCAGCGTCGGGGTGACGCTCGAGGAGGGCGCGGCGCAGCTTCTCCATCGCGCGGCTCTCGATCTGGCGCACGCGCTCCTTCGAGATGCCGAGCCTGTCGCCGAGGGCCTCCAGCGTGGCCGCCTCCTCGCTCAGCCGGCGGGCGTGGAGGATGTTGAGCTCGCGGTCCGACAGCACCGTCAGGGCCGAGCGCAGCCAGCGCACACGGCGTTCGCTGTCGATCGCCTCGCCCACGGTCTCGTCGGGCAGGGGCGCCGTGTCGACGAGGAAGTCCATCCGCTCCGTGGCGCCGTTGGACTCGTCGGTCAGCGGCGCGTTCAGCGACATGTCGCTGCCGGACAGGCGTGCGTCCATGAGCGCCACGTCGGCGCGGGACACGCCCACGGCGTCGGCGATCCCCTGGTGGATGTCCACCGTGTCGTCGCCGGCCGCGGCCTGCGAGAGGCGGGCGCGCAGGCGGCGCAGATTGAAGAAGAGCGCCTTCTGGGCCGAGCTGGTCCCGCCGCGGACGATGGACCAGTTGCGCAGGATGTAGTCCTGGATCGACGCGCGGATCCACCACGTGGCATAGGTGGAGAAGCGCACTTCGCGGTCCGGCTCGAACCGGGCGCCGGCCTCCAGCAGGCCGACATGGCCTTCCTGGATCAGGTCGGCCATCGGCAGGCCGTAATGGCGGAAGCGGGCGGCAATGGCGATCACGAGCCGCATGTGGGCGGCGGCGAGGCGGTGGAGGGCGTCCTCGTCGCCCTCGTCCTTCCAGCGGACGGCAAGCGCATGCTCGTCCTCCCGGGTCAGGAAAGGGGCATCCATGGCCGCCTTCACGAAGGTGCGACGAACGCCTGCGATCTCGCCCATGACCGGGATCTCCCACGCCAATCGGTAGCTTTACGGATGGTTGCCGGTTTCGGATCACCCGGCCGGGCTCGCGCAGTTGTGCTTTGAAGTTCGGGCGACGGGTCCCATGGTTGGGCTGGTGGCCGGCAGAGCCGCCCAAACATCCGCGGGAGAGGACCGAACTTCATGGCGCTCGAACAACGCATCATCGACCTCTATGACGAGTACACGCACAAGCCGCTCGCCCGGCGCGTGTTCCTCGAAAGGCTCGGCCTCATGGCCGGGTCGCCGGCAGCCGCGGCGGCGGCGCTGGCCGTCCTCGAACCGAACTATGCCCATGCGCAGCAGGTTCCCGAGTCCGACGGCCGGATCGTCACGCAGCGGGTGAAGACGCAGGTCAACGGCGTCGACCTCTCCGGCTACCTCGCCAAGCCGAAGTCCGGCGGCAAGACCGGCGCGATCATCGTCATCCACGAGAACCGCGGGCTGAACGCCCATATCGAGGACGTGACGCGGCGCTTCGCGGCGGAA
Organism: Alsobacter sp. R-9; assembly: GCF_054612375.1. Taxonomy (NCBI): domain Bacteria; kingdom Pseudomonadati; phylum Pseudomonadota; class Alphaproteobacteria; order Hyphomicrobiales; family Alsobacteraceae; genus Alsobacter; species Alsobacter sp. R-9. Next base: position 87,443 of record NZ_JBTSWJ010000015.1, on the reverse strand, counting down.
GGGTTTCTGGCGCTCGGCGTCGACTTCCTCACCCCGCTGGGCGGCACGCCGGCCGATGCCGACGCGGCGCGGGACATGTTCGCCAAGCTCGACGGCGAAGCGGTCGTGCGGCAGGCCAAGGCGGCCATGGCGTTCCTGAAGGCCGATCCCATGAGCAACGGCAAGGTCGGCGCCGTCGGCTTCTGCTGGGGCGGCGGCATGGTCAACATCATCGCCACCCGCGAGCCCGAGCTCGGCGCCGGGGTGGTGTTCTACGGCGTCGCGCCGCCCGCCGAGGCCGCGGCCCGCATCAAGGCCCCGCTGATGATGCACTTCGCGAGCCTCGACTCGCGCGTCAACGGCACCTTCCCGCCCTACGAGGCGGCGCTGAAGGCGGCCGGGGTGAAATACCAGGCCTTCATGTACGAGGGCGTGAACCACGCCTTCCACAACGACACCAGCGCCGAGCGCTACAGCAAGGAGGCGGCGCAGCTCGCCTTCCAGCGCACCGTCGCGTTCTTCCGGGAGACGCTGGGCTGAGCCCGGCGCGTTGGACAGCTCCTGTCGCTTCCGCTACACGCGGCGCGACAGGAGCCCCCATGTTCAAGCGCCTCTACGACTGGACCGTCTCCCTCGCCGAAAGCCCGCGTGCGCCGTACGCCCTGGGAGCGGTGTCGTTCGCGGAGAGCTCGTTCTTCCCGATCCCGCCGGACGTGGTGCTCGCGCCCATGTCGCTGGCGCGGCCGGACAGGGCCTGGCACTACGCGGCCATCTGCACCGTCACCTCGGTCGCAGGCGGGATTCTCGGCTATGCCATCGGGGCGCTGCTCTTCGACAGCGTGGGGATGTGGCTGCTGAGGCTCTACGGGCTCGCCGACAAGATCGACTCTGTGAAGGCGTGGTACGCGACCTGGGGCGCCCTCTTCATCCTGGTGAAGGGGCTGACGCCCATCCCCTACAAGGTGGTCACCATCGTCAGCGGGGCGCTGGGCTACAATTTCCCGATGTTCGTGCTGCTGTCGATCGTGACCCGCGGCGCGCGCTTCTTCATCATCGCCGGCATCTTCAACCGCTGGGGAAAGCCGCTGAAGGCGTTCATCGAGCGTCACCTGACGGCGGTCGCGCTGGGCAGCATCGGCGTGATCGTCCTGGGCTTCTGGATCCTCACGAAGATCCTCTGAGGCAGTCATGAGCGAATCCCCCGCGTCCGACCGTTCCGCGTTCGACCGTCTGGTCGACGGCCGGGTCGCCGCCATCGGCATCGCGGCGGTGGCGACCGCCACGATCGGCGGCGCCCTGTTCATCGAGCACGTGCTGGGCGTGAAGCCGTGCGAGCTCTGCCTCACGCAGCGAATCCCCTACTACGCGGGCATCCCGCTGGCGCTCGTGGCGGCGGGCCTTGCATCGCGCCGTCCCCGCGGATTGCTCACCGCGCTCGTGCTCGGGCTGCTGGCGCTGCTTTTCCTCGCCGGCGGCGTGCTCGGCGCCTATCACGCCGGCGTGGAGTGGGGCTTCTGGCCCGGTCCGACGGGCTGCACCGGCGCGATCGCCAAGCCCTCCGGCATGGGGGACTTCCTGCGCCAGCTCGAGACGGTGAAGGTCGTGCGCTGCGACGAGGTGGCCATGCGCATCCTCGGCCTGTCGCTCGCCGCGTGGAACGCGGTCATCGCGACCGGGCTGGCGGGGTGGGCCGCGCTCGGCGCGCTGCGGGCGCGGGGCTGACGCGCCGGCTGCGGCTTCCTGCGCCGCCTCCCCGGCGCTACTCTCGCGGCGCCCTATCCGGAGTGCCAGCGCCGTGTCCGCCATCCTGTCCCTGTCCGCCACCGAGTTGTCCGAGCGCTACCGCACGCGCGATCTCACGCCCCTCCACGTCATGGAGGCGGTCGTCGCGCAGGCCCGGCAGCGGGAGCCGGTGCTCGCTGCGCTCTACGCCTTCGATCCGGAGGGGGCGCTGAGGGACGCAGAGGCGTCGGCCCGGCGCTGGGCGGAGGGTCGCCCGCTCGGGCTGCTCGACGGCGTGCCCGTGACGATCAAGGACAACATCGCCACGAAGGGCGTGCCGGTCCCGCTCGGGACCGCGGCCACCGGGCTGTCACCGGCGGCGGCGGACGCGCCGCCGGCGGCACGCCTGCGCGAGGCGGGGGCGGTGATCTTCGCCAAGACGACCATGCCCGACTACGGGATGCTGACGTCGGGCCTGTCGAGCTTCCACCCGCTGACCCGCAACCCGTGGCACCTCGACCGCAATCCGGGCGGCTCCAGCGCGGGGGCGGCGGCGGCCGGGGCGGCGGGCTACGGGCCGCTGCACCTCGGCACCGACATCGGCGGGTCCGTGCGCCTGCCCGCCAGCTTCTGCGGGCTCGTCGGCCTGAAGCCCAGCCACGGCCGCGTGCCGATCGATCCCGCCTATCTGGGGCGGATCGCCGGGCCCCTGACCCGCACGGTCGCCGACACCGCGCTGATGATGACGGTGCTGTCGCAGCCCGACTGGCGCGACGCCACCGCGCTGCCGCCGCAGGACCTGCCGTGGCTCGACCTCGCGGGGTCCGCGCGGGGGCTGCGCATCGGCCTGATGACCGAGGCGGCGGGGATGGAGGTCCAGCCGGACGTCCTCGCCGCGCTTCACGAGGCGGCGGCGCTGTTCCGTGACGCCGGGGCGACGGTCGTGCCCCTCCCGGCCATCCTGACGCGGGCGATGCTCGACGGACTCGACGACTTCTGGCGGGTCCGGGCGTGGGACGATGTCTCGCGCCTGACGCCCGAGCGGCGCCAGCAGATCCTGCCCTACATCCGGGAGTGGGCCGAGTCCGGCGAGCGCCGGTCCGGCCTCGACGTGCTGCGCGGCTACAACCAGACGGTGGCCATGCGCAACGCGGCGGCGCGGCTGTTCCACGAGGTCGATGTCGTGCTGTCGCCGACGGCGCCCTGCGTGGCCTTCGCAGCGGAATGGGCCTCGCCGCTGCACGATCCGGAGAAGCCCTTCGAGCACATCGGCTTCACCGTGCCGTGGAACATGGCCGAGAACCCTGCCGTGTCGGTCAACTGGAACTATGACCGCGACGGACTGCCCGTCGGGGTGCAGATCGTCGGGCGTCGCTTCGACGATGTCGGCGTGCTGCGGCTCGCACGGCTGGTCGAGGAGGGGAGGCCGCCGCAGCGGCCATGGCCGATCACGGCCTGACGCGGCTCAGGGCTCGAGCTCGGTGTCCCAGTAGAGGTAGTCGAGCCAGCTGTCGTGCAGGTAGTTCGGCGGGAAGAGCCGGCCGTTCTGGTGCAGGTCGTGCACGCTCGGCGCGAAGGGCATCTGGTGGGGGACCATCCCGACGTCGCGGGGCATGCGGTCGCCCTTGCGAAGGTTGCAGGGGGAGCAGGCGGCGACGACGTTGTCCCAGGTGGTCTGGCCGCCGCGGCTGCGCGGGATCACGTGGTCGAAGGTGAGGTCGTCGCGCGAGCCGCAGTACTGGCAGGTGAAGCGGTCGCGCAGGAAGACGTTGAACCGCGTGAAGGCGGGCTGGCGAGAAGGCTTGACGTAGGTCTTGAGCGAAACGACGGAGGGGAGGCGGACTTCGAAGTTCGGACTTCGGACCGTCCGGTCATAGAACGAGACGATGTTCACCCTGTCGAGGAAGACCGCCTTGATTGCGTCCTGCCAGCCCCAGAGCGACAGGGGGTAGTAGCTCAACGGGCGATAGTCCGCGTTGAGCACGAGTGCCGGACAGGCCTCCGGCGACACGGGCTGGTGAACGTGTATCGTCACCGACACCGGCTCCCTTGACCGCGACAGGGCGAACCCGCCCTGTTTCATAGTCTATAGGGTTCGTGACGCCGATGTGAAGCGCCCGGACGGCGCGGAAACGACGCAGCCGGCTCAGGCGCGGCGGTCGACGACCTGCCCCGTCCCCGGTGACGGGGGCGGGCCGGCAGAGTCGGCCAGCAGGGCGATCAGCGCCTGCTGCGCCTCCATCTCCTTGCGGATCATGGCGATGCCGACCTGCTCCTGCGTCATCTGCTGGCGCTGGGCGATGAGCGAGGCGGCGATGTCCGTGCTGGAACCGATAGTCGACATGAGCCGACCCTATCGACCAAAGGTTGAGGGAGCCTTGTCGGAGTCCCCGACCCTCAACGGGTCGGGACGGGCTTCTCGCCGCGGTAGTCGTAGAATCCGCGCTTCGTCTTGCGGCCGAGCCAGCCGGCCTCGACGTATTTCACGAGCAGCGGGCAGGGCCGGTACTTGCTGTCGGCCAGGCCCTCGTGCAGCACCTGCATGACCGACAGGCAGGTGTCGAGGCCGATGAAGTCGGCGAGCTGGAGCGGGCCCATCGGGTGGTTGGCGCCGAGCCGCATCGCTGTGTCGATGGCGTCGACCGAACCCACGCCCTCGTAGAGCGTGTAGATCGCCTCGTTGATCATCGGCAGCAGGATGCGGTTGACGATGAAGGCCGGGAAATCCTCCGCGACCGTTACCGTCTTGCCGAGCGAATCGATGAAGGCCTTCGCCGCCTCGAACGTCGGATCCTCGGTCGCGATGCCGCGGATCAGCTCGACGAGCTGCATGCGCGGCACCGGATTCATGAAGTGGATGCCAATGAATCGCTCCGGCCGGTCGGTGACGGAGGCAAGGCGCGTGATCGAGATCGACGACGTGTTCGACGCGACCATCGCGTCCGGCTTCAGGACCGGGCAGAGCATGGTGAAGATCTTGCGCTTCACCTCCTCGTTCTCGGTCGCGGCCTCGATGACGAGGTCGCAGGTGCCGAGGTCCTCGTAGGAGGGCGCGGCGCTGATGCGCGCCAGCGCCTCGCGGCGGGCCACCTCGTCGATCGTGCCCTTCTGCACCAGCTTGGCGATGTTGCCGTTGATGGTGGCGAGGCCGGCGTGGATGCGATCCTCGCTGATGTCGTTCAGCGACACGTCATAGCCGCCCTGCGCGCAGACCTGGGCGATGCCGTTGCCCATCTGTCCTGCGCCGATGATGCCTATGCGTCGGATTGAGATCGACATTGTTCCTGCCTGGCGCTCGCGTCGAACGGTTGGATCGTTCCATCTTTAGCCCCCGCGCCGCGCCGGCGCGAGGGGACTTTCGCCCCATGTCAGCCTTTGGCCGACATCGGGGCCTCCCGTGTCAGCCCTTCGCCAGTTCCTTGTCGAGTTCCGGCAGGATCTGGAAGAGGTCGCCCACGAGGCCGTAGTCGGCAACCTGGAAGATCGGTGCCTCCTCGTCCTTGTTGATGGCGACGATGACCTTCGAGTCCTTCATGCCGGCGAGGTGCTGGATCGCGCCCGAGATGCCGACGGCGATGTAGAGATCCGGCGCCACGACCTTGCCGGTCTGGCCGACCTGCCAGTCGTTCGGAGCGTAGCCGGCGTCCACCGCGGCGCGCGAGGCGCCCATGGCGGCGCCGAGCTTGTCGGCCACAGGCTCGATGTAGGTCTTGAAGTTCTCGGCGTTCTGCATGGCGCGGCCGCCCGAGATGATGATCTTGGCCGACGTCAGCTCCGGCCGGTCCGACTTCGACAACGCCTCGCCCTTGAAGCTCGACAGCGCCGGGTCAGCGGCGGCGGCAATGGGCTCGACCGGGGCGGACGCGCCGGCGCCGCTCGCCTGGAACGACGCGGTGCGGACCGTGATCACCTTCTTCGCGTCGGTGGCCTGCACGGTCTGGATGGCGTTGCCGGCGTAGATCGGCCGCTCGAACGTGTCGGGCGACACCACCTTGGTGATGTCCGACACCTGCATCACGTCGAGGAGGGCGGCGACGCGCGGGGCGACGTTCTTGCCGGTCGAGGTCGAGGCCGCGACGATGGCGTCGTAGGGGCCGGCGAGGGACACGACCAGCGCGGCCAGCGGCTCGGCGAGGCCATGGGCGTAGGCCGGGGCATCGGCGAGGAACACCTTCTCCACGCCCTCGAGCTTCGCGGCAGCGTCGGCGGCAGCCTGTGCGCCCGAGCCCGCGACCAGCACGTGCACCGGCCCGCCGAGGGCACGCGCGGCGGTCAGCGCCTTGGCGGTGACGTCCTTGAGGGACGCGTTGTCGTGGTCGGCGATCAGCAGCGCGGGCATCACAGCACTCCGGCTTCGTTCTTCAGCTTGCCAACGAGCTCGGCGACCGAGCCCACCTTCACGCCCGCCTTGCGGCCGGCCGGCTCGGCGGTCTTGAGCACCTTGAGCCGCGGCGACACGTCGACGCCGTAGTCCGCGGGCGTCTTCTCGTCGATCGGCTTCTTCTTGGCCTTCATGATGTTGGGCAGCGAGGCGTAGCGCGGCTCGTTCAGGCGCAGGTCCGTCGTGACGATGGCGGGCAGCTTCAGCTCCACCGTCTGCAGGCCGCCGTCGATCTCGCGGGTCACCGTCGCGGTGTCGCCCAGCTCGACCTTGGAGGCGAAGGTGCCCTGCGGCCAGCCGAGCAGCGCGGCGAGCATCTGCCCGGTCTGGTTGCAGTCATCGTCGATGGCCTGCTTGCCGAGGATCACGAGCCCCGGCTGCTCGGCCTCGACCACGCCCTTGAGAATCTTGGCGACGGCGAGCGGTTCGACGACGCCGTCGGTCTTCACCAGCACGCCGCGGTCGGCGCCCATCGCGAGCGCGGTGCGGATGGTCTCGGCCGCCTGCGCCGGCCCGATGGACACGGCGACGATCTCGGTGGCCTTGCCGGCTTCCTTGAGGCGGATCGCCTCCTCCACCGCGATCTCGTCGAACGGGTTCATCGACATCTTCACGTTGGCGAGCTCGACGCCCGACCCGTCCGCCTTCACGCGGATCTTCACGTTGTAGTCGACCACCCGCTTCACCGGGACGAGGATCTTCATCGGCTCACCTCCACGACGGAGCGGCCGCTCCGTCCACTGTCATCGCCTGGCCTGCCGCTCAGCGACGGGGCGTCGCACTTTCGGCTCCTGGCGGGCGGCCGCTGGTCTCGATGCGACCGGCGGGCGCGTCCCCTGCGACGGCGACTGATCGCGGGGGACCGTAATCGTGGCCCGGAAGCCTTGTCAACGCGCCGAAAAGGGGATGTCAGCCCCGCGCGGGACCCCAGGGCGAGGCCGGCCTGCGCAGGACGAGGACGAGCAGCGCGCCGGCGACGAAGCCGCCGACATGGGCCCACCACGCCGTCGACGGCTCGTCGCCCGCCGCCACGTGGTAGACCTGCACGGCAAACCAGAGCCCGAGCGCCCAGGCCGCCCGAATGCGCAGGGGGATGACGTTCAGCACCAGCCCCCAGACATGGGCGTGGGGGTGCAGGACGAGGTAGGCGCCGACCACGCCGGCCACCGCGCCCGACGCGCCGATGAGCGGCTGCTCCGAACCGGGTGCCATCGCGGCGTGGACAAGCCCCGCCACCACGCCGCAGGTCACGTAGAAGACGACGAACCGGACGTGGCCCATCGAGTCCTCGACATTGTCGCCGAAGACCTGCAGGAACAGCATGTTGCCCAGCAGGTGCAGGAAGCCGCCGTGCAGCAGCAGGCTGGTCACGAGCGTCAGCCAGGGCGGCAGCAGGTCGTAGCCGGCCGGCAGCACCGCATGGCCGAACAGGACGGCGGGAATCACCCCGCCGATGACGGCGGCGGTCTCGATCCCGCCCGGCACGATGCCGCTGGCCGTGATCGCCCACACCAGCACCGTGACGCCGAGGATCACCCGCGTCACGTGAGGCGCCGCGAGGCTGCGCAGCGGGACCTGGTCCCTCAGCGGGATGAACACGGGCGACGCGACCTCAGCGGTTCTGGCCGGGCACCCACAGCACGTCGCCCTCGCCGCGGGCGTTGACGTAGCGGGAGGCGACGAACAGGAAGTCGGAGAGCCGGTTGATGTAGCGCAGCGCGGGTTCGCCCACCGTCTCGCCCGGCCGTCCCGCCAGCTCGACCATCAGCCGCTCGGCCCGCCGCGACACGGTCCGCGAGAGGTGCAGCGCGGCGGCCGCGGCGCTTCCGCCGGGAAGGACGAAGGAGCGCAGGGGCTTCAGTTCCGCGTTCAACTCGTCGATCTCACGCTCGAGCCGCTCGACCTGCGTGTCGACGATCCTCAGCGGCTCCCATTCGAGCTTGGTCCCGTCGTCGGGAGTGCAGAGATCAGCACCGAGGTCGAAGAGGTCGTTCTGGATGCGCGCGAGCATGGCATCGACAACGGGATGCTCGCCGGCCGTGTGCAGGCGGGCGAGCCCCAGCGTGGCATTCGTTTCGTCGACCGTGCCGTAGGCCTCGATGCGCAGGTCGAACTTGGGCCGGCGCTCGCCGGTGCCAAGCGCCGTGGTGCCGCCGTCGCCGGTGCGGGTGTAGATGCGGTTCAGAACGACCATTCTGCGAGTCTCCGATTGGACTCGCACTTATAGGGCGTCAGCTCAGAAGCTGTAGCCCAGTCGAAGCCCGGCGTTGGTGAGACCCCGGTTCTGGGAGCACGTCCCGGCATTGGAGAGATGCTCCACCGTCGCCATGACGCTCAGCTTTTCCGTGAACCGGTAGCCGATCGACGCCGACTCGCGGAAGAGCGGCGAGCAGCCCAGGGCATTCCAGTCCGGATAGATGACGTCCCCGGTCTTGCCGTTGTGGACGGCGCCCCCGAGCGAGGCCTCGACGAAGAACCCGGCCACGACGTCCACCGTCCATGTGAAGCCGGCATAGGCGCTGCTGGTCTTTCCGGCGGTGTTCACGGTGGCGCCCGCATGGAGACGCGGCGCGAGGGCGTTGAAGCTGGGGTTCGGCAGCGAGAAGAGGCGCGGGGTCAGCACTTCCCCGTTGATGTCGACGCTGCCCGACTCGGGTGACCAGGGATCGTGCGCGAAGACGCCCAGCCGCACCTCGTAGCTCGGCCAAGCAGCCGGAGCCGCCACGGGGCTCGGGGGAGCGGGCGGCGCGCTGCGGGACGGAAGGTCCGCTGCGCTGGCCGCGGAGGCCGCGCCGGCGAGGATCAGGGCAGGCAACAAACGGAAGTGTCGGAAAGCCATGCGGCCGGCCATGAATCGATTCGCGATGCTGCAGGTTGCGCCCACGATCCTTGCATCCGGCCCCTTGTGTTTCTACGTCGCAGTTTCGCTTTTTAGGCCAGTGTGGCTCAACCGCCACGCATCCAGATGGCGGCCAGCACGATCAGGATGGCGAGGAACTGAAGACCGACGCGCCACCGCATCAGGCGCTGCGAGGTGTTGGCGCTGCCGCCCCGCATCATGTTCACGAGGCCGAGCAGCAGCACGACGGTGACCGCCGCCAGGGCGAACGGCACGACGCTTTCGAAGGACAGTGACAAGGTTCACTCCGGGACTGGCAGACCCTCCCCTTCATCCCGGCGGGCCCGCCCTCTCCTTATCAGGCGCGGCGGCGCGTGCCAGCGCCGGTCGCCTCGTCAGTTCGCCGGGAGCAGGCGCTGGAGGTAGTCGAGTTCCTCCTGCGGGCGGGCCGGATCGCCGAGGCGCCGCCTCAGCTCCTCGGTGACCTCGCGCGCACGCTGCTCCAGCGTGCCGCCCTTGCCGGCGCGGCGGAACTTCGACCGGTCGCCGGCCTCGGTGCTGGGCGTCGGGCGGCCGAGCGGATCGTCGTTGGGCTCCGACGACTGGGCGCGTCGGTTGGGAGAGCCGGGCTGGCCCGGGCCGTCCTCCTCGCCCGCCATCTCCTGACCCTCGCCCTGCTGCATCTGCTGCATCTGCTGGGCGAGGCCCTGGGCGCCACGGCGAAGACCGTCGAGCGCACGGCCCTGAGCATCGACGGCCTGGCCGTCTTGGCCCTCGCCGAGGGCGCCCTCGGCCTGGCGCATGGCGTCCTCGGCGTCGTCGAGGCCCTGCTCGCCGCTCATGCCGTTCTGCTGCATCCGCCGCTTGAGCTCCTCGAGCTGGCGGCGGAGGGCCTGCTGGCGCTGGCCCAGCCCCTCCATTCCCTCCTGGTCGCCCTGGCCCATCTCGCCGTCGCCGTTCTCGCCCTGCTGGCCCTGTTGACCCTGCTGGCCACGCTGACCGCGCTGGCCTTGCTGTCCGCGCTGTCCCTGCTGCTGGCGCTGGCCCTGCTGCATGCCCTGCTGGCCCTGTTGACCCTGCTGACCCTGGCGGGTCTGGTCGCGACGGCGCTGGCCTTCGTTGAAGGTCTTGTCGCGCAGCTGCTGCTGGTCGCGGGTCATGCGGTCGAGCTCGTCGAGGCTCTTGTCCATCTCCCGCATGGCCTGGTTGCGCTGACCCTGCATCGGACGGGCGGTGCGCAGGTTCTCCATCATCCGCTTGAGTTCATTGAGCATCCGCTGCGCGTCGGCCATCTGGCCGTTGCGCATCATCTGCTCCATGCGGTCCATCATGCGGTTGAGGTCCTGCTGCGTGATCACCCGCTGATTGCGATCCATCTGGTCGCTCTGCTGCGGGTTGTCGCGCTGCTCGCGCATCATCCGCTCGGCGAACTCGCGCAGGAAGCGGTCCATCGCCTGCCGCAGTTCCTGCATGAGGCGCTGGATCTCCTGCTCGGAGGCGCCGCGGTCCATCGCCTGCTGCAGGTTCTCCTGCGCCGCCCGAAGCGCCTTCTCGGCATCCGAGAGGTCGCCCTCCTCGATCTGCAGCGCCATCTCCCAGAGGAAGTCGGCGACGCCGATCAGGTCTGCGTCCGTCCGCGCCGTCCGCAGGCGGGTCGTGGCGGTGCGCAGGCCGAGGTGGACCGAAGCGTCCGGCGTGAAGCGGTCGGGCGCGATCTGCAGGGCCAGGAGTGCCTGCATGATGCGGCTGCGGCTCGCGGGATCGAGGATCAGGTCGCGCCGCTGCTCGACGAGTGCCTTGGCAAGGGGCTTCGAGAACGGGCGCTGCGGGAGGGTCACGTTGAAGGTGACGCTTTCGCCCTGCTGGTCGAGTTCGTCCTTGGCCACGAGCGTCAGCTCGACGCGGGCCCCGGCCCACGGGTGGGCCGAGAGGTCGGTGGTGGTGCGCGCCTCGCCGTCGCGGTTGTCGCCGCCGGGCAGGGTCAGCGGAACGGTCGGCGCGGGGACGAGCGGCGGCCGCTTGGTCTCCATCGGCTTTCCGCCCCGCAGCGGGCGGCCGAAGCGGGCTTCGGCCGAGACCACCCCGTAGTCGTCCTTGATCTCGTAGGACAGCGCCAGCGTCCCGCCCTCGCCGGGCGTGGCCTCGCCGATCGGCTGGATCTGCGGGGGACGGTCGACGATGGCGGTGATCGTGATCGAGCCGAGCGTCTCCGAGCCCCGCTTCACGGTGACGGCGCCGTCGCCCTTGATCTCCCAGCGCTTCTCGAGGCCCGCGACGCGGGGCTGGCCCGGAGCCGTCGGCTGCCTCGACTGAACCGCCGCCTGCTGCACCTTCGGCGCTGCGGCTTCCGCGGGCCTCGCCAAAGCGGGGTCCTCCTTCGCGGCCACGCCGCCGGTGACCGCAATGTCCACGCCGTCCGACTCCGAGGCGCGGACGACGAGGGTCGAGCCTGCGGGCACCTTCACCGCCATCGAGGCGGACTGCCCCGCCCTGGGCCTCAGGTCGAGCAGGACGGGAGGCGTCTGGGTGTAGGCGGGCGGATCGATCCAGCCGTCGATGCGGAAGGCTGCCACCTCGGGGGGCGGGCCTTTCCAGTCGAAGGCAGAGGCGAGCCGGATGTTGCGCTCCGGGCCCGCCACGAAGAACGCCGCGACGAGCGCCAGCGCCACCGCGAATCGGACCGCGACGGGGTCGCGCTCGCTGAGCCGCGGCGACGGCGGGGCGACCTTGAGCCGGGCCGCCTGTTCCAGCACGCGGGCACGGTGTGCCTCCCACAGCGCGCGGGTGCCAGGATCGGCGGTGTTGATGGCGTTCTCGTCCGCGATCGCGGTCGCGGGCCGGTGGGCGATCGCACTGTCGCGGTCGAGCCGGCCGAGGATCTCCCGCCATGTCGGCCGCGGCACCAGGACCGCGGCGACGAGGGTTCCGGCAAACAGCAGGCCGAAGGCGGCGACACCGGCGATCCGGGCCCAGGTCGGCACGGCAAGCCAAAGGCCGAGCCACGAGACGATGAGGAAGAGGGCACCGACGACCAGCGTGATCGTGAGGCGGGGCCAGAGCCGTTCCCAGAGCAGCCCGGCCGCGGCGCGGCGGCCCAGGGACGTGATCGTCTCCATGGCGCTGCGGGCGCGGTCGTTGGCGGAAACCGGTCCAGGCACGTCGTCGCTCATCGCGGCATCCTTCGGCGTCCCAAGACACCAAAGGTAGCACGCGGAGCCGTGCTGGCCACCCCCGGTGGCCCCGGCCCCGTTCACAAGCCTGTCGGAACCCTCAGCGCGACGCGAGCGGCGGATCGGCGCGCAGCCACGGCGGCAGCACGTCGAGCCCGATCAGCTCCTCGTAGGTCTGGCGCGGACGGACGACGGCGTGGGACGCGCCGGTCACCATGACTTCCGCCACCAGCCGGCGGGAATTGTAGGTTCCCGCCTGCACAGCTCCGTAGGCGCCCGCCGTCATGATGGCGATCAGGTCCCCGGCCTTCGGCTCCGCCATCTCCCGGTCGAGGGCGATGTAGTCGCCCGTCTCGCAGACGGGGCCGACCACGTCCGCGACGATGCGGCCGGCGGTCGTCGCCGGTGCGACGACGGGGCGCAGGTCGTGGTGCGCCTCGTAGAGCGTCGGGCGGATGAGATCGTTCATCGCGGCGTCGACGATGACGAAGGTCTTGCCGTCGCCGTGCTTCACGTAGACGACCTGCGTCACGAGGATGCCGGCATTGCCGACCAGCAGCCGCCCGGGCTCGAACACCAGCGTGCAGTCGAGGCCGCGGGTGTTGGCCTTGACCACCTCCGCATAGCGCCGCGGATCGGGCGGCGGCTCGTTGTCCTCCCGGTACGGGATCCCGAGGCCGCCGCCGAGGTCGATGTGGTCGATGGCATGGCCGTCGGAACGCAACTCCCGGACGAAATCGGCCAGCAGGGCGAACGCGTCGTCGAAGGGCTGCAGGTCCGTGATCTGGCTGCCGATGTGCATGTCGATCCCGGTCACCTTGATGCCTGGCAGGGCCGCGGCGCGGGCGTACACCTCGCGGGCGTGGGAGATCGGGATGCCGAACTTGTTCTCGGACTTTCCGGTGGAGATCTTGTGGTGCGTCTTCGCGTCGACGTCCGGGTTCACGCGGATCGCGATGCGGGCGACCTGCCCGCGGGCGCTGGCGAGCTCGGAGAGCACGTGGAGCTCCGGCTCCGACTCCACGTTGAAGCAGAGGATGTCCTCGTCGAGGCCATAGGCCATCTCGACGGCCGTCTTGCCGACGCCGGAGAAGGTGATGCGGTTGCCGGGCACGCCGGCGGCCCGGGCGCGCCGCAGTTCGCCCTCCGACACCACGTCCATGCCGGCCCCGAGGCGCGCCAGCGTCCGCAGAACGGCCTGGTTCGAGTTGGCCTTCATCGCGTAGCAGACGAGCGAGGGCACGTCGGCAAAGGCTTCCGAGAACACGCGGTAGTGGCGCTCCAGCGTGGCCGTCGAATAGCAGTAGAAAGGCGTGCCGACCTCCGCAGCGATCGTGCGCAGGTCCACGCCCTCGGCGTGCAGGACGCCGCCCCTGTAATCGAAGTGGTGCATGGGGCGGCCTTCAGAGGATCGGGTCGAGGATGAAGTCGTCCTTGGGCGGCGTGATCGGCTTGCCGCGCCGGCTTCCCACGGGGGTGACGGTGGGAACGAGCGTCTTCACCCCGGGGGTGGCGCTCTCGTTCTGCTGCGACAGCGGATCCGGCTTGGCTTCGCCGGCTGCGCCGGGCGGCGGCTCGAGCGGTCCCTTGCGGCCGCAGGCCGAGAGGGCCGCGCCGAGGAGAAGGGCCACGACGACGATCCGCGCGGCGGAGGGAAGCGACAACGACACCGGCTTGGTCTCCAGAACGGCGGGCATCATACCCAAAGGACGGGGCGGCGGAAGCGGGCTCAGCGCCGCTCGCGCGCCAGCTTCGACAGCCAGCGCCTCGCCTGCCGGCGCACCTGCGCGGGGGCCGTGCCGCCGTAGCTGACGCGGCTGCGCACGGACCGCTCGACGCCGAGCACCTCGAACACTTCCTGCGAAATGCGCGGCTCGATGCCGCGCATTTCGTCGAGGGTGAGCTTCTCCAGCCCGACGTTGCGGGCCGACGCCAGCCCGACGATCCGCCCGGTGACGTGGTGCGCCTCGCGGAACGGCATCTTCAGCGTGCGGACGAGCCAGTCGGCGAGGTCGGTCGCGGTGGCGTAGCCGGCGCCGGCGGCCTTCTTCATGGCCTTGGTGTTGGGCTCCATGTCCCGCACCATCCCGGCCATGGCGGCGATGCAGAGCGACAGCGTGGCGAGGGCGTCGAAGGTGCCCTCCTTGTCCTCCTGCATATCCTTGGCGTACGTGAGCGGCAGGCCCTTCATCATGATGAGCAGCGCGTTGAGCGCGCCGATGACCCGGCCCGTCTTGCCGCGCACCAGCTCGGCCGCGTCGGGGTTGCGCTTCTGCGGCATGATGGACGAGCCGGTGGAGAAGCGGTCCGACAGCCGCACGAAGGCGAACTGCGGCGTCGCCCAAAGCACGATCTCCTCGGCGAAGCGCGACAGGTGGACGGCGCAGATCGAGGCGGCGGAGAGCGTCTCCAGCACGAAGTCGCGGTCGGCGACGCTGTCGAGGGAGTTCGCGGTCGGCCGGTCGAAGCCGAGCGCGGCGGCTGTGGCGTGCCGGTCGATGGGGAACGAGGTGCCGCAGAGCGCAGCGGCGCCAAGCGGGCACTCGTTCATGCGGGCCCGGGCGTCGTGCAGCCGGCCGCGGTCGCGTCCCAGCATCTCGACATAGGCGAGCAGGTGGTGGCCCAGCGTCGTCGGCTGCGCAGACTGGAGATGCGTGAAGCCCGGCATCACGGCCCCGGCGAAGGCGAGGGCCTTCTCGGCGAGCGCCTGCTGGAGGTCGGCGAGCTGCCTGTCGAGCTGGTCGACCGTGTCGCGCACCCACAGCCGCATATCGGTCGCGACCTGGTCGTTGCGTGAACGCGCCGTGTGCAGGCGGCCCGCCGGCGGGCCGATCAGCTCCGCCAGCCGGGACTCGACGTTCATATGGATGTCCTCGAGGGACCGCGAGAACGTGAATGTTCCTGCCTCGATTTCGGCGTGGACCGCTGCTAGACCACGATCGATCGCCTCGGCATCGCCGGCCGTGACGATGCCCTGCTTCGCCAGCATGGCGACGTGGGCGCGCGAGCCGGCGATGTCCTGGCGCCAGAGGGTCTTGTCGAAATCGATGGAGGCATTGATCTCCTCCATGATCGCGTCAGGTCCGCTGGCGAACCGCCCGCCCCACATCTTGTTGCTCATGACCTCACCTGCTTCTCGCCCGACCGGTCCCGTACCCGCCATGTCCTCGGAAGCCGCCGCCACCGCCCCCTGCCGCTCCGGTTGGAGCGTCTGGCGCTACTGGGCGGGCATCGGCCGAGCTGCCGGTCTTGCCGTGGTCGTCCTATACGTGACGAGCGGGGGCGCCGGCAACGCCGCCGAGGCCGACTGCAGCGCCGCCGCCCCCATCGCGGCCGCGATGCAGCCCACGGCCCGCGGCGAGGTTGCCGCCGTCCAGGTGGCCAAGACACCGAAGCCGCTGCCCAACCTGTCCTTCGCCGGGCCCGACGGGAAGCCGATGACGCTCGCGGACTTCCGCGGCCGGACGGTGCTCCTCAACCTGTGGGCGACATGGTGCGTCCCCTGCCGCAAGGAGATGCCGGCCCTCGACACCTTGCAGAAGACGATGGGCGGGGACGCCTTCACGGTCGTCGCCGTGAACATCGACACCCGCAACCTCGACAAGCCGAAGGCCTGGCTCGTCGAGAACGGCATCACGACGCTCGGCTACTACGCCGATCCGTCGGCCAAGGTCTTCCAGGAGCTGAAGATGGTCGGCAAGGCCTTCGGCATGCCGACGACGCTCATCATCGACCCGCGCGGCTGCGAGCTCGCGACGCTGGCCGGACCGGCCGAGTGGGCGAGCGAGGACGCCTTGAAGATGATCCGCGCCGCGCTGGGAAAGTGAGGGCCTTCCGGCTTAGCCCACAAAAAAAGGCCGCCCGATCGGGCGGCCTTGTTCGTTTCAGGCGTGAATCTCACCTCACGCCTTGGCGGGGGCCTTCACCGGCACGCCGTTCTCGGAGAGGTGCTGCTGCAACTCGCCCGACTGGAACATCTCGCGGACGATGTCGCAGCCGCCGATGAACTCGCCCTTCACGTAGAGCTGCGGGATCGTCGGCCAGTTGGCGTAGTCCTTGATGCCCTGGCGGATGGCTTCGTCCTCGAGGACGTTGATGCCCTTGTAGGGCACGCCGAGGTAATCGAGGATCTGCACGACCTGCCCGGAGAACCCGCACATCGGGAACTGGGGCGTGCCCTTCATGAAGAGCACCACGTCGGTGCCGGTGACCTCGGCCTTGATCTGGTCCTGAACGCTCATCGCTCTCGTCCTTGCTCGTGCGCGGTCAAAGGCGCGCCGTTGCGGGTTTCAGTGGCTCAATTGTCGGGCGTGCCCGTCGTCAGCGCAAGGGCATGGAGCACGCCGCCCATGTTCCCCTTGAGCGCGGCGTAGACCATCTGGTGCTGCTGCACCCGGGTCTTGCCCTTGAAGGCCGAGGACACGACCGTGGCCGCGTAGTGATCGCCGTCGCCGGCGAGGTCCCGGATCTCGACGCGCGCGTCCGGCAGGGCTTCCTTGATCAGCCGCTCGATGTCGCGGGCGTCCATGGCCATGGCGTCGTCTCCTCAGGCGCCCACGATGGCATCGGGGCCGGCCATGTAGCCGGGCAGCCACGACTCGTGGGCACGGGTCAGGTCCGCCACCGATATGGGCTTCTCGCCGGGCAGGGTCAACGTGTCGCCGCCGGTGTCGCCGATGCACTGGACCGGCACGCCGGCCGCGGCCAGCGTGTTCATGACCCAGTCGACCCGGTCGGCAGGGCAGGTGACGAGGTAGCGGCCCTGGTCCTCGCCGAACAGGGCGGCGTGGGCCGGGACGCCCTTCGGCAGCGCCGTGATCGTGGCGCCGACGCCGCCGGCCATCGCCATCTCGGCCAGCGCCACCGCGAGGCCCCCGTCGGAGAGGTCGTGCACCGCCGTCACCGCCCCTCCCGTGATCAGGCTGCGCACAGCGTCGCCGTTGCGACGCTCGACGGCGAGGTCCACGGGCGGCGGGGCGCCCTCCTCGCGGCCGGCGATTTCCTTGAGCCAGATCGACTGGCCGAGCCAGCCAGCCGTCGCGCCGACGAGGACGATCGACTCCCCCGCCGCCTTGAAGGCGAGAGTCGCGGTGGCCGCCACATCGTCGACGACGCCGACGCCGCCGATGGTGGGCGTCGGCAGGATGCCGCGCCCGTTGGTCTCGTTGTAGAGCGATACGTTGCCGGACACGACCGGGAAGTCGAGGGCCCGGCACGCCTCCCCGATGCCCCGGATGCAGCCGACGAACTGGCCCATGGCGTCGGGGCGCTCGGGGTTGGCGAAGTTCAGGTTGTCGGTGATGGCGAGCGGCCGGCCGCCCACCGCCGAGATGTTGCGCCACGCCTCGGCCACCGCCTGCTTGCCGCCCTCGAACGGGTCGGCCTCGCAGTAGCGCGGCGTCACGTCGGAGGTGAGGGCGAGGCCCTTCGGCCCCGCCTCGACGCGCACGACGGCGGCGTCCCCTCCCGGCTTCTGGATCGTGTTGCCGAGGATGATGTGGTCGTACTGTTCCCAGACCCAGCGCTTCGAGCACAGGTCCGGCGAGCCGACGAGCCGCAGAAGGGCTTCGGCATTCGAGACCGGCGAGGGGACCGACGACGGGTCGACAGGGCCCTTGGCGGGGGTCGGCACGTGCGGCCGGTCGTAGACGGGGGCTTCGTCGCCGAGCTCCTTGATCGGCAGGTCGGCCATCACCTCGCCCTGGTGCTTCACCACGAAGCGCAGGGTGTCGGTGGTGTGGCCCACGACGGCGAAGTCGAGGCCCCACTTGCGGAAGATGGCCTCGGCCTCCTTCTCCCGCGCCGGGTCGAGCACCATGAGCATGCGCTCCTGGCTCTCCGAGAGCATCATCTCGTAGGCGGTCATGCCGGGCTCGCGGCAGGGCACCTTGTCGAGGTCGAGCTCGATGCCGAGGTTGCCCTTGGCGCCCATCTCGACGGCCGAGCAGGTGAGGCCGGCGGCGCCCATGTCCTGGATGGCGATGACGGAGCCCGTCTTCATCAGCTCGAGGCAGGCCTCCAGCAGGAGCTTCTCGGCGAAGGGGTCGCCGACCTGCACGGTCGGGCGCTTCTCCTCCGACTTGTCGTCGAATTCGGCGGACGCCATGGTGGCGCCGTGGATGCCGTCGCGACCGGTCTTGGAGCCGAGATAGACGATCGGATTCCCGACGCCGGTGGCCTTGGCGTAGAAGATCTCGTCCGCCCGGGCGATGCCCACCGCCATGGCATTGACGAGGATGTTGCCGTCGTACCGTGTGTGGAAGCCCATCTGGCCGCCCACAGTCGGCACGCCGAAGGAGTTGCCGTAGCCGCCGATGCCGGCGACGACGCCGGCCACGAGGTGGCGCGTGCGCGGATGCGACGGGTCGCCGAAGCGCAGCGCGTTGAGACAGGCGATGGGCCGGGCGCCCATGGTAAACACGTCGCGCAGGATGCCGCCGACGCCGGTCGTCGCGCCCTGGTAGGGCTCGATGAAGCTCGGGTGGTTGTGGCTCTCCATCTTGAAGATGCAGGCCAGCCCGTCGCCGATGTCGATGACGCCGGCGTTCTCGCCGGGACCCTGGATGACCCACGGCGCGCTGGTCGGCAGGGTCTTCAGGTGGATGCGGGACGACTTGTACGAGCAGTGCTCGTTCCACATCGCCGAAAAGATGCCGAGCTCGGTGAAGGTGGGTTCCCGCCCGATCAGGTCGAGGATGCGCTGGTACTCGTCCGGCTTGAGGCCGTGCTCGGCCACGAGCTGGGGGGTGATCTTGATGTCGTTGCGGATCACGCCGGTCTCCTGCGCGTCGGGCGGCGGGCCCGTGGACCCGCGAAACGTCGGGTGCGGCCGCTCAGGCGGCCAGCGGCTTGGCCGCGGCGAGGCTGTCGAACAGGCCGCGGCCGTCCGTGCCGCCCGCCAGCGGGTCGATCAGGTTCTCGGGGTGCGGCATCATCCCGAGCACGTTGAAGCGGTCCGAGTAGATGCCGGCGATGTCGTTCAGCGAGCCGTTGGGGTTCGCCGCGCCGCCGACCGTGCCGGCGGCGTCGCAATAGCGGAAGGCGACGCGTCCCTCGCCCTCCAGCCGGGCGATGGTATCGGCATCGGCGATGTAGTTCCCCTCGCCGTGGGCGATGCAGACCTCGATGACCTGGCCCGGGCGATAGGCCGCCGTGAACGGCGCGGCGGCGCGCTCGACCTTGAGGTGCTGCATCCGGCAGACGAACTTCAACTGCGCGTTGCGCATCAGGACGCCCGGCAGGAGCCCCGACTCCACGAGGATCTGGAAGCCGTTGCAGACGCCCAGCACCAGCCCGCCCCGGGCGGCGTGGGCGCGCACTGCATCCATGATGTTGGCGCGGCCGGCGATGGCCCCGCAGCGCAGGTAGTCCCCGTAGCTGAAGCCGCCGGGAAGGACGACGAGGTCCGTCCCCGCCGGCAACACGGAGTCGGCGTGCCAGACATAGGCCGGCTCGCGGCCGGTCGAGCGCTTCAGCGCGTTGCCGATGTCGCGCTCGCGGTTGGATCCGGGGAAGACGACGACCGCTGCCTTCATGGCTCAGCCCACGATCTCGATGCGGTAGTTCTCGATCACCGTATTGGCGAGGAGCTTCTCGCAGGCCGCCTTCAGGCCGTCCTCGGCCCGGGCGCGGTCGCTGCCGGCGAGCTCGATGTCGAACACCTTGCCCTGCCGCACGCTGTCGACGCCCTCGATGCCCAGCGAGCGCAAGGCCCCCTCGATGGCCTTGCCCTGCGGATCGAGGACGCCGGTCTTCAGCGTGACAATGACGCGGGCTTTCATCGGGCGGGGCTCCTCGGCGGCTCTCGGTCAGGATGGCGCGGCCGTGCGGGAGCCACCGCTCCCGGTCAGGCGAGACCGGTATCGCGATAGAGGCTCGCGAGCGGCAAGGCAACCCCAAGGGCCGTCAGGGACAGCACGGAGCCCGGATCGTGCAGGACGAGCGGGGAAAACCCCCTTCGCGCGGCTGCGACGGGCGCGGATCGATCCAGCGTTCGGCTCCTGAAATGAGAAGGCCCGCCTCGCGGCGGGCCTTTGTCTCGTCCGAACCGAAGGAGCTACTGCACCAGCTTCGGGCCGGTGGCGCCGACGCGCTCGTTCTCGGTGATGATGCCGAGCCGGCGGGCGACTTCCGCATAGGCCTCGACGAGGCCGCCGAGGTCGCGGCGGAAGCGGTCCTTGTCCAGCTTGTCGTTGGACTTGATGTCCCACAGGCGGCAGCTGTCCGGGCTGATCTCGTCGGCGACGACGATGCGCATCATGTCGCCTTCCCACAGCCGGCCGCACTCCATCTTGAAGTCGACGAGGCGGATGCCCACGCCGAGGAAGAGGCCGGACAGGAAGTCGTTGACCCGGATGGCGAGCGCCATGATGTCGTCGATCTCCTGCGGCGTCGCCCAACCGAAGGCCGTGATGTGCTCTTCCGACACCATCGGGTCGTTGAGCGCGTCGTTCTTGTAGTAGAATTCGATGATCGAGCGCGGCAGCTGCGTGCCTTCCTCGATGCCGAGGCGCGTCGCCAGCGAGCCGGCGGCGACGTTTCGCACCACGATCTCCAGCGGAATGATCTCCACCTCACGGATCAGCTGCTCGCGCATGTTGAGCCGACGGATGAAGTGAGTCGGCACGCCGATGTCGTTGAGGTGCTGGAAGATGTACTCGGAGATGCGGTTGTTCAGCACGCCCTTGCCGTCGATGACCTCGTGCTTCTTGGCGTTGAATGCGGTCGCATCGTCCTTGAAATGCTGAATCAAGGTCCCCGGCTCCGGTCCCTCGTAGAGGACCTTGGCCTTGCCTTCGTAGATGCGACGGCGGCGGTTCATCGGCGTGTACCGTGTCTTGAGGAAATCCATCGAAAGCCGTGACTCACCTTGGATACGTCCGCGGCAGAACGGCGGGCGGAAAACGGATGATCGGTGGCGAACCCGGTCCCAAACCCTGGTCGCACGCTAGCCGATCGATGGTGCGAGCACAACGACGGGGCTGCCGCCCGCGGGGGATGGCGCCGTGGCCGTCCTGCCCGGTTCGGCGGCTATATGGTGCATTGCAGGGGAAAACGCAAATTGTTGACCCTGCTCATGGCGAAGCGGCCGGGCCGTGACTATATCGTCGGCGGACCCCTGAGGGGCCATCGAGCAAGGACCCGCACGCCGGAGAGGAAGCACATGACCACGTTCCAGAAGCGCGAGGAAGGCTTCGAGAAGAAGTTCGCCCACGATGAGGAACTGAAGTTCAAGGCCATGGCGCGTCGCAACAAGATGCTCGGCCTGTGGGCCGCCGAAAAACTCGGGAAGTCGGGCCCCGATGCCGAGGCCTACGCCAAGGAAGTCATCCTGGCCGACTTCGAGGAGGCCGGTGACGACGACGTGATGCGCAAGGTGGCGGCCGACTTCGCCAAGGCCGGCGTCGGCGTGACCGAGCAGCAGATCCGCGCGGCGATGGGCGAGCTCCTCGCGAAGGCGATCGCGGACATCCGCGCCAGCGGCTGAGCCGCGCATGGCCGCCCTGTCCCGCTGCCGGCTTGCCCGGGGCGGGCCGCACTTCTAGTCTCCCGCGCGCAGAGGCCGGTATCGAACCGGCCCGTTCCCGGGGGACCACGCCCATGACCGCAGACGCCTTCGCCGCCCTGTCCCGCTCGATCGGGGGAGGGTCCGGCCTGCTGACCGGGTGGGTCGGCCTTCCCGATCCGCTGATCGCGGGGCTGGTCGCCCGCGAGGAGGTCGACACCGTCACGCTCGACATGCAGCACGGGTCGGTCACCATCGGCAACGCCGTGCAGGGGATCGGCCAGGTGCTGCTCGCCGGCAAGCCCGCCATCGTCCGCATCCCGGTCGGCGAGTTCCAGACGGCGTCCCGCATGCTCGACGTGGGGGCTTCGGGCATCATCGCGCCGATGATCAACACGGTGGAGGACGCCAGGCGCCTCGCCGCCTACACGAAGTTCCCGCCGGTCGGCGAGCGCAGCTGGGGTCCCCCGCTGGCGCTGAACGTGTCCGGCCTCGGCATGCAGGACTATCTCGAGAAGGCGAACAAGCTCACGGTCGCCATCGCCATGGTGGAGACGCGCGAGTCGCTCGCGATACTCGACGACATTCTCGCGGTTCCGGGCATCGACGGCGTCTTCGTGGGCCCGTCGGACCTGTCCATCGCCCTGTCCTCCCCGCCGAGGCTGGACGCCGGCAGCAAGGCCGTCGACGAGATGCTGGACCACGTGCTCAAGCGCTGCCGCGCCCACGGCAAGGCCGCCTGCATGTTCGCCGCCAGCGGCGCGCGCGCCAAGCAGATGCGGCAGATGGGCTACGACCTCATCGCCATCGGCAACGACGTGCAGCAGATCCGCCTCGGCGTGAAGACGATGGTGGACCAGGCCCGGGCCTGATCAGGGCTTTTCGCCCGTCGGCTGCTCGGGAACGCCGAGCGCCTCGGCCAGCCGCATGCGGGCCGACCCGGGCCGCAGCGGCTTCTGCTGGCTCTCGTGCGGCGCCCAGCCGGAGAGCCAGATGAACTCGACCGTGGCCCGGACCCGGCCGTCGGGATCGCTGAACCGTTCGGCATAGAGGGTGGCGGCGCGCATGAGCGTCGCCCGCCGCAGCGGGCTGCGGCGGCGCTCGACCAGCGCGTTGGTCGCGCCGGCGGCGCGCAGGTCGGCGAACAGGCGGAACGCGTCGGCGTAGCGCACCGTCATCGTCTCCACGTCGGTGACGGGCAGGGCGAATCCGGCGCGCTGCAGCAGCCCGCCCATGTCGCGCACGTCGGCGAACGGCGCTACGCGGGGGCTGACGCCGCCCTCCATCTCGCTCTCCGCCTCCGCGAAGCACTGGCGCAGCTCCGTCAGGCTGGCGCCGCCGAGGAGACAGCCGATGAAAAGGCCATCCGGCCGCAGGGCGCGGCGGATCTGGACGAGGGTGCCCGGCAGGTCGTTGACGGACTGGAGCGCCAGGAGGCTCACCGCGAGGTCGACGCTTTCCGGCGCGAGGGGCAGGACCTCCTCGTCGGCCACGGTCTGCACGCATCCCGGCCCGGTCGTGGACGGAACCGTCACGACCGGCGCGAGCCGCAGCAGCCGATCGACCTTTCCGCCGGCGGCCAGCACCTCCGCGGCTACGGCGGTCGGCGTGCCGACGTCGACGGCGTCGGGGAAGCGGCGGAGCACGGCTGCCAGGCGGTCGGCGAGGTCGTCCGCCGCGCGGCGGACGAGGAAGAAGGCCTCGTCGCCCGCCGCGAGGGCACGCGCGAGGCGCCTGCGTTGCAGGACGCGGTCGAAGAGCCGGGGTGCAGCGGTCACGGGTGTCTCCCGTCGTGGCGAGCGCGGTTTATGGGTCGCAAGGGCCTTCGCGTCAAAGGTGTGATGCCGGGCCGGTGTTCCGACGCTAGGCTTCGGAATGCCGCCGCTGGCCCTGTCGCCGACCATCCGACTGCTGCCTCGCCTCTCGGCGTGGATGGGGCGGCTGTGCGACCTGCCCTATCCGCCGGCCTGTGTCGCCTGCGCCGCGCCGACGGCCGCGCCGCACGGGCTGTGCGCACCGTGCTGGCGGGCGATGCCATGGATCACGGCGCCGTTCTGCCAGCGGCTCGGGCTTCCCTTCGCCTATGACGGAGGCGCAGGGCTGGTCTCCCCCGCGGCCATGGCGCGGCCCCCGGTCTTCGCCCGGGCGCGATCTGTTGCGCGGTACGAGGGTGTCGCGCGCGATCTCGTCCACCGGTTGAAGTACGGCGACCGGCTGGATCTCGCGCCGGCCATGGGCGCCTGGATGGCGGCGGCGGGGCAGGACCTCCTCCGGGACTCACCGCTCCTGGTCCCGGTGCCCCTCCATCCCTGGCGGCTCTGGCGACGCCGGCACAACCAGGCGAGCCTTCTGGCCGCCGCGCTGGGCCGTCGCGGCCTGGCGGTCGACCACCGGCTGCTGCGCCGCCGTCGCGCGACCCGGCCGCAGGTCGGCCTCACCCGCAATGAGCGGGCCGAGAACCTCCAGGGCGCCTTCGCCGTCGACGAGGCGCGGGCACCCCGGCTCGTTGGCGCCCGGGTGGTGCTCGTCGACGACGTCATGACCACGGGATCGACCGCGAACGCCGCGGCGCGGGTTCTGCTGCGGGCAGGCGCCACCGAAGTGGACGTCCTGACCTTCGCCCTCGTCTGTACGGCGCCGTGACGGAGACTTTCCGACCTCCATCCCCATGGCGCGGGCGTGGTTTGAAACCCGCCGGGGCCTTCCCCTATATAAGGACGCGGTCGACCCCGCGGCCCGAGGAGCCTGGAATGCCCGACGTCACGATCTACACCAAGGCCTGGTGCCCCTACTGCCACGCCGCGAAGGCGCTGCTGACGCAGAAGGGCGTCCGATTCACCGAGATCGACGTCGCCGACCCGAGCGAGCAGGCGGCCATGGCGCAGCGGGCGGGCGGGCGCCGGACCGTGCCGCAGATCTTCATCGGAGCCACCCATGTCGGGGGCTGCGACGACCTGCACGCGCTCGACGCGGCAGGCAAGCTCGACACCCTCCTCGCAGCCTGACCGGAGACCCAGCCGATGGCACCCGCGCCCTTCATCGCAGCCTGCGTCCAGATGCGGTCCGGCACCGACCCCGCGGCGAACATCGACGCCGCGGCCGGCATGATCCGCGAGGCGGCCGCTGCCGGCGCGCGCTACGTGCAGACGCCGGAGATGTCGAACGCGGTGAACCGCAGCCGGGACGGGCTCTTCGCCGTGCTGGCGACGGAGGAGCGGGACCCGATGCTGGCGGCGTTCCGGACGCTGGCGCGCGAGTTGCGCATCCACCTCCATGCCGGCTCGCTCGCGATCCTGCGCCCGGACGGCAAGGTCGCCAACCGTGCCTTCGTCATCGGCGCCGACGGCGAGCTGATGGCCCGCTACGACAAGGTGCACCTGTTCGACGTCGACCTGCCCAACGGCGAGAGCTGGCGGGAATCCAACACCTATACGGGTGGCCTGTCCGCGGTGGCCGTGGACCTGCCCGGCGTGAGGCTGGGGCTCAGCATCTGCTACGACATCCGCTTCCCCTACCTCTACCGGGCGCTGGCCGAGGCGGGGGCCGACGTGCTGTCGGCGCCGGCCTGCTTCACGAAGCAGACGGGCGAGGCGCACTGGGTGGTCCTCCAGCGGGCCCGGGCCATCGAGACGGGCTCGTTCATGATCTCTGCGGCGCAGGCCGGGCACCACGAGGACGGGCGCGACACGTTCGGCCACTCGATCATCGTCGACCCGTGGGGCCGCGTGCTGGCCGAGGCGGGAGATGCGCCCGGCGTCATCATGGCCGAGATCGACCCCGCGGCCGTCGGCGATGCGCGCGGCCGTATCCCGACCCTCAAGCACACGCGCAACGTCGTCGTGTCGGTCGCGGACGGCGAGACCGTCCGGACCGGCACGGCCTGATCCCCCTGCCGATCCCATGATCCGCTATGCCCTCGCCTGCGAGGCAGGTCACGAATTCGAAAGCTGGTTTCGCGACAGCGCGTCCTACGACTCGCAGAAGGCGGCAGGGTTCGTGACGTGCCCGGCCTGCGGAAGCGCCAAGGTCGAGAAGCAGATCATGGCGCCCAGCGTGGCCCGCACGGACCACGAGCGTCGCGGGCTCCCCGTGCCGGCGACCACGCCGGAGGCGCCCGTGCCGATGGCGCTGATGTCCGAGCGCGAGAGGGCGTTCCGGGAACTCGTCCGGGCGCTGCGCAAGCACGTCGCCGAGAACGCCGAGCACGTCGGCCCGCGCTTCGCCGAGGAAGCCCGCAAGATGCATGAGGGCCTGGCCGAATTCCGCGCCATCTATGGCGAGGCCACCGTCGAGGAGGCCCGGGCCCTGGCCGAGGAGGGCATCGATGCCCTGCCGCTTCCCTTCCTCCC
Source organism: Alsobacter sp. R-9 (assembly GCF_054612375.1). Taxonomy (NCBI): domain Bacteria; kingdom Pseudomonadati; phylum Pseudomonadota; class Alphaproteobacteria; order Hyphomicrobiales; family Alsobacteraceae; genus Alsobacter; species Alsobacter sp. R-9. Next base: position 61,498 of record NZ_JBTSWJ010000015.1, on the reverse strand, counting down.
GGACGAGGCGAACTGACGGAACGGCCAAGCCACAGGCGTCTATTTCTTAACCCGGCAGGAGCATTCTCCTGACGGTTGCGGCAGGTGGTCTTGATCTCGTTATGGGTGTGTTGGCGCAGAGGCTGGCGAAGTGGTGGGGCCGGCAGCCGGCGACGGCTGTCACTGCCGCTGCCCCGTCTCCGGCACCCGCCGCCGAAGTCGCGCCCCGCCCGGTTCCCCGCGACGGTACCGAAACCATCCGGCTGATGCAGGCGGACGTCTTCCGCGACGTCCGCGAGGTCGGAGACGCCAATCTCGAGCTGCGACGGCGCCTGCGCGAGACGTTCCGCCTCGTCGAGCGGCTGCGGGGCCGGGCCGAGGTGTTCTCCGGCATGGCCCAGGCCGCCCGGAACAACGCGGGTGCGATCTCCCGGGCCCTCGATGATCTCGGTGGTGCCAGCCACGTCATCTCCAGCCGGATCACGGATTCGAGCGCGACGGTGGATGCCGCCCGCGACCGGGCACGCCGCGCCCGCGAGGCCGCGGCGCTGCTGCGCGATTCGATCGTCGAGATCGGCGACGTCGTGAACCTCATCTCCTCCATCGCCCGGCAGACCAACCTGCTGGCCCTCAACGCCACGATCGAGGCGGCGCGGGCGGGCGAAGCCGGGCGCGGCTTCGCCGTCGTCGCCCAGGAGGTCAAGGCGCTCTCGGTTGCGACACAGGAGGCGACGAGCCGCATCGCCTCGACCATCGACCGGGTGCGGGCCAACGCCGTCACCAGCATGGAGGACGTGGGCGAGCTCGGCGAGGCGATCGTCACGCTGCGCACGTCGTTCCAGGCGGTCGTGGAGGCGGTGTCCCGGCAGGTCCAGACCACAGTGGAGATCGGCCGCAGCGCGGCGGAGGCCGCCGCCTTCGCCGAGGAGGTGAACCGCGAGGCCGAGACCATCGAGGGGCTGGGCGCCGAGGCGGCGGGTCTTGCCCGCGATGCCGAAGGCGCCGCGGACCGTGCCGACGCGACGATCTCGCTGCTCAACGACCATGCCTCGATCCTGGTGCGCCAGGCGGACACGGCGCAGATCGTGCCGGACCGGCTGCCGCTGGTGCGCCACGCGACCCTCACGCTGGGCGGGCGGACGCTGTCCGTCTCGACCGGCAACGTCTCGGCCGACGGTGCCTTCCTGCTGACCGCGGAGCGGCTCGCCGAGCACGCCGGCGAGGCCGCCGTCCTGACCGTGCCGGGCCTCGGCCAGTTCGAGGTGCGGATCGTGTCGGCTCGCAGCAACGGCATCGCGGTGCGCATCGTGGCCTGCGACGAGACGTCGCGGTCGGCCCTCGAGACCATGCTGGAGCGGCTGTCGACCGTCTATGCGCCCCTCGTGCGCCGCTGCGGGGCGGCGGCATCGGAGCTCGGAACCCGCATCGACGACCTGCTGGCGCGGGGCGAGGCCCGGGTTCGCGACGTGTTCCGGGACGGCGGCGACGCCGCGGCATGGACCGGCGGGCTCGCCGCCTTCGGCTCCGCTTCGCTGTCGCACGCTGCGGCGGGACCGCCGGACGTGCTGGTGGCGGGCCTCCTCGACCGCAATGCCGTGCCCGCGGTGCCCTGCCACCGGGGCCACGGCGCGGTCGTCACGCCGCTTCAGCATCAGGTCCTGGCTGACGTGCACGGGCTCGCGGCGGCCCGCAACCTGCGGCCGTCGCTCATCCAGTCCTATGGCCTTCCGCTGCCTGACGGCACCTCCGTCGCCGTCGTCGACGTCTCGGCCCCGGTCTTCGTGGGCGGACGCCACTGGGGCTGCCTGCGACTGGTCTTCACGGCCGACCAGCTGGTCGAGGCGGGCCTCGTCGCATAACTCAAGGTTGCGAGAACCGCCGTTCCACATCCTTAGCGAATGGTGACCATGGGGATGAAATCTTAACTTGATGCGTCCAGTCTCGCGGCGTTTTCAGTTCGCAGATTGTACCCATGTCCTTTGCCCTGACGCCTGACGGGACCCATTTCGTCCCGGCTTCTGCCCCCCAAGCATCGTCCCCCGGAGAATCGTCCGCCGCGGTCGGCCCGCCGCGCGAACCGGCGCCGGGGACGGCGTCGCCCGCCACCGTCGTCGGCGAGGCCGCGGCCAGCGTCACCGCCATCGCGAGCGCGCTCGACGAGTTGACGGCAACCGGCCGGACCATCTCCGAGCAGGTCAGCGGCTCCTATGCCGCCGTCGATGCGGCGCGGCGGCAGGTGAAGTCGGCGCTCGAGGGCGCGGATGCGCTGCGCGATGCCCTCGCCGAGGTGGGGCAGGTTGTGGAGATGATCGCGGCGATCGCCCGCCAGACCAACCTGCTGGCCCTGAACGCCGCCATCGAGGCGGCGCGCGCCGGAGACGCAGGGCGCGGCTTCGCCGTGGTGGCCCAGGAGGTGAAGGCGCTGTCCTCGGCGACCCACGACGCGACGAAGAAGGCCGCCGCTGGCATCGAGCGCGTGCGGTCCGGCGCCCTCGGCAGCATCCGGGGCGTCGCCGGCCTCAACGACATGGTGGGAGACCTGCACGGCAGGCTTTCGCGCGTCTCCGAGGCGCTGCTCGTCCAGGTGACGTCCACCGCGGAGATCGCCGCGAGCACGGCCGAGGCGGCGCGGCTGATGGGTCTCGCGGAGACGGCCCACCGCCTGCCGGTGGCTGCGAGGGTCGAGGCGGGTGCCCCCGACTGGCTGACCCTGATTCAGTCTCCGCGCTCGGCCAGCACCATGTAGTTCACCGAGCAGTCGCTCGACGACCGCCACGTGCCGGAAAGCGGATTGTAGACCACGCCGGTCTGCTCGCAGACGGCCAGCCCGCCGTCCTCGATCGCGGCCGCGAGTTCGTCCGGCGTGACGAACTTCTCCCACTGGTGCGTGCCCTTCGGCAGCCAGCCGAGCACGTACTCGGCGCCGACGATGGCCAGCGCGAAGGCGCGCAGCGTGCGGTTGAGCGTTGCCATGTAGAGTTGGCCGTCCGGCTTCGCCGCGTCGCAGCAGGCCGACACGAACAACCCCACGTCGGCGACGTGCTCGACGACCTCCATGGCCAGCACGATGTCGAAGCGGCGTCCCTCGGCGACGAGGTCCTCGACGGTGGCCTGGCGGTAGTCGATGGCCAGCCCGGACTTCGCGGCGTGGAGCCGGGCGACCTCGACATTGGTCGGCGCGGGGTCGATCCCGGTGACGGTGGCGCCGAGCCGGGCCAGCGGCTCGCACAGCAGGCCGCCGCCGCAGCCGACGTCCAGCACCGTGAGCCCCTCGAGCGGACGGCCGCCGCGGACATCGCGGCCCCAGCGGGCCGCGGCCCGGTCGCGGATGAAGGCGATGCGCACCGGGTTGAAGCGGTGCAGCGTCTTCATGGCACCGTCCGGATCCCACCAGGTGCGGGCGATCCGCTCGAAGCGCGCGACCTCGGAGGGGTCGACGGTGGCGCCGGCGCTGTGGGTCATCAGGATTTCCCTCGGCAGGAAGGCGGAGGCGGGCGACCGTTGACAGGCCCCACCGCCGCCGTCATGAGTGTGCGCCCTTTTCCAACGGCTGCGCGCGTGACGCAAGGCACGCATCCGCCGCAGCCCTACCGAGAGACACCCGAGCCCGCCATGGCCCGTCTCGTGATGAAGTTCGGCGGCACCTCCGTCGCCACCGTGGAGCGCATCCGCAACGTCGCCCGGCACGTGGAGCGCGAGGTCAAGGCCGGCCACCACGTGGCCGTGGTGGTGTCCGCCATGGCCGGCAAGACGAACGAGCTCGTCGGCTGGGTCAAGGAGGCCTCCGCCCTCTACGACCCGTCCGAGTACGACGTCGTCGTCGCCTCGGGCGAGCAGGTCACGTCAGGCCTGCTGGCGATCGTGCTGAAGGACATGGGCATCCCGGCCCGCTCCTGGCAGGGCTGGCAGATCCCGATCCACACCAGCGCCGCCCACGGCTCGGCGCGCATCGAGGGGATCGACGGGTCGGGCCTGCTGCACGGCTTCGGCCGGGGCGAGGTGGCGGTGATCTCCGGCTTCCAGGGCATCCATGCGCCCACGGGCCAGATCGCGACCCTCGGGCGCGGCGGCTCGGACACCAGCGCCGTCGCCATCGCCGCCGCCATCGGCGCCGACCGCTGCGACATCTACACCGACGTGGACGGGGTCTACACCACCGATCCGCGCATCGTGACCAAGGCGAAGCGGCTCGACCGCGTCGCCTTCGAGGAAATGCTCGAGATGGCGTCGCTCGGCGCCAAGGTGCTGCAGGTCCGCTCGGTCGAACTCGCCATGGTGCACAAGGTGCGCACCTATGTGCGCTCGTCGTTCGACGATCCGGCGACGCCCCAGGCCGGCACCCTCATCTGCGACGAGGAGGAGATCGTGGAACAGCAGATCGTCACCGGCATCGCCTACTCCAAGGACGAGGCCCAGATCACGCTCAGGCGCGTCGCGGACAAGCCGGGCGTCGCCGCGGCGATCTTCGGTCCGCTGGCCGACGCCAACATCAACGTCGACATGATCATCCAGGTCGTGTCGGACGACACGACCACGACCGACATCACCTTCACGGTGCCGACGGCCGACTACGATCGCGCCCGGACCATCCTGGAAGCCGCTCGCGACAAGATCGCCTACGCCTCGCTGCAGGGCGCGACGGACGTGGTGAAGGTGTCGGCCATCGGCATCGGCATGCGCAGCCATGCCGGCGTGGCCGCCAAGGCCTTCCGGGCGCTGGCCGACAAGGGCATCAACATCCGGGCCATCACGACGTCCGAGATCAAGTTCTCGGTGCTGATCGACGCCGCCTACACCGAACTGGCGGTCCGGACCCTCCATTCGCTCTATGGCCTCGACAAGGCCTAGCCCCGCGATACGTGGTGCCGGGTGGCGTCCGGTGCGGACTTTGCATTCACGCCCGGCGGTAGGATAAAGCGGGAGGGCGGCGGGCCCCGGGGGGACGCCATCCACGATTCGGGCACTCGTTCCGTCCTCCGGGGCGGTGGTGACGCGGGGGAACGGCTCATGCGAGGCGCGAGGGGCTGATGCGAAGCGCTCTTGGCGGACCGCGTCTGCTGCTGCGCCGCCTCCGCGAGGTGATGGCGGAGCCGGTCAGCGCGCAGGCGCGCCTCGACAAGATCGTCGTCCTCATCGCCAACAACATGGTGGCGGAGGTCTGCTCGTTCTATGTGCTGCGGGCCGACAGCACCCTCGAGCTCTACGCCACTGAAGGCCTCAACCGCGACGCCGTCCACCTGACGACGATGCGGGCAGGCGAAGGCCTCGTCGGCCTGATCGCCCAGCAGGCGCAGCCGCTCAACCTGCCCAACGCGCAGTCGCACCCCTCCTTCTCCTACAAGCCGGAGACGGGCGAGGAGATCTACCAGTCCTTCCTGGGCGTCCCCGTCCTGCGCGGCGGCAACACGCTCGGCGTGCTCGTCGTCCAGAACCGGGCGCACCGCCTCTACTCCGAGGAGGAGGTCGAGGCGCTGCAGACGACCGCCATGGTGCTGGCGGAGATGCTGGCCTCGGGCGAGCTGCAGACCCTGGCGCGGCCGGGCGCCGACATCGCCCTGCGCCGCCCCGTCACGCTCACCGGCCAGCCGCTCGCCGACGGCGTCGGCCTCGGTTACGTCGTCCTGCACGAGCCCCGCGTCGTCGTCTCGAACCTGATCGCAGACGATCCCGCGCGCGAGGCGGAGCGCCTCGACGCGGCCATCGCCGAGCTGCGGTCCTCCATCGACGACATGATCGACCGGGGCGACGTCGCCCATGGCGGCGAGCACCGGGACGTGCTCGAGACCTACCGCATGTTCGCCCACGACCAGGGCTGGCTGCGCCGCCTGCGCGAGGCCATCACCTCGGGCCTGACGGCCGAGGCGGCGGTCGAGCGCGTCCAGTCGGACACGCGGGCGCGCATGATGCGCCAGACGGACCCGTACCTGCGCGAGCGCCTGCACGACCTGGACGACCTCGCCAACCGGCTGCTCCACCGGCTGGTCGGGCGCGACATCGTGGTCTCGCAGTCGGTGCTGCCGGACAACGCCATCATCGTGGCGCGGGCCATGGGCCCGGCCGCGCTGCTCGACTACGACCGCTCGCGCCTGCGCGGCCTCGTGCTGGAGGAGGGCGGTCCGACGAGCCACGTGGCGATCGTCGCGCGCGCGCTCGGCATCCCGGCCGTCGGGAACGTCGACAATGTCACCGGCCTGGCCGAGAGCGGCGACGCGATCATCGTCGACGGCGGCATGGCGCAGGTCCACCTGCGGCCCCAGCCGGACGTCGAGGGGGCCTTCCGCGAGAAGGCGCGGCTGCGCGCCCGGCGGCAGGAGCAGTACCGCAAGCTCCGCGGCAAGCCGGCCCGGTCCAAGGACGGCGTCGACGTCAACCTGCACCTCAACGCCGGCCTGCTCGTCGACCTGCCCCACCTGGAGGAGACCGGCGCGGCCGGCATCGGGCTGTTCCGTACCGAACTGCAGTTCATGATCGCCGAGCGGATGCCGACGGCGGGCGAGCAGCTGACCCTCTACCGCTCCGTGCTGGAGGCCGCCGGCGACCGGCCGGTCACCTTCCGCACCCTCGACATCGGCGGCGACAAGGTGCTGCCCTACATGCGGCAAGTCGAGGAGGAGAACCCGGCGCTGGGCTGGCGGGCCATCCGCATCGGGCTGGACCGGCCGGGCCTGCTGCGCGCGCAGGTGCGCGCGCTGCTCAAGGCCGCGGGCGGGCGCGACATCCGCATCATGTTCCCGATGGTGGCGACGGTGGACGAGTTCGTCCGGGCGCGCGCCATCGTCGACCGGGAGAAGGCCCACCTCGCGCGGCACGGCTACGAGGCGCCGCGCAGCGTGCGGCTCGGCGTGATGGTGGAGGTGCCTTCCCTCCTCTTCCAGCTGGACGAGATCTGCGCCGAGGCGGACTTCCTCTCCGTCGGGTCGAACGACCTGATGCAGTTCCTGTTCGCCGCCGACCGCGAGAACCCGCAGGTCGCCAACCGTTTCGATGCGCTGAACCCCGTGGTCCTGCGGGCGCTGCGGGCGGTTGTGGAGGCAGCCGACCGTGCCGGCATCCCCGCGACGCTGTGCGGCGAGCTGGGCGGACGTCCCGTCGACGCCATGGCGCTTCTGGGCATCGGGTTCCGCTCGCTGTCGATGTCGCCGGCGTCGATCGGCCCGGTGAAGGCGATGCTGCTGTCGCTCGAGATGGCCCGCCTCACCGAGTTCCTGATGCCGCTGGTCACGGCGAGGGACGTGTCGGCGAGCATCCGGCCGCACCTCGTCCAGTTCGCCGAGACCCACGGCATCCCGGTCTAGCGGGGCGGTTTCCGCCGCCCTTTCGACCTCCGTCGCCGGTTTGCCATGTCCCTTCCCGTCCAGAAGCTCGAATCCATCCTCGCCCGCCACGCGGTGATCACCGACCGGCTCGCGGCCGGCGGCGACTCAGACACCTTCGTGACGTTGTCGCGCGAACTGGCGGAGCTCGACCCGGTCGTGGACGCCGTGAAGGCGATGCGGGCGGCCGAGCAGGACCTTGCCGGCGTGGAGGCGATGCTCGCGGACCCGCAGACGGACGCGGAGATGCGCGCCCTCGCCGAGGAGGAGCGCGGCGAGGCCGTGGGGCGGGTCGAGGCGCTGCGCCAGCAGGTGAAGCTGCTGCTGCTGCCCCGCGACGAGGCCGACGAGCGCGGCGTCATCCTCGAAGTGCGGGCCGGCACCGGCGGCGACGAGGCTTCGCTGTTCGCCGGTGATCTCTTCCGCATGTACCAGCGCTATGCCGACACGAAGCGCTGGCGGGTCGAGATCCTCTCCGCCAGCGAGGGCACCGTCGGCGGGTACAAGGAGATCGTGGCGGAGATCCACGGGAAGGGCGCCTACGCCCGGCTCAAGTTCGAGAGCGGCGTGCATCGCGTGCAGCGGGTGCCTGACACGGAGGCAAGCGGGCGCATCCACACGTCTGCCGCCACCGTCGCCGTGCTGCCGATCGCCGAGGAGGTCGATGTCGCCATCGACGACAGGGACCTGCAGATCGAGACGATGCGGGCCGGCGGTGCCGGCGGCCAGCACGTCAACAAGACCGAGAGCGCGATCCGCATCACCCACGTGCCGACGGGCATCGTGGTCATGATGCAGGAGGAGCGGTCCCAGCACCGGAACCGGGCCAAGGCCATGGAGGTGCTGCGCAGCCGGCTTTTCGACCTGGAGCGCCAGAAGCGCGACAGCGCGCGCGCCGCCGACCGGCGCTCGCAGGTGGGATCGGGCGACCGCTCGGAGCGGATCCGGACGTACAACTTCCCCCAGGGACGGGTGACCGACCACCGGATTAACCTCACCCTGTACAAGCTGCCGCAGGTCATCGCGGGGGAGGCGCTGGACGAACTGGTCGATGCGCTCACCACGGAGCACCAGGCGGCGCTGCTGGCCGCCGAGGAGGGCCGGGCATGACCAGCCGTGATTCCGGCGGGCCCGATCTCGATCCCGGGACGACCCGGCTGCAGGCGCTCAAGCTGCTCGGCGACCTCTTCCGTGACGCGGGCATCGGGACGGCGCAGCGCGACGCGCGGCTGCTGACCCTCGATGCGGCGGGCCTCACGCATGCCGATCTCGTGCGGTCGCCGCGCCTGCCGCTGGGCGAGGAGGCGGCCCGCAAGCTCTCCAGCCACGTGCGCAACCGGTTGCAGAGGGTCCCCGTGGCCCGAATCCTGGGCGAATGGGAGTTCTGGTCGCTTCCCTTCGTGCTCTCGCCGGCGACGCTGGTGCCGCGGCCCGACAGTGAAACGGTCGTCGCTGCTGCCCTCCTGGGGTTGAAGGAGCGTCGTCATGCGGCCAAGGGGTTGCGGATTCTCGACCTCGGAACCGGGAGCGGCTGCCTGCTCGTCGCCCTGCTGAGCGAACTGCCGGGCGCGACGGGCGTCGGGGTGGACGTCTCGCCTGAGGCCGTGGAGACGGCTCGGTTCAACGCCGCCCGGAACCGTGTGGATGACCGGGCGGAGATGCGGGTGGGGGACTGGTTCGAGGGGCTGGAGGGCCTCTTCGACCTCGTCGTCTCGAACCCGCCCTATATCGTCGAGGCCGTGATCCCCGGGCTGGAACCCGAGGTGAGCCGGCACGACCCGCACCTCGCCTTGTCCGGCGGGCGGGACGGGCTGGACGCCTACCGCATCATTGCCGCCGGGCTCGAAGGCGTGCTGGCGCCCGGCGGCCTGTGCGTCGTGGAGATCGGGCACGACCAGGCGGAGACCGTGTCCCAGCTCTTCCGAGATGCCGGATACGTCGTGGAAGGTCCTTTCGCCGATTTCGGCAACCGACCCCGGGCTCTTCTCATGCGGCGGCGCGCGTAACCGGAAACCATTCCCCGGGGAAATCCGTTCGCTCTCCAGAAAAATGCTTGGTTTCTGGGGCCGAAGCGACTAGTGTCCGCACAAATCGTCGGGTGCGCCGTGCGAAAGCATCGGGGCGAATCGCGTTGAGGCCAGCACTACCGCGCTCGTTTTCGTGAGCGGTGGCCATGCCTCCGGGATCTGGAGCGCGTCCCTTGGGACAGGCTCCGCCAAGCGACGACAAGGGCTCCGGTGAAGCGGATGCGGTCGGCCATGGGCGGAAAGCTCATGCGAACCGGCGGATTCGCGGAGCGGACGAGACTCTCGACACCACGCGCCACGGTCGCGAAGGCGGAAACCAGGCTTGATAGCCTCGATCACATCCCGTCGGTCTTTCGGTCCAGGCCCCTCAGGGCCCGTTCCCGTTCCGGCCGGAGCCAAGACCCTCTCCTCATGAAGGACGTTCGATGAGACCCAGTCATCAGAACAACAAGCGGATGCGCGGGCGCAATCGGGGCGGGAAGGGCCCGAATCCGCTGTCGCGGAGCTACGAGTCGAACGGTCCGGACGTGAAGATCCGCGGGACGGCGCAGCACATCGCGGAAAAGTACCTGCAGCTCGGACGTGATGCCCAGGCCTCCGGCGACCCCGTGATGGCGGAGAATTATCTCCAGCACGCGGAGCACTACCTGCGCCTCATTGCGGCGGCGCAGGAGCAGTTCCGCCAGCAGAACCCGTCCTACCGGCCCTTCGAGGTGGGTGGCGACGAGGGCGACGACGACGGCGACGAGTCCGTGCCCTTCGCCGGCGGTCCGCAGCCGGACGTCCGCTTCCCCGGCGTCGACGGCGACGACTACCAGCCCCAGCCGCAGCAGCACCGCCAGAACCAGCCGCGCGAACAGCGCGAGTGGCAGCCGCGCGAACCGCGCGAGCCGCGGGAATGGCAGCCCCGCGGCGAGGGTCCGCAGCCCCGCGAGCCCAGGGAACCGCGCGAGTGGCAGCCGCGCGAGCAGCGCGAACCGCGTGAACCGCGCGGCGATTTCCAGCCGCGCGACGGCCAGCAGCGCCGCGACGACCGGTTCGGCCGGCGCGGGCCGCGCCCCGACCGCCCGGACTTCCGTGACCGGCAGGACCGCCCCGAGCGGCAGGACCGGCCCGAGCGGGCCGAGCGCCAGGAACGCCCGGAGCGGGCTCCCGCGGTGGAGGAGGAGGCCGGCAGCGCCCTTCCGGCCTTCATCACCGCTCCCGTCCGCACCCCCGTCCCTGTCGAGGACGAGCGCGTGGCCGAGCCCGTCGAGGTGGCGGCCCCGGGCGGCGAGGAGGAGACGGGCCGCTTCCCGCTCCGCCAGCGCCGCCGCCGCGCCCCGCGCGTCCGGCAGGAGGAGGGCGACGATGCTCCCGTCCCGAGCGGCGAGCCGGCGGCCGAGTGATCGGCGACTGAATTCAGAATGCAGGAAGGCCGGGCATGCGCCCGGCCTTCGTCGTTTCAGGACCGGTCTGGACGGATCAGATCGCCCGGAGCGCCTCTCCCGGCTTCAGCGTGCCGCCTTCCACCACCTCGGCATAGACGCCGCAGTCGACGTGGTCGTAGGCGCGCATCAGCGTCTGCGGGATGTTCATGTCGCGGATGCCGGACGCGGGGTCGACATTGGTGGCGGCGCAGCGGTCGATGCGCTTGACCACCCGCAGCCGCACCCCGCCGGGTGAGACGAGGTCGCGATCGAGGAGATCGAACTCGCCCCAGGGCGGCAGGCCCTCGACGTGGAGGTTGCCGCGGAAGCGGACTGGGTCCACCGGCGCGCCGATGCGCTGCTCGAGCGCCCGGACGCTGGCGAGGTTGACGATCGACAGCACCCGGCGCTTCGTGTCCGAGAAGCTGAATCCCGGCGCCTCGAGGATCCGCGGCGGCCCCCGCAAGTCGGCTGCGCAATAGCCCGCGAGATAAGCCTCGACGGCGGCCCGGCCCTCCGGCGTCGAGAGATCGCCGCGGGCGACCTCCCGTCCGCCCTCCTCGACGGTCAGGGTGGTCGTCGACGGGTCGAAATGCGTGCGCAGGCGGGCCAGCAGGCCGTTGCGCATCAGCATGAGGAAGTGGATCTTGGGCAGGTGGGACGGCGTTGCGGGGTCGAAGGGCGACGGCCCGTTCTCGATGGCGTAGCGTCGGTCGTGCGGGAGCGGGTCGCCCGGCGTGAGCGTGACGGCCTCGAGCGGCTGCGGGGACAGTCCCTTGACCGGGTAGAAGTGGATCGCGGTGATGGTGGCGGCGTCTGCGGCGTTCGACACGCGGGCCCCTTCCGTTGTGGAAATGCAACACCTATCTATGCCTCGACGGCCGCCTGCAAAGGGACCGTCGAGCACGGAGCGCGGGACCGGGCCTGACAGGACGGCGAAGCGCGCGGCCGAAGGAGGTTTCGCATGGATTTCGAGAAGTACACGGATCGCGCCAAGGGGTTCGTCCAGTCCGCCCAGACGGCGGCGATGCGCGACGGTCATCCGCAGCTGACCCCCGAGCACATGCTCAAGGTGCTGCTCGAGGACAATGAGGGATTGTGCGCCGGGTTGATCCAGCGCGCCGGCGGCGACGCCCGCGAGGCGCTGCGGCTCACCGAGCAGGCGCTCGCCAAGCAGCCAAAGGTGTCGGGTGCCGCGGCCCAGCCGCAGCCGACCCGCGACCTCGTGCGCCTGTTCGACACGGCGCAGAAGATCGCCCAGAAGGCCGGCGACAGCTACGTGACGGTGGAGCGCCTGCTCCTCGCCATCGCCACCGAGAAGGACAGCGAGGCGGGCAAGATCCTCGCCCGCGCCGGCGTGACGCCGCAGAACCTGAACACGGCGATCAACGAGCTGCGCAAGGGCCGCACGGCGGACAACGCGTCGGCCGAGAACGCCTACGACGCGCTGAAGAAGTACGCCCGCGACCTGACTGCCGCGGCGCGCGAGGGCAAGCTCGACCCGGTCATCGGCCGCGACGAGGAGATCCGCCGCGCCATCCAGGTGCTGTCCCGGCGGACCAAGAACAACCCCGTCCTCATCGGCGAGCCCGGCGTCGGAAAGACCGCCATCGCCGAGGGCCTGGCGCTGCGCATCGTCAACGGCGACGTGCCGGAGAGCCTCAAGGACAAGCAGTTGCTCGCCCTCGACATGGGCGCGCTTATCGCCGGCGCGAAGTATCGCGGCGAGTTCGAGGAGCGGCTCAAGGCGGTGCTGAACGAGGTCCAGTCCGCCGAGGGCGGCGTGATCCTGTTCATCGACGAGATGCACACGCTGGTCGGCGCCGGCAAGGCGGACGGGGCGATGGACGCCTCCAACCTGCTCAAGCCCGCGCTCGCCCGCGGCGAGCTGCACTGCATTGGCGCCACCACGCTCGACGAGTACCGCAAGCACGTCGAGAAGGATGCGGCGCTGGCGCGGCGCTTCCAGCCTGTCTTCGTGAGCGAGCCCACCGTGGAGGACACGGTGTCGATCCTGCGCGGCCTGAAGGAGAAGTACGAGCTCCACCACGGCGTGCGCATCACCGACGGCGCCATCGTCGCGGCGGCGACGCTGTCCAACCGCTACATCACCGACCGCTTCCTGCCGGACAAGGCCATCGACCTCGTCGACGAGGCCGCCTCGCGGCTGCGCATGCAGGTGGACAGCAAGCCCGAGGAGCTCGACGAGCTCGACCGGCGCATCGTCCAGCTGCGCATCGAGCAGGAGGCGCTGAAGAAGGAGAGCGACACCGCCTCCAGGGACCGGCTCGGCCGCCTGGAGACGGAGCTTGCCGGTCTCGAGGAGAAGTCGGCGACGCTCACCGCGCGCTGGAAGGCGGAGAAGGAGAAGCTCGGCAGCGCCCAGAAGCTCAAGGAGCAGCTGGAGCAGGCCCGCACCGACCTCGCCAACGCCCAGCGCAAGGGCGAGTACCAGAAGGCCGGCGAGCTCGCCTACGGCGTGATCCCCGACCTCGAGAAGAAGCTCAAGGACGTCGAGGGCAGCGAGCAGACGGCGCTCGTGGCGGAGGCCGTGACGGCCAACGACGTGGCGCAGGTCGTCTCGCGGTGGACCGGCGTGCCGGTCGACAAGATGCTCGAGGGCGAGAAGGAGAAGCTCCTGAAGATGGAGGAGCAGATCGCCCGCCGCGTCGTCGGCCAGGCGGAGGCTGTCGCCGCCGTCTCGACGGCGGTGCGGCGTGCCCGCGCCGGCCTGCAGGACCCGAACCGGCCCATCGGCTCGTTCATGTTCCTCGGGCCGACCGGCGTCGGCAAGACGGAGCTCACCAAGGCTCTGGCGTCGTTCCTGTTCGACGACGAGACCGCGATGGTGCGCCTCGACATGTCGGAATACATGGAGAAGCACTCCGTCTCCCGGCTGATCGGCGCGCCTCCCGGCTATGTCGGCTACGAGGAGGGCGGTGCCCTCACCGAGGCGGTGCGGCGGCGGCCCTATCAGGTGGTGCTGTTCGACGAGATCGAGAAGGCGCATCCGGACGTGTTCAACGTCCTGCTCCAGGTGCTCGACGACGGGCGGCTCACCGACGGGCAGGGTCGCACGGTCGACTTCCGCAACACGCTGATCATCATGACCTCCAACCTCGGCGCGGAGTTCCTGGTGAACCAGCGCGAGGGCGAGGACTCCGACGCGGTGCGCGACGAGGTGATGGCGGTGGTGCGCTCGCACTTCCGGCCGGAGTTCCTCAACCGCGTCGACGAGATCCTGCTGTTCCACCGGCTGCGGCGGGAGCAGATGGGCGCCATCGTCGACATCCAGCTCACCCGGCTGCAGAAGCTCCTCGACGAGCGCAAGCTCGTGCTGGCGCTCGACGCGTCGGCGCGCACCTGGCTCGCCGACAAGGGGTACGATCCCGCCTACGGCGCCCGGCCTCTGAAGCGCGTGATCCAGAAGAACGTGCAGGATCCGCTCGCCGAGCTGATCCTGTCGGGCAAGATCCACGACGGCGACGAGGTGTCGATCTCGGCCGGCCCGGAGGGCTTGCGCATCGGTGACGTGGTCGTGGCCCCCGAGGCCCCGCCCAAGGGCGCGATGCTGAACTGAAAAGGCGGGTCGCCCGCGCTGCTCCCTTCTCCCCGCTGCGGGGAGAAGGTGGCGCGCAGCGCCGGATGAGGGGTTCTTGCCCGCCCCGCCCGCTCCCCTCATCCCCCTGCGCTTCGCTCCGGGACCTTCTCCCCCCGACGAGGGGAGAAGGGAGACGCGGCCTTCGCCGGTGTACGCGGCGTCGGAGCGATTGGCGCTATCCCCTCCGGCCGGTGATGCCCTAGAACCGGGGCATGGAGCAGCCCGTCCGCACTTCCGCCGTCCGCATCCCCGCCGTCGACGTCGCCCGCGGCGTCGCGCTGGTGGCGATGTTCGTCTACCACTTCACGTGGGACCTCGGCTTCTTCGGCTTCATCACGCTTCAGGCCGGCGTCGACCCGGCGTGGCGGCTCTTCGCCAAGCTCATCGCCGGCAGCTTCCTCTTTCTCGTGGGCGTCAGCCTCGTGCTGTCGACGCGCGGCGGGCTGCGGCCCGTGCCATACCTGCGGCGGCTCGGCATGGTGTCGGCGGGCGCGCTTCTGGTGACGCTGGGCACGTGGTACGCGACACCGCAGAGCTTCGTCTTCTTCGGCATCCTGCATTCGATCGCGGTGGCGAGCGTGCTGGCACTGCCCATGCTCCGGGCACCCGTCTGGTGGATCGTCCTGATCGCCGCGCTGGTCGCCGGCGCGCCCGCCGTGCTGACCTCGCCGGCCTTCGACAGCCCGGGCCTGTGGTGGCTGGGCCTGATGCCGAAGGCGCCGCTGACCAACGACTTCGTGCCGGTGTTCCCCTGGTTCGCGGCCGTTCTGGCCGGGGTGGCCGCCGCGCGCCTCGTCCTCGCGGCGGGATGGGATGTCCGGCTGGCGTCCTGGCAGCCGGGTCCGGTCGGCCGGGTGCTGGCCTTCGGCGGGCGGCACAGCCTGCTCGTCTACCTCGTCCACCAGCCCGTGTTCTTCGGCCTGCTGTCGCTCGCCGTGGCGCTGGGCGCACCGAAGGCCGACCTTTCGACGCCGCCCGGGGCCTTCGCCGCCGCCTGCACGAAGACATGCACGGCCACCGGCACCGACGCCGGCTACTGCCGGCGCATGTGCGGCTGCGTCGGGGACCGGCTCGAAGGCAGCCCGCTCCTGACGCGCTCGATGCAAGGCGCCGTGACGCCCGACGACGAGGCGGTCCTGCGCGGCCATGCCGACATCTGCCGCAAGCAGATCAGCGCCGACGGGGACGCCGAATGATCCGCGGCCTCGTCGCCCGGCTGGAGATCGGCCCCGTCTCTGCGCTGCTGGTCGCCGCCGCCGGCCTCTTCGCCTTCCTGCGGATCGCGGGCGAGGTGCGGGAGGGCGAGACGCACGCCTTCGACGAGGCGATCCTGCGGGCGTTGCGCTCGCCACTCGACAGCGCCGATCCCATCGGCCCGTGGTGGCTGGAATCGATGATGCGCGACCTCACCGCTCTCGGCGGCACGACGGTGCTGACGATCATGACGCTGGTCGTGGTGGCCTACCTCGCGCTCGCCGGCAAGCGCGGGGCGGCGTGGCTGGTGGTGGTGTCGATCGGCGGCGGGGCGCTGCTGTCGAGCCTGCTCAAGCTCGGCTTCGACCGCCCGCGGCCCGACCTCGTGGCGCACCTCGTGGACGTGCGTTCGCTGAGCTTCCCGTCGGGGCACGCCATGCTGTCGGCCGTGACCTACCTGACGCTGGGAGTGCTGGTCGCCCGCGTCAGCCCGCGGCGCCGGATCAAGGTCTACGTCGTCGCCGTGGCCGTGCTGCTGACGCTCGCGATCGGCGCGAGCCGGGTCTATCTTGGCGTGCACTGGCCGACCGACGTGCTCGCCGGCTGGTCGATCGGCGCCACGTGGGCGATGGCGTGCTGGCTCGCCGCGGTCTTCCTGCAGCGGCGCGGAAGCGTGGAAGACGGTGCAGAGATCGAAGGCGACGGGCCGGCGGCTCAGGCCTCGGGCTCGTCGAGCGGCTCGGCGTAGAGCTCAAGCCGGTGGCCGACGAGGCGGAAGCCCAGCCGCCTCGCGATCTCGGCCTGCAGCTGCTCGATCTCGGCGTTGCGGAACTCGATGACCTTGCCCGTCCGGAGGTCGATGAGGTGGTCGTGGTGCGTGCGACCGGCGCTCTCGTAGCGGGCGCGACCGTCGCGGAAGGCATGCCGTTCGAGGATGCCCGCCCCCTCCAGCAGCTTCACCGTGCGGTAGACGGTCGGCAGCGAGATGCGTGCGTCGCGCTCCTGTGCGCGGCGGTGCAGTTCCGGAACGTCCGGGTGGTCGCGGGCCTCCGACAGGACCTGCGCGATCAGGCGGCGCTGGCCGGTGAGGCGCAGGCCCTTCTCGCGGCAGGCGGCCTCGATGCGGTTGGGTGCAGGCCTCGACGTCATGCCGTCCTCCGCTCCGGCGGCCGCGCCTTCCACAAGGCCGCGCCGATGAACAACAGGCCCGCCGCGGCGCCGATGGTGCCGGCGGCGTTGAGCGCGATGGGAAAGCCCGCGAGCGGCGGCGCCAGCACGGCGACGGCGTATCCCAGCCAGACGCTGCCGAGCGCGACGGCGAGCGAGACCGCGACCTGCGTCTCGAGCCGGCGCGTCAGCAGCCGCGCCGTGGCAGCGGGGCAGACGATCATGGCGAGCGCGAGGATGGCGCCGACGGCCTCGAAGGCGGCGACGGTGGCGAGCGCGGTCGCGACCAGCAGGGCGAGGTCGAGCCACCGCACCGGCAGGCCGGACGCCGCCGCGAAGACGGGGTCGAAGGCGACGAGGGCGAGGCGCGTGCGAAGAGCCGCCAGCAGCACGGCGACGGCGAGCAGGGCGAGGGCCATGTGGCCGAGGCCGCGCGGCAGGTCGGCGAGGCGTCCGGGATCGACCAGCGAAGACAGACCCTCGGCCGTCGGCCAGACCAGCGTCTCCAGGTTGCCGAACAGGATGTGGTGCACGTCGAAGCTGGTCCTCGCTGCGCCGGACCACTCCATCAGCACGATGCCGATGGCGAAGAGCGTGGTGAAGACGATGCCGAGCGCGGCGGACGGATCGACCCGGCCATAGCGGACGAGGACGTGGACGAGCAGGGCCGCCACCAGCGCCGCCGCGATGCCGCCTGCGAGGACCGCGGGCGCCGCGGTCGAGCCCGTGAGCAGGAAGGCGCCGAGCACGCCGGGCAGCATGACGTGGCTCAGCGCGTCGCTGAACATGGCCCTGCGGGTGAGCACGAGGAGGTTGCCCACGAGGCCGCAGGCCAGGGCGGCAAGCGACGCGCCGAGCAGGGCGGGGAAGTCGATCTGCAGGAAGGCTGTCACGGCACGGCCTCGCGTCCGGCCATGACCGCCTGCGCGGCGGTGCGCTCCGGCCGGCGGCCGACGAGGCGCAGCAGCCCGCGGGCGGGGCCGAAGAGCATGCTCAGGGCGAAGAGCGCCGCGGCGACGACGACGATGGTGGCGCCCGTTGGGGTGTTCGGCACCACCGCCGAGACGGCGGCACCTCCGTAGGCGGCCGCGGCGCCGAAGAGCCCGGAGAGGGTGACGACGACGCCCAGCCGGTTGCTCCAGAAGCGCGCGGCAGCGGGCGGGATGATCAGCATGGCGACGACCAGCACCAGGCCGACGACGCGCAGGCCGATGACGACGCAGGCGAGGCTCAGCACCGTGACCAGCCGGTCGAGCGCGACGACCGGAACGCCGCTGGCGCGGGCGAACACCGGGTCGAAGGCGACGATCGCCAGCCAGTCGAGCGCCAGGCGCAGGATGACGATCACCAGCAGCGCGAGGGCGCCGATGAGGATCGCCTCCGAGGCGAGCATCCCGGCGGTCGAGCCGAGCAGGAAGGAATCGAGGCCGGCCTGGCCGCCCGTCCGCAGCGTCTGGGCCACCGAGAGGAGCGCGATGCCGAGGCCGAAGGTCGCGGCGAGGACCGCCGCCGTCGCCGTGTCCTCCGTGATGCGGCGTTGGCCGGAAAGCCACTGGATGAGGCCCGCGGCCAGGACGGCGCTCAGCGCGGCGCCGCCGAGCAGCAAAGGCGGGGAGCGCGGCGGCAGGCCGATCGCCGCCGCGAAGAGGAAGGCGGCGACGAGGCCGGGGAGCGCGGCGTGGGCTACTGCGTCCGCTACCAGGGCCTTGCGGCGGAGCATCGTGAAGACGCCGACGGCGCCGCAGGCGAGGCCGAGCGCGGCGGCCCCCAGCATGACCACGACGGTGTTCCAGCCGCCGCGCAGCAGCAGGATGCCGACGATGTCGGACGCGGCGCTCACGCCGCCACCGGCACGCCGTAGGCCCGGCCGAGGACGGCGGGCGTGAAGGTGTCGGCCACCGGGCCCGAGGCGATGACGGTCCGGTTGAGCACGAGCACGTGGTCGAAGCGGTCCTTCACGGTGCCGAGGTCGTGGTGGACGCAGGCCACGAGGCGGCCCTCGGCCCTGATCGTCTCGAACACGCGGAAGATGACGCCCTCCGACACGGCGTCGACGCCGGCCAGCGGCTCGTCGAGCAGGAGGACGTCCGCCTGCCGGGCGAGGCCGCGGGCGAGGAAGACGCGTTGCTGCTGGCCCCCCGACAGCTCGCCGATCTGGCGCGCCGCGTAGTCCTGCATTCCGACCTGCGCCAGCCGGTCCATCGCCGCCTCGCGATGGCGGCGGCCGTAGCCGGCGAAGAGCCCGAGGCTGCGCACCATGCCCTGCAGCACCACGTCGAGCACCGTGGCGGGGAAATCCCAGTCGACGGCGGCACGCTGGGGGACGTAGGCAAGCCGGTCCCGCGCCGCGTCGACTGGCCGGCCGAAGATGCGCACGGTGCCCGCCTGCACCGGGATCAGCCCGAGGACGGCCTTCAGGAAGGTCGACTTTCCGGCGCCGTTCGGCCCGACGATGGCGAGCAGGCCCCGGCCGGGCGAAGTCCATGTGATGTCGTGGACGGCGAACTGCCCCGAATACGCGACTGCGAGATCGGTGACGGAGATCGGTGCCGGGTCCGACCCCGGCTGCACCTGCGGCATGACCTGTTCCTCAGCCGCGGGCGAGCTTGCCGGAGAGGCCGGCCTGCGGCGCCTCGCCGCCCAGCGCGCGCGCGATCGTGGTGACGTTGTGGTCGATCATGCCGATGTAGGTGCCCTCGTAGGTCCCCGGCGCGCCCATCGAGTCCGAGAACAGCTGGGCGCCGATCGCGAGTTCATGGCCGCGCCTCTTCGCGCCCTCGACCACCGCGCGGACGTTGCGGTCGGAGACGGAGGCCTCGACGAAGACGGTCGGGATGCGGCGGCTGGCGACGAGGTCCACGACCTCCTCGATCCGGCGCAAGCCGGCCTCGCTCTCGGTCGACACGCCCTGGATGCCGACGACCTCGAACCCGTAGGCGCGCGCGAAGTAGGTGAAGGCGTCGTGGGCCGTCACCAGCACCCGCCGGTCCTGCGGCACCGTGCCCAGCACCTGCCTTGCGTATCGGGACAGGGTTCCGAGCTCGGCGCGATAGGCGGCCGCCCCGGCGTCGAAGGTTCCGCTGCCGGCCGGAAGGCGCGCCGCGAGGGCATCGCGGATGGCGCCCACGACGAGGGACCACAGGTCCGGGTCCATCCAGACGTGGGGATTGTACCGGTCCTTGTAGTCGGCGTCTGCGATGCGGCGGTCGACGGGGATCACTTCGCCTGCCAGCACCACGGGCCGGGTGCGGCCGATGAGCTCGAAGGCCTCGCGGAACTGCGCCTCGAGGTGCAGGCCGTTGGCGACCACCATGTCCGCCGACAGCATGCGCGCAGTATCGGCGCGGGTGGGCTTGTAGACGTGCGGGTCCACGCCCTCGCCGAAGAGGGCGGTCACGGCGACGCGCTCGCGGCCGACGTTGCGGACCGCGTCGGCGATCATCGCAGTCGTGCCGACGATCGACAGGGGCTTGTCCTGGGCCATGGCCCGCGGACCCGTGGCCGTGGCGATGAAGGCGCTGAAGCCGAGGCCGAGGAGCCGGCGACGGTCGAGCGTGGCGAAGCAGGCGGCGCGAATGTCGGACGGCACGGGGGACTCCTCGGCGACCAGGTGCGCTTACTTGCAAATGAGTTGCAGTAACAATGTGGGTTGACGCGGCGTGGAGTCAACCGTCCGGCCTTCACGGGACCGCGACAAAGCCGCCGTGCCGGGGTGCGTCGCCCCGGCACCTGACCGACCCGCCCGGTCGGGCCGTTCGCCCAAGCGCGCCACTCCGGTTCTGCCGCTATTCGCTCGCCAGGATGGTGTTGCGGACGAGGGGGTAGATCTGCCCCTCCCAGCGACGGCCGCTGAAGACGCCGTAGTGTCCCGCGCCGGTCTGCATGTGGTGGCGCTTGCGGTAGGGCTTCAGCTTCGAGCAGAGGTCGTGGGCGGCGACGGTCTGGCCCAGCGAGCAGATGTCGTCGCGCTCGCCCTCGACCGTGAGGAGGGAGGTCCTGCGGATGGCCGAGGGGTCGACCTTCGTCCCCTCGACGACGAGCTCCCCGCGCGCGAGCTCCGCCTTCTGGAACACGCGGTCGACGGTCTCGATGTAGAACTCCGCCGGCAGGTCGAGCACGGCGAAGTACTCGTCGTAGAAGGCCTTGATGGCCTGTGCCTGCTCCGTCTCCCCTCGGGCGAGATGGCCGTGGAGGTCGAGATGGGCCTTCACGTGGCGCTGGAGGTTCATCGCCATGAAGGCGGTCAGCTGCACGAAGCCGGGATAGACCCGGCGGCCAGCGCCACGGTGGGGAAAGGGAACGGTCGCCAGGAGATGGCGCTCGAACCACGCGATCGGCTTGCCGGACGCGAGTTCGTTCACCTTGGTCGGGTTGACGCGCGTGTCGATGGGCCCGGCCATCAGCGTCATGCTGCGCGGCGTGTCCGGGTGGCCGCCCTGCGCCATCAGGGCGGTCGCTGCCAGCACCTGCACGCAGGGCTGGCACACTGCGAGGACGTGCGCGCCGGGGCCGATCACCTCCAGGAAGCTGATGAGATGGGTGACGTAGTCGTCGAAGCCGAAGCGCCCGGCGGAGAGCGGCACGTCGCGGGCGTTGTGCCAGTCGGTGATGAACACGTCGTGGTCGGCCAGCAGCGTGCGGACGGTGTGCCTCAGCAGCGTCGCGAAGTGCCCCGACAGCGGCGCCACCACGAGCACCCGCGGCTGTGCGATGTCGGTGTCCTTGCGGAAGTGCCGGAGCGTCCCGAACGGGGTCGTCGCGACCGCGTGCTCGGTGACCGGGACCTCTCGGTTGCCGACGCGCACGGCATCGATCCCGAACGGCGGCGACCGGTGGGTCAGCGTGGCCCGCTCGATCAGTTCCCAAGCGGCACGAAGATTGCTCCCGACCGCGGTGTCGGAAGCGGAGAAGGCGGATCCGAACGTGCCGAGCGCCCAGCGGGCGGCCTCGCGCGCCGGAGACATCAGGTGGCCATGGGTCTCGTAGGCCAGATAGAGCATCGCGTGCGGTCCGTCCGTCGGCATGGGTCGCTGCGGGGCAGTGCCGCTTTCCTGTGCAACCGTTCGCGGACGGGAGCACGGGACGGCGGGCTGCCGCATCGCCCCGACCACCACGAGGACACGACCACGGGGGGATCCTGACCATGGCGAAGGCGACGCTCACCATCTCAAGCAAGAACTATTCCTCGTGGTCGCTGCGCGGCTGGCTGCTGTGCCGCATGGCCGGCCTTGAGTTCGAGGAGGTGCGCGTGTCGATCGACGACCCGGACACGCGGGCGGAGCTGCTGCTGCTGTCGCCGTCCTTCCTGGTGCCCTGCCTGACGCACGACGGCGCGAAGGTCTGGGACACGCTCTCGATCGGCGCCTACCTGGCGGAGGTGAAGCCGAAGGCCGGGCTCCTGCCGGAGGATCGGATCGCACGGGCGCACTGCCGCTCCGTGTCGGGCGAGATGAACGGCGGCTTCGCCAACCTGCGCTCGGCGCTGCCGATGAACGTCAAGGCCCGGTTCCCGGACTTCAAGGTCTGGGCCGGCTGCCAGCCGGACATCGACCGCATCGTCGCCATCTGGCGCGAATGCCTGTCCACCCATGGGGGTCCATGGCTCTTCGGCGCGAAGCCGACGCTGGCCGACGCGATGTTCGCCCCGGTCTGCACCCGCTTCACCACCTATTCCGTCGCGCTCGACACCCGCTGCGCCGGCTACGTGAAGCACGTGATGGCCTGGCCGCTGATGCAGGAGTGGATCGCGGCGGCCAAGGCCGAGCCGGAAGAGCTCGAGGAACTTGACGTCGAGTTCTGAACGGGCCCGGGCTCGCGCAGGTTTGACCCTCCGGCCGCTTGCCCGGCGTCGCGGCTGCGACAACTCTGCGGTGAACCGATGGTCTCCCCTCTCGTAGACGGGAGACCGCGCCGCAGGATCATCGCCATGTCGAGAGCCGCTTCCCCGCTGCCGATCAACCGCCGCCACCTGGTCGCCGGCCTCGCCGCCACGGCTCTGGCCCCCGTGCCGGCCGCCGTCGCGCAGGTCAGCGGGCGGACGGCGTGGCCGTTCAGCTTCGCTGGTCTCGACGGCGGCGAGATCCGCCTGTCCCAGTTCGAGGGGCGGCCCGTGTTGGTCGTCAACACGGCGTCCTTCTGCGGCTACGCCTCGCAGTTCGGCAGCCTGCAGACGCTCTACGCCCGCCTGTCGCCGCGCGGGCTCGCGATGATCGGCGTGCCGTCGAACGACTTCGGCGGCCAGGAGCCCGGCCCGCCGGCCGAGACGATCCAGATCGCCCGCTCGCACGGCGTCGCCTTCCCCATGGCTGCCAAGACGAAGGTCGTCGGCGCCGACGCCCATCCGTTCTACCGCTGGACCGCCGCCGAGCGGCCGCGGGAGGTGCCGCGGTGGAACTTCCACAAGTACCTGATCGGGATCGACGGCCGCATCGCTGAAGTGTTCGCGACCCCTGTCGACCCGCTCGACGCCCGCATCACGGTCGCGGTGGAGAAGGAACTCGCCAAGCGCGCCTGACCCCACCGCTTCCCTTCGCTAGGAAACCGGTCCATACGTGGCGGTGTGGATCGGGGGATCGGCGCAATGGGGGACACGGGCGGCGACTGGCGTGAGGAACTCGCGGCAGCGGAGGCCATCGGGCGTGAGGCGGGCGACCTGATGCGCCGGCGGTTCCTGGCGCGGACGCCGGGGACCTTCAGCCTCAAGGGCCAGCAGGACTACCTGACGGAGACGGACGGCGAGGTCGAGCGGATGGTGGCCGCGCGGCTTGCCGAGCGCTTCCCCGGCGACGGACTGATCGGCGAGGAGGGCGCCAGTCGTCCGGGCGAGCGGCTCTGGATCGTCGACCCCATCGACGGTACCGCCAACTTCGCCCGCGGCATCTCGCACTTCTGCATCTCCGTCGCGCTTGTCGCGGGCGGCCGACCTGTGGTGGGCGTCATCTACGATCCGATGCTCGACGAGATGTTCGCCGCGCGACTCGGGGGAGGCGCGACACTCAACGGCCGGCCGATGGCTGTGTCGGGCCTCGCGAGCATGACGAACGCCTCGGTGGAGTGCGGCTGGAGCCTGCGCGTGCCGATGGAGACCTACCACGCGATGATCCGCCGCATCACGGACCGCGGCGCCGGCCTGTACCGGATGGGCTCCGGTGCGCTCGGCATGGCCTATGTCGCCGCCGGCCGGATCGATGGGTACTGCGAGTTGCACATCAATGCGTGGGACGTGCTCGCCGGCGTGCTCCTGGTCGAGGAGGCCGGAGGACGCTGCAGCGCCTTCCTCGCGGGCAACGGGCTCAGGGAAGGCAATCCCATCCTCGGATCGACACCGGCCCTGTTCGACACGCTGTCGGAGCTGACCGGCATCCGTTGACCGACGCCGTGTAATCGAGCAACCTACGGAATAACAATGAACTTCGGGAGGAGCATGACATGACCATGACAGTTCGCCTCAAGGCGCTCGCCCTGTCGTCCGCAGCCGCGGTCGCGATCTTCGCCGGGGCCGGCGCCGCCCAGGCGCAGGGCCAGCTCACCGTCTACTGCGGGGTGCAGGAGGAGTGGTGCCGGCCGATGGTCGACGCCTTCGAGAAGGCGACCGGCGTCAAGGTCGCGATGACCCGCAAGAGCTCGGGCGAGATCTATGCGCAGGTGAAGGCCGAGGCGGCTAACCCGCGCGGCGACATCTGGTGGGGCGGCACGGGCGATCCCCACATGCAGGCCGCCGAGGAGGGCCTGACGGAGGAGTACAAGTCGCCGAAGCTCGCCGAGCTGAACGACTGGGCCGTGCGCCAGTGGGAGCAGTCGAAGGGCCGGACCGTCGGGATCTACTCCGGCGCGCTGGGCTTCGCCTACAACACCAAGCAGCTCGCCGCGAAGGGCATCCCGGACCTGAAGTGCTGGGCGGACCTGCTCAACCCGAAGCTCAAGGACGAGGTGCAGGTCGCCGACCCGAACTCCTCGGGCACGGCCTACACGATGCTCGCCACGCTCGTGCAGATCATGGGCGAGGACAAGGCCTTCGACTACATGAAGAAGCTGCACGCCAACGTGAATCAGTACACGAAGTCGGGTGCCGCTCCGGCCAAGGCCACGAGCCTCGGCGAGACGACCGTCGGCATCGCCTTCCTGCATGACCACGTGACGATGATCGTCGAGGGCGCGCCCATGAAGGCGGTCGCCCCCTGCGAGGGCACGGGCTACGAGATCGGCTCGATGTCGATCATCAAGGGCTCGAAGAACCTCGACAACGCCAAGAAGTGGTACGACTGGGCGCTGACGCCCGAGGCGCAGGCGCTCGCTGCCAATGCGCGCTCGTACCAGGTGCCGTCGAACAAGGCGACGCCGATCCCGCCGCAGGCGCCCAAGCTCGCCGACATCAAGCTGATCAACTACGACTTCGCCAAGTACGGCTCGTCGGCGGAGCGCCGGCGCCTTCTGGCCAAGTGGGACCAGGAGGTCAAGGCGCAGCCGAAGTGATCCGGCTGGGCTGACCGATCCGGGGGGCGGGGGCGACCATGCGACACCAGAATGCGGGACGGGCCGAGGCCCTCCCGCTGGCGCTGCTCGCGCTCGCCGCCTACTGCCTGCTGCCCTGGTACTGGCTCGATTTCTCCGGGGGCGCTCCTGCCCTCGGCTCCTGGCCATCGGGAGCCGCGGGCCCGGCCCTCGTGCTGGGCTTCCGCGGCGCCTGGTGGCTGCTTCCCATCCTCCTGCCGCTGGGGCTCACGCTTCTCGCGGTGCTTCAGCCTCGCGACGCGCCGGGGCGCTGGCGGCTTCTCGTGGCCGCCGGGGCCCTCGGCCTCTTCGTCACGCTCGGGCAGGGCTTCGGGATCGGCCTCAAGGGCTGGTCTTGGGGCTGGCTCGCCACGCTCGCCGGCACGCCCGGGCCGTCGCAGGCGGGCTTCGGCCTCGGCGCCAGCGTCGTCCTGTCGGTCTTCCTCCTCATCCTGTGCCGCGGCCTCGCCGAGGCCGGGTGGTGCCGGGGCGACGTCTTCGTCGTCACCTCGATCGGCGTCGTGGTGTCGCTGGTCGCGCTGTTCGTCTTCTTCCCGATCTCGAAGGTGCTCATCAGCGCCGTGCGGGACAACGACGGCAGCTTCGTGCCGGGGCTGTTCCTCACCAAGCTCGCCGACCGCTCGATCTGGGGGCTCGACTGCCTCTACGGCCCGCTGCGCTGCGGCGTCGCCTGGAACACGCTGCTGCTCGGGGTGCTGGTCGGCTTCGGCAGCACGGCGCTGGGGCTCGCCTTCGCACTCATCGCCACGCGGTCCGGTTTCAAGGGCAAGAAGGCGCTGCGCGTCCTCTCGATCCTGCCGATCATCACGCCGCCCTTCGTCATCGGCCTCGCGCTGATCCTGCTCTTCGGCCGGTCCGGCGTCGTCTCCAACGTGCTGTTCGAGTGGTTCGACGTTCCCCGCTCGCGCTGGATCTACGGCCTGCCGGGCGTCCTGATCGCACAACTTCTGGCCTTCACGCCCATCGCGTTCCTCGTGCTCGTCGGCGTGGTGCAGGGCATCAGTCCCTCGCTCGAGGAGGCCTCGCAGACGCTGCGCGCCAACCGGTGGACGACCTTCCGCACGGTGACGCTGCCACTGATGCGCCCGGGTCTCGCCAACGCCTTCCTGCTCGGCTTCGTCGAGAGCCTCGCCGACTTCGGCAACCCGCTCGTGCTGGGCGGCAATTTCGAGGTGCTGTCGACCAAGATCTTCTTCGCCGTCGTCGGCGCGGCGACGGACGAAGGGCGCGCCGCCGTGCTGTCGATCGTGCTGCTCGTCTTCACGCTCGGCGCGTTCTGGCTGCAGCAGGTCTGGCTCGGCAAGAAGACGTACACGACCGTGACGGGCAAGGGCGACAGCGGGCTGCCCGCGCCGCTGCCGCGGCGTGTCGCGTGGCTCGCCTACGCCATCGCGCTGCCGTGGGCGCTGTTCACGGCGGTGGTCTATGCCCTGATCATCGTCGGCGGCTTCGTGAAGAGCCTCGGGCGCGACTACACGCCGACGCTGGCGCACTACATCACCGCCTTCCGGATCGACACGAGCGACGGCCTGCGCTTCGCCGGCAGCGCCTGGGACAGCTTCTTCGCCACCGTGTATGTGGCCGGCATGGCGGCACCCGTGACGGCCGCGATCGGCCTGCTGACCGGCTGGCTGCTGACCCGCAACCGCTTCGGCGGCAAGGGCGCCTTCGAGTTCGCGACGCTCCTGAGCTTCGCGATCCCGGGCACCGTCGTCGGCGTCAGCTACATCCTGGCGTTCAACGTGCCCCCCTTCGAGATCACCGGCACCGCCCTCATCCTCGTCATCTGCTTCGTGTTCCGGAACATGCCGGTCGGCGTGCGCGCCGGCATCGCGACGCTGAGCCAGATCGACAAGTCGCTCGACGAGGCGTCGCTGACGCTCGGGGCCCGCTCGGCGACGACCGTGCGCCGCATCCTGCTGCCGCTGCTGCGCCCGGCGGTGGTGGCGGCGCTGGTCTATTCGTTCGTGCGTGCCATGACGGCGGTGAGCGCGGTGATCTTCCTCGTCTCCGCCAAGTACAACATGGCGACGACCTACATCGTCGGTCGCGTCGAGGCCGGCGAGTTCGGCCTCGCCATCGCCTATTCCTCGGCGCTCATCGTGGTGATGCTGGCGGCGATCCTGCTGATCGAGCTCCTCGTCGGCGAGCGTCGGCTCGGGAGGCGCGGCGCGCCGTCGATGCCCGTGGCGGCGGGAGGATGAACATGCAACCCGCGCGTGCGACGACAGGGGAGGGCCGCTGATGGCCAAGGCGCCGGCATCGGTCGAGTTCCGCAACGTCACCAAGGCCTATGGCTCGGTGACGGCCGTCGACGACGTCTCCTTCGTCATCGAGCCGGGGACGCTGGTCACGCTGCTCGGCCCGTCGGGCTGCGGAAAGACGACCACACTGCGTCTCATCGCCGGGCTCGAGATGGCGACGTCCGGTTCCATCCGCATCGGCGACCGCGACGTCACCCGGCTTTCGGCGGCCGACCGGGACGTCAGCATGGTGTTCCAGTCCTACGCCCTGTTCCCGCACATGAACGTGCTGGAGAACGTCGCCTACGGGCCGAGCGTGCAGGGCCTCCCGCGCCAGCAGGCGCAGCAGATGGCGGCGGAGAAACTCGCCCTCGTCGGCCTCTCCGGCCTCGAGAAGCGGGCGCCCTCCGAGCTCTCGGGCGGCCAGCAGCAGCGCGTCGCGGTGGCGCGTGCGCTCGTGCTGGAGCCGCAGGTGCTGCTGTTCGACGAGCCGCTGTCGAACCTCGACGCCAAGCTGCGCCGGCGCGTGCGCGAGGAAATCCGCGAGCTGCAGCTCAAGCTGAACCTGACCGTCGCCTACGTCACCCACGACCAGGAGGAGGCGCTGGCCGTCTCCGACAGGATCATCGTGATGTCCAACGCGCGCATCGCCCAGCGCGGCACACCCCGCGAGCTCTACGAGGAGCCCGCGAACCTCTTCGTCGCCGACTTCATCGGCGATGCCAACGTCATCGACGCCGAGGTGGTGGAGGAGCGCGGCGAGCGGGGCCTCGTCCGCCTCGGGCCGCTGCAAATGGACCTGCCCCGCCGCGGCGCGCCGCGCGGCCCGGTCAAGCTGGCGATCCGGCCGGACGCGGCGGCGCTGTCGTCGGTGGCGGTGGCTCAGGGGCTGGAGGGCCAGGTCGCCAAGGCCGCTTATCTCGGCCGGCAGCGGGAGTACACGATCTCGACCGCGGTGGGGGATCTCTTCGTGGTCGACCGCGGCCGTGCCGACGAGCGCCCGGTCGGATCGGCCGTATGGCTGGATTTCGGAGGCGACGGCATCGTCGTGCTCCCGCCCGAGCGCGCATGAAAAAAGCCCCGCCGGGGGTTGCTGGCGGGGCTTGAAGTCGAGGGTCGGGGTCAAAGGCCGGGCGTGCCGGCCTCGAATGAACAGACCCTAGCCTCGGCTGTCCGTTCGTGATGTGCGAAATCGCACATCACAGCTCCTCGTGTGCCGCCCGGGCGTCGAGACCCCGGCGGATCCACCACCAGCCCGTGACCGCAAGGCCAACGCCGGCCACGCTGCCGAGCACCCAGATGCCCGAGCGGGGCCACGTCCAGACCAGCACCAGCCAGACGAGCGCGCTCACGGCCGCGGCGACGCCCAGCATGGACCAGCCGTGCAGCGGCCGGTCCCGGAACCACGCCGCGATGCGGAACACCGCCCCGGTGACGAAGGCTGCCGTGAGCACGAGCGTCAGCCAGAACGATCCGGTGAGCGGCTCGGCGACGATGACGACCCCGACAATGACGTAGAGCAGCGCGGGGGCGAGGTCGCTGACGAACTCCCGCCACGCGCGGCCGAAGACGGCGAGCAGACCCTCGGCCACGCCGCCGACGATCATGAACAGGCCGATCAGGATCGGGTTGTCGG
This sequence comes from Alsobacter sp. R-9, assembly GCF_054612375.1. NCBI lineage: Bacteria > Pseudomonadati > Pseudomonadota > Alphaproteobacteria > Hyphomicrobiales > Alsobacteraceae > Alsobacter > Alsobacter sp. R-9. Next base: position 32,418 of record NZ_JBTSWJ010000015.1, on the reverse strand, counting down.
ATCCGCCGAATAGCACCTTGTAGAAGCACGTCGCCGCAAGGACGATCAGCAGCGCACCCAGCCCCAGGGGCCACTGCCAGTTCGTGGCGGGCGGCGGCGTCGCCGGTTCCGGGGGAAGGGAGCTCTGGATCGGTTCAGACATGGCGGCTGGCCTCGGATCGTGTCCGCGGACTATCGCCGTCCGGGGCCGGCTTGGCCAGAGCCTGCTGCGACAATGCCGAAATGCCGCCAAGGTGTCGCCCATCCGGGAACCAAATGCCCCGCCATGAATCATGGTGGTGGTTGTTCCGCCGAAGGTGACCAGGATGCCGTTTCTCTCTGCTGCCTGCCTCGAGACCGACCCGCGCGGCCTGGCGCTGCTGCGCCGCTGCCTGGCGACCGACGCCGCGTACCGGGTGCAGACGGCAAGGCCGGTTCCCGCAGGGCGACCGCCGCAGACGCCGCAGCGGTCCCGGCCCGCTGCAAGGCCCCTGTTCAGGGCAGGCCTCGGCCTGTGGCACGATACGGCAGACGGGCGGTACTGACCTCACGTTCCCTTCCGGCCGCGGCCGTGGTTTGATGGGGTGTCGCCCATCGGACACGTCCCCACATGCTGCAGCGTCATTCCGCTCCGGCGGCAGCACGGATCGACATGCGGCGGCTGCTCGACGCCGCCGCGGCGCGGCTTGACGACGCCGGCATCCCCCGACACCGATCGGTCCACGAGGCGCGGCGCGCAATAAAGGTGCTGCGGGCCCTCCTTCGGCTGTTGCCCGGCGACACCAGCCGTGCCGACGCGGACCTCAAGGCGCTCGCCCGCTCCCTGGCTCCGGCACGCGACCTGCGGGTCGTCGCGGCCACGGCAAAGGCAGCGGCCCTGCGATCCGGCAGTCGGTCCGCACGGCGTCTGCTGAACGGAGTCGCACGCGAGCGCGAGGCGGAGGCCCGGCGTCTCGAGGCTGCACCGCACCCGCACCCCCGGATCGCCGGCGTGCGGCGGCGGCTCGCGTCCCTCGAGAGCGACGTCGACCCCGAGATGGTCGTGGCCCACGTCTCCCGCCGGCTGGCGAAGGCGCGGCGTCGCCTCGTCCAGGCGCTGAAGGCCGCCGATCCCGAAGTCATTCATGACGCCCGCACGCTGACCGTCAGGGCCCAACTGCAACTGGCGGGACTTCGCGACCTCGCGGGCAAGCAGCCTGGCCGCCGGGTGCGACGCCTCGACAGGCTGCGTGACGTGCTGGGCGAGCACCATGATCTCGCGATGCTGCGGGAGGTCGTCACCGCCTCGGTTGCGAAGGATGGGAAGGGAAGGAGACCGGCCCTGCGCGGGATCGACCGGCGGATGGCCGCCCTGGAGGCCGAGGCGGACCGGCGGCTTCGCAGGGCCTTCCCGCCTTCGCCCTCGCGGGTCGCGAGCCGACTTGCGCGTGCCTTGGCCGAGGCCCGGACTTGACGGGCATCGCCGACCCCGGGTCGTTCATCCGGCTTCACACGCGGCTCATCCCGGTGCCGCACGCACCGGAGATCGTCCTGCACTTAGCCGACGAGGCAACGCCCTTGTGGAGCCGCACCGAGGAGGAACTGGGCGAGATCGGCCTGCCGCCGCCGTTCTGGGCCTTCGCGTGGGCCGGCGGGCAGGCCATCGCCCGCCATCTGCTCGACCATCCGGACCTCGTGCGGGGTGCGCGCGTCCTCGACTTCGCGACCGGCTCGGGGCTGGCCGGCATCGCCGCCGCGAAGGCCGGCGCAGCCTCGGTGACCGCAACCGACATCGACGCCTTCGCGGTGACGGCGGCCCACCTCAACGCGGCCGCGAACGGGGTTTCGCTGGAGGCAGAGCTTGCCGACGTGATCGGCGAGGACCGGGGGTGGGACGTCGTGCTGGCCGGCGACGTCTTCTACGAGCGCGACATGGCGGACCGCGTCGCGGGGTGGCTGGGCCGGCTGGCAGCCCGTGGCGCGGCGGTGCTGGTGGGAGACCCCGGGCGTTCCTACCTGCGTCGAGACCTGATGGACGCTGTCGCGACCTACATCGTCCCGACGACGCGCGAGCTCGAGGATTCCGAGACGAAGCGCACCACCGTGTGGCGTTTCCGCGCGCCTGCCCCGTGACGGGGTTCCCCGTGCACGGCAGCGGGGGGCATGCTAGAACCACGGCGATCCGACGATGCAGGAGCGACGCATGGCATCGGAACGGGCTCACCGGCTTGGCCCCGGCGGGCCCTCCTCGCATGGGCACGGCCCTCACGGCCACGCCTGCCACGGCCACGACCACGGCGGGGCAGCGGCTCCCTGCGCGCATGCCCACGACCGGGCCGCGCAGGTTCCCGTCGCGCTGGCCGAGGTCGAGCGGCGCTGCGGCGCGCAGAAGCTCAAGCTGACGCCCATCCGCCGGCAGGTGCTGGAGGCGCTCTACGCCAGTCACAGGCCCGCCAGCGCCTACGAGCTCATCGACGTGCTGGCGGAGGGCGGCGAGAAGAAGCATGCGCCGGTCACGGTCTACCGGGCGCTGGACTTCCTGCTCGAGCACGGGTTCGCCCACCGGCTGGAGAGCCGCAACGCCTTCATTGCGTGCCCCTTCCACCACGAGCCGGGCGAACTCGTCGTCTTCATGATCTGCGAGAGCTGCGGCGGCGTCGACGAGGCGGTGTCCGACGGTCTCTCGGCGGCGCTGGCCGAGCTCGCCGGCGCCCATGCCTTCCGGCCGCGGGCCCGCGTGATCGAGCTCGCCGGCCGCTGCGCCCACTGTACCGACTGATCCCACCCTCCCGGACGACCGCCATGAACGCCCCCCTGCCCACCGACTGTCTCCCCGCCCCCGTCGCCTCGGGGCCGGCGGAGCGGCATCGGACCGTCCCCGTCGCCGTCGGCTCCGTGATCGTGGGCGGCGGCGCGCCGGTGGTCGTGCAGTCGATGACGAACACCGACACGGCCGACATCGAGTCGACCGTCCGGCAGGTGGCGCAACTGGCGCGGGCGGGATCCGAGCTGGTCCGCATCACGGTCGACCGCGACGAGGCGGCGGCGGCGGTGCCGCACATCCGCGAGCGCCTCGACCGCATGGGCGTTGCCGTGCCACTCGTCGGCGACTTCCACTACATCGGCCACAAGCTGCTCGCCGACCATCCTGCCTGCGCCGAGGCGCTGGCGAAGTACCGGATCAACCCCGGCAACGTCGGCTTCAAGGACAAGAAGGACCGCCAGTTCTCCGCCATCGTCGAGATGGCGATCCGCCACGACAAGGCCGTGCGTATCGGGGCAAACTGGGGTTCTCTCGATCAGGAGTTGCTGACGCACCTGATGGACGTCAATGCGCGCAGCGCCGCGCCTCTAGACGCCCGCGCGGTGACCCGCGAGGCGATGGTGCAGTCGGCCCTGCTGTCGGCCGTGCGGGCCGAGGAGATCGGCCTCCCGCGCAACCGCATCATCCTCTCCGCCAAGGTGTCGGCGGTGCAGGACCTGATCGCCGTCTACCGCATGCTGGCGCAGCGCTCGGACTACGCCATCCACCTCGGCCTCACCGAGGCCGGGATGGGTTCGAAGGGCATCGTCGCCTCGTCGGCCGCCATGGGCATCCTGCTGCAGGAGGGCATCGGCGACACGATCCGGGTGTCGCTGACGCCGGAGCCCGGCGGCGACCGCACGCTGGAGGTGAAGGTCGCGCAGGAACTGCTGCAGACCATGGGCTTCCGCACCTTCGTGCCGCTGGTTGCCGCCTGCCCGGGTTGCGGGCGGACGACCTCGACCGTGTTCCAGGAACTGGCACGCGACATCCAGGACTGGATCTCCACCTCCATGCCGGACTGGAAGAAGACCTATCCGGGCGTCGAGTCGCTCAACGTCGCCGTCATGGGCTGCATCGTGAACGGACCGGGCGAGTCCAAGCACGCGGACATCGGCATCTCGCTGCCCGGCACGGGCGAGGCCCCGACCGCGCCGGTGTTCATCGACGGGAAGAAGGCGGCGACGCTGCGTGGCCCGACGCTGGCCGCCGACTTCAAGGACATGGTGCGCACCTACATCGAGACACGCTACGGCGCGGGGGCGCGCTGAGCCCCGTCAGGGCGTCAAGCGACCCGTGCGGCAGAAGCCGTCCAGCGCCTCGCGCCACGGCGCCGTGTCGATGCCCTGTGCGGCGATCCAGGCGTCGTCGAAGTAGCTCTTGAGGTAGCGCTCGCCGGGGTCGCAGATCAGCGTGACGATGCTGCCCGTTTCGTCACGCGCCAGCATCTCCTCGGCGAGGCGCAGGGCGCCCCAGAGATTGGTTCCCGTGGAGCCGCCGCACTTGCGGCCCATCATGCCCTCGAGCCAGTGGACGGTGGCGAGCGACGCGGCGTCCGGCACCCGGATCATGCGGTCGACGACGGTGCGCAGGAAGGACGGCTCCACCCGCGGGCGGCCGATGCCCTCGATGCGCGACGGGCGGGGCGACGTCAGGGTGGCGTCGCCGGTCTCGAAGTAGTCGGCGAAGACGGAGTGCTCCGGATCGACGACGCACAGCTGCGTCGTGCCGGAGAGATTGCCGTGGTAGCGGATGAAGCGCCCGATCGTGGAGGAGGTGCCGCCCGTGCCGGCGCTGACGACGACCCAGCGCGGCACGGGATGTCGCTCCCGGGCCATCTGGGCGAAGATCGACTCGGCGATGTTGTTGTTGCCGCGCCAGTCCGTCGCCCGCTCGGCGTAGGTGAACTGGTCCATGTAGTGGCCGCCGAGGTTGCGGGCGAGGTCACGCGCCTCGGCGTAGATCGACCCGGCCGGAACGCGGCGGCACTCGCCGCCGTAGAATTCGATGGCCCTGATCTTCTCCGGCGCCGTGCTATCGGGCACGACGGCGATGAAGCGCAGGCCGAGCAGCCGGGCGAAGTAGGCCTCGGAGATCGCCGTGGATCCCGACGAGGATTCGACGATGACGGTCTGAGGTCCGATCCAGCCGTTGCACAGCCCGTAGAGGAACAGCGACCGGGCGAGGCGGTGCTTGAGGCTGCCGGACGGGTGGGTCGACTCGTCCTTCAGGTAGAGATCGATGCCAGCAAGGCAGGGCAGATCGAGCCGGATGAGGTGGGTGTCGGCGGAGCGGTTGAAGTCCGCGGCGATGGCCGCGACCGCCTCCCGCACCCACGAGGACGTGGACTTGCCCGTCACGACCGGCGCTCGGCGGCGAAGCGGGCGGCCTGGCGCAGCGTGTCGGCCTCGGGGCCGAAGGCGGCGAGCGCCGCCATGGCCGCCGCTGCCAGCCGGTCCCGTTCAGCGCGGGCGCCGTCGAGCCCGAGCAGCCCGACGAGCGTGGCCTTGCCGCGGCCCGCGTCCTTGCCGGTCGCCTTGCCCATCGCTTCGGGCGATGCCTCGACGTCAAGGATGTCGTCGGCGACCTGGAAGGCGGCGCCGAGCGCCTTGCCGTAGGCGAGCAGCGCGGCACGGACGGCGCGGGGTGCGCTCGCGGCGACGGCGCCGGCCTCGGCCGCATAGGCGAGGAGGGCGCCCGTCTTCATCGCCTGCAGCCGGACGATGTCCGCCTGCCCGAGTGCGAGCGGAACCCCGGCGGCGTAGCGGCCCTCCGCCTCGAGGTCGAGCATCTGGCCGCCCGCCATGCCGCCGAGGCCGGCGGCGCGCGCCAGGCCGAGCACGAGGTCGGCCCGGGCGCCGGGGTCGGGATGGGTGAGAGGGTCGGCCATGACGTCGAAGGCGTAGGTCAGCAGGCTGTCGCCCGCGAGGATCGCAGCCGCCTCGTCCATGTGCCGGTGCAGGGTCGGGCGGCCGCGCCGCAGGTCGTCGTCGTCCATCGACGGCAGGTCGTCGTGCACGAGCGAATAGCAGTGCACCATCTCCAGCGCGCAGGCGGCGCGCAGCGGGCCGTCGCCCTCCGCGTCAAGCATCCGCGCGCTCTCCACGACTAGGAAGGGGCGGAGCCGCTTGCCGCCGCCGAGCGCGGCATAGCGCATGGCGTCGAGGAGCCGCACGGGCCGGGCGATCTCGCCCGCCAGCGGCTGCGGCGACAGCAGGCGGTCGAGCATCGCTTCGACGGCGCTGGCGCAGGCCGTGAGCCGGGCCTCGATGTCGCCGGACGTGGGATTGCCCATGCGGGTCTCCATCCCCAACGGGGGCATCCGTCCCGCTTGCCCTATCGCCCCCATTCGGTCAAGGCTCGGGCCATGGCGTCGCGCGAGGGTTCGGGCGGAAGGCGGGGCGGCGGCGTCAGTCGCTGGGTGCGGCGCCTCGCCCGCATCGCCGGCTGGAGCGTGGCGGCGGCGCTCGCTCTGGTGGCGGCGCTCACCGCGCTGTGGGCATTCGTCCCGCCCGTCTCCACGCTGATGGTCGGACGCACCGTGACCCTGCAACCCGTCGACCGGCGATGGGTGCCTTTCGAGGCGATCTCGCCGCGGCTGGTGGCGTCCGTCCTGATGTCGGAGGACGCACGCTACTGCCAGCACGGCGGCGTCGACTGGGACGCCCTGCGCGAGGTGATCGAGGACGCGGAGGACGGCTCGCCGAGCCGCGGAGCCTCGACCATCACGATGCAGGTCGCCAAGAACCTCTTCCTCTGGCCGTCGCGGTCGTACGTGCGCAAGGGTCTTGAGATTCCGCTCGCGCTGTGGCTCGACCTCGCGCTGTCGAAGCGGCGGGTGCTGGAGATCTACCTCAACATCGCCGAGTGGGGCCCGGGGATCTTCGGCGTGGAGGCGGCGTCGCGCGCCGCCTTTGGTAAGCCGGCGGCAAGTCTCACGCCGCGGGAGGCCGCCCTGCTCGCCACTGCGCTTCCCAATCCGGTGCGGCGTTCGGCGTCGCGACCGACACGCGGCCACGCGCGGCTCGCGGCGATCGTCATGGTGCGCGCGAACGATGCCGCGCCCTGGCTCAAGTGCCTCGGGTGAGAAAAAGGCGGCGGCACGACTGGCGTTCGGCCGCGTCTTGCTGTATGGACCCGGCTTCGAATTCGCGGCGGCCGCCGACGGCTTACGCTCGTCCTTCGCCCTGCCGCCTGTCACCGGAGAGTTCCATGGCCGTTCCGAAGAGAAAGACCTCGCCGTCCAAGCGCGGCATGCGCCGGTCCGCCGACGCCCTGAAGCAGCCGACCTACGTCGAGGACAAGGATTCGGGCGAGCTGCGCCGTCCGCACCACATCGACCTGAAGACCGGCATGTACCGCGGCCGGCAGGTGCTGAAGGTGAAGTCGGAGGCCTGAGGCCTCCGCGCCGTCCGCTCAGGCGTCCACGCCGGACCGCCCTGCGACGGCTGACATCGTTCCGAGATTTCCGGACCAGCGATATGCCGCGGCGCCCACTTCGGGCGCCGCGCGCCGTTTGGCGCGGTGGTCGGGCAGTTGCGCCCGCGTCGCGAGAAGCTGCGTCACGAAGCCCGCGTCAGGCCGCGGCAGCGCATGGCGGGACCCCGCATCGCGTTCCGGCGACCCCGCGAGTGAGACGAGGGCGGTTCCGGGTGTCGACTGGGGCGTCTCGTGTGTCATGGCGGGGCGTCGTCAGACCTTAACGGAAGGTTGCCATCCCGTCGCAAGCTCCGTGCCGCCCTTAACCGCTCCTTAACCGCGGTGAACGCATCGTTTCGGCACACTCCGGGGTCGATGCGGTCTCAGAACGGGGCGGAGCGCCCCGGTCCGGCCGCCGTGAAGAGGCGGGAGCCAGCGGACATGACGGATGCAGCGGCCGAGGGAACGGCCATCAGGGGCCGCTCCGACCACCGGCCGTTCCCGCACGACCTGCGCGCCGTGCTGGGGTCCATCGGCGAGGCCGTCTACGACTGGGACGTGCCCTCCGACCGCCTCTCGTGGAGCCACCAGGCTCCGGCGATCCTCAGGACGGGTTCGACAGACGCCATCGCCTCCGGTCGGGCCTACGCCCGCCTCATCCGCCACGACACCGGCGTGTCCCGCTACGATGCCGTGATGCGCGGTGACGGGCGGGATCTCGGGCACGGCGTCGCCTTCCAGACCCGCTATGCCTTCACCGCCCCCGGCGGGGTCGTGCTGCAGATCGAGGATACGGGACGCTGGTTCGCCGGACCCGACGGGAAGCCGGCGCGCGTGCATGGCGTCGTCCGCGTTCTGCCAGCCGGCGCGGCCGGTGCCGGGTCCCAGGCCCCGCAGCAGGATCCGCTCACGGGCGCCCTCAGCCGCACCGCTCTGATCGATCTTCTCGCCGACGAGATCACCCGGGCCCGCCGGGCCCACAGTTCCATGGCGCTGGTGCTCGTCGGCATCGACGGGCTCGCAGGGATCAACGAGGCCTATGGCTTCGACGTCGCCGACGAGTCGATCGCGGAGACGGCGCGCAGGCTGCGGGCGGTCATGCGGCGCGGGGACGTTATCGCCCGTTATGCGGGCAGCAAGCTCGCGGTGGTCCTGATGGGTTGCACGGAGGAGCAGCTTCCCGTCGCGACGCAGCGCTTCGTGGCCAGCGTCCGGCAGGGGCCCGCGCCGACCAGCGGGGGCGCCGTGTCCCTGTCCGTCCGTCTCGGCGCCGTGCTGCTGCCGCGTCACGGCCAGACGGCCACCGACGCCCTGGCGCATGCCGAGGATGCGCTCGCCGACGCCAAGGCGTCGCCGACGTCGGACGTGGTGATCTTCGCGCCGGACCGGCGCAAGGCCGAGCGCCGCATGTCCAACCGGCGGCTCTCGGACGAGGTGATCTCGGCCCTGAACGACCGCCGGGTCTGCATCGCGCAACAGCCCGTGGTTGATGCGCGCACGCGAGCGGTCGTGTTCCGCGAGGCGCTGCTCCGGATCCGGTCCACGGACGGCACGCTCCTTCCGGCGGCGTTCGTCGTGCCGATGGTCGAGAAGCTCGGCTTCATGCCCATGCTGGACCAGCGGGTGCTGGAACTCGCGGCCGCCGAACTGGAGGCGGACCCGCGGCTGGTGATGTCGGTCAACGTGTCGCCGACCAGCGTCGTGCACCCGGAGTGGATCGCAACGCTGACCGCGCTCGCCGCGCCGCGGCCCTCGCTAGCCCGCCGGCTGATCGTCGAGCTCACCGAGACCTGCTTCATCCACGACATGGAGACGACACGCATCCGCGTCGCGCAGGTGAAGGATCTCGGCGTGCGCGTGGCGATCGACGACTTCGGGGCCGGGCACACGTCGTTCCGGCATCTGCGCCACCTCGGCGTGGACATGATCAAGATCGACGGAGCCTTCGTGCAGAACGTCGCCCGTTCCAGCGACGATCGCTTCTTCGTCCGCACGCTCCTCGACCTTGCCCGTCACCTAGGGGCGGAGGTGGTCGCCGAATGGGTGAACGACGAGGCCGCGGCACGACTGCTCGCGGACTGGGGCGTCCACTACCTGCAGGGCGAACTGTTCGACGAGTGCGAGGCGTCCCCGCGGCAATCCACGCCGCGTACCGGGACGGATTCCTGAGCGTCCGTCCCGCTCAGTCGCCGGAGAGCTTGTCGAGCCGCTTCTGGACCTCGGTCAGCTGACGCTTCAGCTCGTCGATCTCCGCCGGCTTGTCGGAGGCGGGCTTCGCCGGCGCCTCCGTCGTCTCGCCCTTGCTCTCGTCCAGCGGGAAGGGCGTGAACATCCGCAGGGCGTCGCGGAACATCGCCATGTTCTTCTGCACCTGCTCGTCCATCGCGTGCAGCGCCGCGTTTCCGAAGGGGTTGGCGCCGAAGGTGGAGTTCAGCTGGTCGCGGAACTTCTGCTGGTTCTGGGCCAGCGTCTCGATGGAGAACTCGAGGTAGCGCGGCACCAGCGCCTGCATGCTGTCGCCGTAGTAGCGGATGAGCTGGCGCAGCACGGTGATCGGCAGCAGGTTCTGCCCTTCCTTGGCCTCCTGCTCGAAGATGATCTGCGCCAGTACCGGACGCGTGATGTCCTCTCCCGACTTGGCATCGTACACGACGAAGTCCTCGCCGTTCTTGACCATCGTCGCGAGGTCGTCGAGCGTGACGTAGGTGCTGGTCCCGGTGTGGTACAGGCGCCGGTTGGCGTACTTCTTGATGATCGTGGGCTGCTTCTCTGTGGCCATGAACCGATCCGGGGCGCTCGTCTGTGCCGAGGTTTTCGGCGCGACCCTATCGTTTTTGTGGCAGCGCGAAAACCCGATTCCTCCGACTTTGGTCACGAAGTGGGCAGGAGACGAAACCAAAGGCTGAGAAGCACGAGCGTTCCGGCGGCTTGACGCTGGGCGAATGGCAGCAGAAAGATCGCAACGAACCGAGGGTGTCCGGCGGACATTGCACCGCAACATGGCGCCCGACCCAAACCGGAGGATCCTGCCCATGGCCACGGACATCGTCGTCGTCAGCGCTGCACGCACCGCCGTCGGCTCGTTCAACGGAGCGCTGTCGTCGCTCGCGGCGCACGAGCTGGGCGCCGTCGCGGTGAAGGCCGCGGTCGAGCGCGCCGGCATCCAGCCCGACGAGGTGGACGAGGTGATCCTCGGCCAGATCCTCGCGGCGGGCCAGGGCCAGAACCCGGCGCGCCAGGCGGCGATCAAGGCCGGCATCCCGCAGGAGAAGACGGCGTGGGGCCTGAACCAGCTCTGCGGCTCGGGCCTGCGTGCCGTCGCCATCGGGCTGCAGCAGATCGCAAACGGCGACGCCAAGGTGATCGTCGCCGGCGGCCAGGAGAGCATGTCGCAGTCCCAGCACGTCGCGCACCTGCGCAACGGCACGAAGATGGGCGACATGAAGTTCCAGGACTCCATGCTCCGCGACGGCCTGCTCGACGCCTTCCACGGCTACCACATGGGCAACACGGCCGAGAACGTGGCCACCCGCTGGCAGATCACGCGCGAGGAGCAGGATGCCTTCGCCGTGGCGTCGCAGAACAAGGCGGAGGCCGCGCAGAAGGCCGGCCGTTTTGCGGAGGAGATCGTCCCGGTGACCGTCCCCGGCCGCAAGGGCGACGTCATCGTCGACCAGGACGAGTACATCCGCCACGGCACCACCATGGATGCCGTGGCCAAGCTGCGGCCTGCCTTCTCGAAGGACGGCACGGTGACCGCCGGCAACGCGTCGGGCATCAATGACGGCGCGGCCGCCGTCGTGCTGATGACCGCCGCCGAGGCGGCGCGCCGCGGATTGACCCCTCTGGCGCGGATCGCCTCGTGGGCCACCGCCGGCGTCGACCCCGCCATCATGGGCACGGGCCCGATCCCGGCGTCGCGGAAGGCGCTGGAGAAGGCGGGCTGGAGCGTCAACGACCTCGACCTGATCGAGGCCAACGAGGCCTTCGCCGCGCAGGCGATCGCCGTGAACAAGGACCTCGGCTGGGACACCTCCAAGGTCAACGTCAACGGCGGTGCCATCGCGATCGGCCACCCGATCGGTGCGTCCGGCGCCCGCGTGTTCACCACGCTGCTGCACGAGATGAAGCGCCGCGGCGCGAAGAAGGGCCTCGCCACGCTGTGCATCGGCGGCGGCATGGGCATCGCGCTCACGGTCGAGCGCTGACAGGCTGCACGGCGTCGCGCCCCGTGCGCGGCGCCGGCCGCCTTGCCGGCGGCTCAGGCATCACTTCTCAACGAACCAGACGCAACGACGGGGGAACGCATGGCACGGGTTGCAGTCGTCACGGGTGGCACGCGGGGCATCGGCGCCGCCATCTCCAGGGCGCTCGCCGCGAAGGGCTACAAGGTGGCGGCGAACTATGCCGGCAACGACGAGGCCGCGCAGAAGTTCAAGGCCGAGACGGGCATCGCCGTTTTCAAGTGGGACGTGTCGAACCCCGACGCCTGCGCCGCCGGCCTGAAGCAGGTCGAGGCGGAACTCGGCCCCGTCGACGTGCTCGTCAACAACGCGGGCATCACGCGTGACGGCTTCTTCCAGAAGATGACGTTCGACCAGTGGAGGGCGGTGCTCGCAACCAACCTCGACAGCATGTTCACGATGACCCGCCCGGTCATCGATGGCATGCGCAGTCGCGGCTTCGGGCGCATCATCACCATCTCGTCCGTCAACGGGCAGAAGGGCCAGATGGGCCAGACCAACTATTCCGCCGCCAAGGCCGGGGTCATCGGCTTCTCGAAGGCTCTCGCGCAGGAGAACGCGACGAAGGGCATCACCGTCAACGTCATCGCCCCCGGCTACGTGGCCACGGAGATGGTGCAGGCGGTGCCGGAGGAGGTCCTGAAGACCAAGATCCTGCCGCAGATCCCCATCGGGCGCCTCGGCGAGGCGGAGGAGATCGCCGCGGCGGTGGTCTATCTCGCCAGCGACGAGGCGGCCTGGATCACGGGTTCGACCCTGTCGATCAACGGCGGCCAGTACATGGCTTAAGCCAAACATGAAGGCCGCGGCTGATGAGCCGCGGCCTTCATTGAGTTAATCTGCCGCTCCTGTCCAGTCGACGCTTGACGGACGGTCCGTCAGGTCAGTTCAGGGCCTCGGGCCGGCGGCGGCACGGGCTCGTCGACCAGCCACCAGCAGGCCCGATCCCGGTAGCGGACCGGGCGGAAGCGCTTGTCCTGCGAAAGATTGGAGGACAGGTTGCCCTGCGGACGGACCCCTCCGACAACCACGCCGCGGATCTGCATCAATTCGAGCAGTTCCGAGATCGGAACGGGCTCCCCGCGCTCCCGCAGGATCATCGCGACCACGTCGCGCTGGCTCACGGGACCTGACTCGGCCGTCGGAAGCGGGCGCGGTTCGGCGCGGCGACCGGGAAGCGCCCGGGCGTCGCGGGCGAGGTTGGCCAGCATGTCGATCGCCGACAGGGAGCGTCCGGCCTCGGACGCCTCCGCCTCGATCCGTGGAGGGGCCACGCGGCCCGTCCGGTCCAGCCAGCCGATGGCCTGCTGGAGCGCCAGGAGAACGCGATAATCCTCACTGTCCCTGAACAGGCGAGCCGAGATTTCGTCTTGCAAGCGGATCAGCGCTTCACGCGTCTGCTCGTTCGCTTGGGCCATGCTCGTTAATCCAATCATTGCCGCATTTAATCCAGCGTACTCCCATGAAACGAATCGTGCAAGGTACTTGAATGCAGCCATCAATCGCGACAGTGCTCAATTATCGTCAAGAGTTGCCATCTTGAGTTCAGAAATCCAAAGGATACAACCTAGGGTTATGTCGACTCAATTCGAGACTCAACAACGCTTCGCCACAATCATCGGATTCGGCGCCATCGCGCTGTGGTCCGCACTGGCCCTCATGACGGCTGCATCCGGGACAATTCCGCCCTTCCAACTGGCGGCCATGACTTTCCTGATCGGCGGATGTTTGGGATGCGTGTCCTTTATTCTTAAGCCGAGGGCCATCCGCAACCTCATTCAACGGCCCGTCGTCTGGATCGTGGGCGTCGGCGGTCTCTTCGGATACCATGCGCTCTACTTTGCAGCCCTGCGCCTGGCACCACCCGCAGAGGCCGCCCTCATCGCGTATCTCTGGCCCCTGCTGATCGTCGTCTTCGCCTCCCTGCTGCCGGGCGAGCGGCTGCGACTGCCGCATCTCGTCGGCGCGATGCTGGGCCTCGCCGGCGTCGTGGCCCTGTTCGCCGGCAAGGGCGGGGGGCTGAGCCTGGACCCGGCCCATGCGCCGGGATTCGTGCTGGCGCTCGGGTGCGCGATCGTCTGGTCGGGTTACTCCGTGCTGTCCCGGCTCCTCGGCGAGGTCCCCACCGACGCCGTGACGGGCTTCTGCCTCGTCACCGCCGCGCTTTCCCTTGCCTGCCACCTCGCCTTCGAAACGACCGTCTGGCCCGCCGGCGCGGCCCAGTGGCTCGCCGTCGTCGGTCTCGGAATCGGACCCGTCGGCGCCGCCTTCTACCTTTGGGACCATGGCGTGAAGCGAGGCGACATCAGGATGCTCGGCGTCGCCTCCTACGCCGCGCCCGTGCTCTCGACGCTGCTTCTCGTCGCGACGGGCTTCGCGGCTCCGACGTGGTCCCTGGCCCTGGCGACGCTGCTGATCGTGGCCGGAGCGGCCATCGCATCCCTCACGGGGCGTCGCAGGGAGGCCGCCGCGGCCGTTCAGGACGGCGGCAGCCGGTAGTCGTACCCGTAGAGTTCCCGGAACCCGAGCGATCGGTAGAGGCCCAGCGCGGTGGCGTTGCCCGTCGTCACCTGCAGGTACGCCTGCATAGCGCCGCGCCGCCGGCCCCAGGCGAGCAGCGTCTCGACGACGCGGCGTCCATGCCCCTTGCCGCGCGCCGCGGCCGGTACTGCGATGTCGTAGAGGCCGACCATGCCGCGCTCGAGCACGGCCATGCCGTACGCCACGCCGGCCTCGTCGTCGCGCAGGGTGGCGAAGACGACCTCGGGCCGGATCGCCGCCAGCATCCTCGCCAGCGTGTCGCGCCGCAGGTCGGGTCGGGCGCTGGCCTCTGCGTAACCGTCGATCCAGGCCCTGTCAGCCGCCGCCGAAAGCGACGCAGTCTCGTGCTCGACCAATCCGCGCGGCATCGGGGCGACCATGACGACGCTCTCGTCGACGGAGGTCCAGCCGGCGCCGTCGAGGACCCGGCCCGGCTCATCTCCGGCGAGCGGCGTGATGCGCACGCAGGGCTTGAGCCCGTGGCGCCGGTACAGCGTCTCGATCAGGGGCAGCAAGGTCGCGAAGCGTCCCGTGGGGGCAAGCGCGTTGGCCGAGTTGGCCCGCTTGCTGTAGCCCTCGGCGAAACGCAGCAGCCATCCGTCCAGGACGGCCACCTCCAGCGCGGGCCAGGCGTTGAAGGAGCGCTCCTCGATCGCCCGGACGAGCGCGATGTCGCCGGCAGGCTCCACGGGACTCACCGCGGCACCGGTCGCCAGCCCGGGGGCGCCATCTCGAACCCGGCGAACTCGAAGCCAGGCGCGACGGTGCAGCCCACCAGCGTCCAGGCCCCGAGGCTCGTCGCGCTCTGCCAGTGACCCGCGGGCACCACGACCTGCGGTCGCTGCCCGACCCGGAGATCCGGCCCGAGGTGGAGCGCCTGCGCGTCGTGCCCGTTCGGCGACACGGTCAGCACCAGCGGGCCGCCGGCATACCAGTGCCAGACCTCGGCTGCGTCGACCCGGTGCCACTCGGACACGTCGCCTGCGCCGAGCAGGTAGTAGATCGCCGTCGAGAGGGCGCGGCCGGACGGGGTCGGCGCCGGGTCCCGGAACGTCTCGCGGAAGTAGCCGCCCTCGGGATGAGGCGCGAGACCAAGCAGGCGGACGACGTCCGCCGCGGAGAGATCGTTGTGCAGCACGGGACGGCTCGCTCGTCAGAAGCGGTTCTTGCGCTCGCGCAATTCGGCGAACACCTCGACGGCCGGGCGGCCCTCGAATCCGATCGCCTTCCTGACCTGCGAATCGTCGGCGCGCAGGAACGGGTTGGTCGCCTTCTCGAGGCCGATGGTCGT
This sequence comes from Alsobacter sp. R-9, assembly GCF_054612375.1. NCBI lineage: Bacteria > Pseudomonadati > Pseudomonadota > Alphaproteobacteria > Hyphomicrobiales > Alsobacteraceae > Alsobacter > Alsobacter sp. R-9. The sequence continues at coordinate 17,162 of NZ_JBTSWJ010000015.1, read as the reverse complement.
CGGCAGCGTGAACTGGCCCGCCTGCCGCAACCGCTCGACCTCGGCGGCCCGGTCCTGCAGCGCGAAGTTGGCCGGGTCGACCGTGAGGGCGAAGCGCGCGTTGGACAGGGTGTACTCATGGCCGCAATAGACGACCGTCTCGTCCGGCAGTGCGGCGAGCTTGCCGAGGGAGCGCCACATGTCGGCGGGCGAACCCTCGAAAAGCCGCCCACAGCCGAGCGCGAACAGGGTATCGCCGGCGAAGAGCAGATGCTCGGCGGGGAAATGGAAGGCGATGTGGCCCGCCGTGTGCCCGGGCGTCTCGATGACCCGCGCCTCGAGCGCGCCGACCTTGACCCGGTCGCCCTCCCGGACGCCCTCGTCCATGTCCGGAATGCGCCCGGCGTCTGCCGCCGGGCCGATCACCACGGCGTTGTACCGCTTCTTCAGGGCGGGAACCGCCGCGACGTGGTCGTCATGGTGGTGCGTGACGAGGATATGCGTCAGCTTCCAGCCCTCGCGGTCAAGAGCCGCGACGATGGGCGCCTCCTCGCAGGCGTCGATGGTGGCGGTGGCGCCGGTGGCGGGGTCGTGAAGGATGACCCCGAAGTTGTCGGACGCGCACAGGAACTGGCGGACGGCGGCGGGCATGGTCGGCCTCTTGTGGTTGGAGGAGGGGCGGGTCGCTGTCGCGACGTCGCGCCATTGTCTTTTGCCGGAAGCTGTCCTGCAATGGCGAAACGGGCCGCCGGGGCCGACGAGGAATTCGCCGGGTGCATGCCGACGTCGTTGACCTGAGAACCTTCTACGCGAGCCACCTGGGGGCCGTCGCGCGCCGCCTGCTGGGGCGCGCCATCCGGACCCGCTGGGAGACCGTGGCCGGGCAGGCGATGCTCGGCGTCGGCTACGCCGTGCCCTATCTGGACGGCTTCCTCGGCGAGGCGGAACGCGTGCTGGCGCTCATGCCCGCCGCGCAGGGGGTCGTGAACTGGCCCGCCACGGCGCCATCGGCCACGGCGCTCGCCGACCTCGACATGATGCCGCTGCCGGATTCGAGCATCGATCGCGTCCTCGTGGTCCACGCCCTGGAGACGGACGAGCACCCGGGCGAGCTTCTCTCGGAGATCTGGCGGATCCTGACGCCCGGGGGGCGGATGATCGTCGTGGTGCCGAACCGCCGCGGGCTGTGGGCCCGGATGGACACCACGCCGTTCGGCCAGGGGCAGCCGTTCTCCCGCGGCCAGTTGACCCGCGTGCTGCGGGACGCGCTGTTCTCGCCGGTGCACTGGGCCGAGGCCCTCTACGTGCCGCCCATCCCGCGCCGCTTCTTCCTGACGTCGGCGGTGGCCTGGGAGCGGCTGGGGACGACGCTGTCGCTGCCTTTTGCCGGCGTCCACGTGATCGAGGCGAGCAAGACGCTGTACAGGCCGGTGGCCGTCCGCCCGCTGCGCCGGGCCGGGCTGAGGATGGCGCCGGTGCTGGTCCCCGCCCCGGGAAGCTGAAGCGAAAGCGTGGCCGAGGGGGCCGGTCGCTTGACTAAGCGAAGGCGAACCGTCACTTATCCGCCGCCGCCCCCGCGCCGTTCCGTCCGGGGATCCGTTGCACGTGCGGGCCCCGTCGCCCGGTGAAGAGCTCCATGCGCAGCTACCTCGACTTCGAAAAGCCCGTCGCAGAACTCGAGGCCAAGGCGGACGAACTGCGGTCCGTCGCCGAGAGCAGCGGTTCGCCGGCGCTCGCCAAGGAGATCGAGGCGCTGGAGGCCAAGGCGGTCCAGCAGCTGCGCGACCTCTATGCCGCGCTGACGCCGTGGCAGAAGACCATGGTGGCCCGCCACCCCATGCGTCCTCACTTCCGCGACTATCTCGATGGGCTCATCGAGGAGTTCACGCCCCTGGCCGGCGACCGGAAGTTTGCCGAGGACGAGGCGATCATCGGCGGCTTCGGCCGGTTCCGAGGCCAGGCAGTGTGCGTGATCGGCCAGGAGAAGGGGTCGGACACGGAAACCCGCCTCAAGCACAATTTCGGAATGGCCATGCCGGAAGGCTACCGCAAGGCGGTGCGCCTGATGGAACTCGCCGACCGGTTCGACCTGCCCGTGCTGAGCTTCGTCGACACGGCGGGGGCGTACCCCGGCATCGGCGCCGAGGAGCGCGGCCAGGCGGAGGCCATCGCCCGCTCGACCGAGGCCTGCCTCGCGCTCGGCGCGCCCAACGTGGCCGTCGTGCTGGGCGAAGGCGGGTCCGGAGGAGCCGTGGCGATTGCCAGCTGCAATACCGTGCTGATGCTGGAGCACGCCATCTATACGGTGGCGTCGCCGGAGGCGTCGGCCTCGATCCTGTGGCGCGATTCGGGCCGCGCCCAGGACGCCGCCACCAACATGAAGATCACCGCGCAGGACCTGCTGAAGTTCGGCATCATCGACGGCGTGATCGCCGAGCCGTCCGGCGGCGCCCATCGCGACCCGTCCGGGGCCATCGCCGCCACGGGAGATGCGGTTGCGGCGGCTCTCGCCGACCTTGCGGGCCTGTCGCGGGATCAGGTGCGGGAGCGGCGCGCCCAGAAGTTCCTCGCCATCGGGCGAAAGACCTAGGGTTTAGTGAAGGGGCGTTTATTAACCCTTGGTTGACCATGTTTGAACCGTGCCGATTTTGACGGTAAGGTTCGGGAAAGGATGAGGGACCTAAATCCGAGGGTGAGTCTCGGCCTTGGGTCGCAAGGACATCGCATGGCACATCTCATCAGCCGCCTCGCTCTCGCCACTGCCGCCGCCGTTCTCGTCGCGGGCTGCAATTCCGAGTCCGGGCGCATCCCGGCGCGGGCCTATGCTCCGATCCCCGGCGACACGCTCTCGCTGATGGTGAAGAAGGACACGACGCGGTCGGCGCCGGTCCTCGTGCGCGCTTACAAGAAGGAATCCGAGATCGAGGTCTGGAAGCAGAACTCGGAAGGGCGCTACGTCCACCTCAAGACCTACCCGGTGTGCCGCTGGTCCGGCCAGCTCGGGCCGAAGAAGAAGGAGGGCGACCGGCAGGTGCCCGAGGGCTTCTACACGGTCACCGCCTCGCAGATGAATCCGAACTCGGCCTACTGGCTGTCGTTCAACGTCGGCTACCCGAACCCGATGGAACGGGCGATGGGACGCTCCGGCGGAGACATCATGGTGCACGGCACCTGCTCGTCGCGCGGCTGCTTCGCCATGACGAACGACCAGATCGAAGAGATCTACGCGATCATGCGCGAGGCCTTCAACGGCGGGCAGAAGGCGGTCCAGTTCCAGTCCTATCCGTTCCGCATGACGGCCGAGAACCTCGCCCGGTTCCGTCATGACCCGAACATGCCCTTCTGGAAGAACCTGAAGGAAGGCAACGACCACTTCGAGGTCACCCAGCAGGAGCCGCGGGTCGACTACTGCGGGTCGAAGTACGTGTTCAACACGTCCGCCTCCGGCCGCCTGAACCCGACCGCGGCGTGCCCGCCCCTGACCGTCGACACCGAGATTGCATCTGCCGTCTCCGCCAAGAACCGGGCGGACGAGCAGAAGGTCGCCGAGCTGGTCAGCCGCGGCGCTCCGGCCACGCGGATCCAGTATGCGGACGGCAGCCAGCATCCGTCGTTCCGCGCGTCGGCCATGGCCTATTCCGACAGCGACGGCCGTACGGCCGTGTTCACGAAGCAGGAGGTGAAGAACCTCGGCGAGGTGAGCCGTCCGGAAGCGGTCGCGATGGTCGAGGAGTACCACGTCGACGAGAAGGGCCAGCGCAAGGACCAGGCGCGCGAGGTGGCGAAGCCGGCGGCGGTCGCCTCGGCTGCGGTTGCTGCACCGGCGCCCGCCGCGACGGCAACGCCAGTTCCGGCCTCGCCCGCGGTCGCCCTCGCGCCACCGCCGTCGTCCTCGGGGGGCGCCCTGCAGGCCATCGGCAGCTTCTTCGGCAGCAAGCCTCAGGCTGCGTCGACGGAGACGGCTGCTGCACCGGCCCCGACCTCCCGCCCGGCCACGGCCGGGGAGGAGCGGCCTTTCTACAAGCGTTGGCTCGGGCTCGGGTCGGGCGATGCGCCCGCCCCCGAGACGACGGGCACCCCGGCTGCGCCGGCGAGCGTGCCTCTGCCGCCGCGCCGCCAGATGTCCGGCTCGGTCAACGACAAGGTCGCGATGGCTCCGGCCCGCTGACGCAGTCCCATCAGCACCTGAAAACGGGAACGGCCTCCTTCCGGGAGGCCGTTTTCCTTTGTGCTGCGGTTCGGGCGGACGGGTCGCGCACGGCCAGACGGGCCCACGTGTCGCCGCGGCTGCCAATGACCGGCACTGGCCGGTCCCTGATCCACCGATCCCACGCCAGTTGTCATGCCGGCGCGCAGCCGCGCCGGTCGATCTGCCTGCTTCAGGCGTACTGGCCGTGGCAGTGCTTGAACTTCTTACCCGATCCGCAGGGGCACGCCTCGTTGCGGCCGACGCGGCCCCACGTCGAGGGGTCGTTGGGGTCGCGCGCGACGGCGGTCTCGGCGGTGGGGGAGAAGCCCAGCGCCATGGCTGCACGCGCGTTGACGTCGAGCCCCGCAAGTTCGTCGAGCCCGGTCGAGGCGTCGATGTGGTGGGCCTCCATCGGCGGCAGCTGCGGCTCGGGCGGCTGGAACATCACCTCGACGCGCATCAGCTGGCCGGTCACCTGCTCGCGCAGATGGGTGATCAGCCCGTCGAAGAGCTCGAAGGCTTCCTGCTTGTACTCGTTCAGCGGGTCGCGCTGGGCGAGGCCGCGCCAGCCGATGACCTGGCGAAGGTGGTCCAGCGTCACGAGGTGCTCGCGCCAGAGGTGGTCCAGCATCTGAAGCAGGACCTGCTTCTCGATGTAGGTCATCACCTCGGGGGTGTTCTTCTCGATGCGCGCAGCGTAGCCCTCGTCGGCCGCCTTCTTGATGCGCTCGCGCATCTCCTCGTCGGCGATGCCCTCTTCCTTGGCCCAGTCGGCTACCGGCAGGTCCAGCGCGAGGAAGCGCTTCACGTCCTCGTCGAGGCGCTCCAGGTCCCACTGCTCCGGATACGCGCCCTCGGGGATCGCGCGCGCGACCACGTCGTCGACCACGCCGTGGCGCATGTCGTCGATGGTCGCCCGGACGCTGTCCTCGGCCATGAACTCGCGACGCTGCTCGAAGACGACCTTGCGCTGGTCGTTCATCACGTCGTCGTACTTGAGGATGTTCTTGCGCATGTCGAAGTTGCGGGCCTCGACCTTCTGCTGCGCCTTCTCGATGGCCTTGTTGATCCACGGGTGGATGATGGCCTCGCCTTCCTTCAGGCCGAGCTTCTGCAGCATCCCGTCCATGCGGTCGGAGCCGAAGATGCGCATCAGGTCGTCCTGCAGGGACAGGAAGAACTTGGACCGGCCCGGATCGCCTTGTCGACCGGAGCGGCCGCGCAGCTGGTTGTCGATGCGGCGGCTCTCGTGCCGCTCGGTGCCGATGACGTAAAGACCGCCGGCGCCCAGGGCCTTCTTCTTCAGCTCCGCCACCTCGGCGCGGATCGCGGCCGCCTTCGCGTCGCGGTCCTCCCCTTCCGGAAGGGAGGCCAGTTCGTGGCGGATGCGCATCTCGGCGTTGCCGCCCAGCTGGATGTCCGTGCCGCGTCCCGCCATGTTGGTGGCGATGGTGACGGCCCCCGGCACGCCGGCCTGCGCGACGATGAAGGCTTCCTGCTCGTGGAAGCGGGCGTTCAGCACGGCGAAGTGCTTGGACGGCTTGCCTTCCCGGGCCGCCTTGTAGAGCGGCTCCATCGCGTTCGGGTTGGTGAAGTCCAGCAGCTTGTAGCCGTGCTGGATCAGGAACTCCGCCAGCATCTCCGACTTCTCGATCGAGGTCGTGCCGACGAGCAGCGGCTGGCCTTTCTCGGCCGCCGCCTCGATCTCGGTGACGATCGCCTTGAACTTCTCGAGACCCGTCCGGTAGACCTCGTCGTCCTCGTCGATGCGGCCGACGGAGACGTTCGTCGGGATCTCGACGACCTCGAGCTTGTAGATGTCGAGGAACTCGTCCGCCTCGGTCGCGGCGGTGCCGGTCATGCCGGCGAGCTTCTTGTAGAGGCGGAAGTAGTTCTGGAAGGTGATCGAGGCCAGCGTCTGGTTCTCGGGCTGGACCTGCACCTTCTCCTTGGCCTCGAGGGCTTGGTGGAGCCCCTCGGAGTAGCGGCGACCGGGCATCATGCGGCCGGTGAACTCGTCGATGATGACGACCTCACCGTTGCGGATGATGTAGTCCTTGTCGCGCTGGAACAGCGTGTGGGCGCGCAACGCCTGGTTGACGTGATGGACGAGCGTCACGTTCTGGGCGTCGTAGAGCGAGCCTTCCTGAAGAAGGCCGGCCTCGGCCAGAAGCTCCTCGATGCGTTCGTTGCCGCTCTCGTTGAGCGAGACGGCCCGCTGCTTCTCGTCGAGGTCGTAGTCACCCTTGCCGAGCTTCGGGATCAGGCCGTCGATCGCGTTGTAGAGGTCGGACCGGTCGTCGAGCGGGCCGGAGATGATCAGCGGGGTGCGTGCCTCGTCGATCAGGATCGAGTCCACCTCGTCGACGATGGCGAAGTTGTGCGCGCGCTGGGTCATCTGACCGAGCTCGTACTTCATGTTGTCACGCAGGTAGTCGAAGCCGAACTCGTTGTTCGTGCCGTAGGTGATGTCGCAGGCGTAGGCCGCGCGGCGCTCCTCGTCGTCGAGGCCGTGGACGATGATGCCGACGGTGAGCCCGAGGAAGCGGTAGATCTGGCCCATCCACTCGGCGTCGCGGCGGGCGAGGTAGTCGTTCACCGTCACCACGTGCACGCCCTTGCCGGCGAGCGCGTTGAGGTAGGTGGGCAGCGTGGCGACGAGGGTCTTGCCTTCACCGGTCTTCATCTCGGCGATCGAGCCCTCGTGGAGGACCATGCCGCCGATCAGCTGCACGTCGAAGTGGCGCTGGCCGAGGGTGCGCTTGGCGGCCTCGCGCACGGTGGCGAAGGCGGGTACGAGAATGTCGTCGAGCGTCTTGCCGGCCGCGAGCTGGTCCCGGAATTCCTGCGTCCGGGCGCGGAGCTGGTCGTCCGTAAGGGCCGAAACCTCGCCTTCCAGGGCGTTGATCGCCGCGATCCGGGGCCGGTAGGTCTTGAGGCGGCGGTCGTTGGACGAGCCGAAGACCTTCTTGGCAAGTGCGCCGAACATATTCGGAAAACCTTTTTCGTCGGGCGGCGAGGGAGCCGCCGGCTGTCTCGTTTGGCCTGTTCGAACGGGCTTATAACGCCATCCGCAGCCGGACGCACGGGGGATTGCGGCCCCGGTTGCCACGGGCCAGACGCCTCGACCGCCCTCCCGGACATGGTGACGCGACGCCCGCGATACAATCGTTGCCGCCGCGTTCAACTTTGCGGGCGGCGCGTTGCGTCGCGGGCTGCGGGTCAATATGAGTCGGCGCAACCGCAGACCCGGCGCCGCCGGGCCGCCCTCCCGTACCGGAGCTTCCTGATGCTGAAGAACGCCCTCCTTGCCGCGACGGCCGCGGTCCTCATCGCCGGATCGGCCCTCGCCGCCGGGCCCGACACGGTGGTGGCCAAGGTGGACGGCATCCCGATCACCGAGCAGGATCTCTCCTTCGCCGCCGAGGAGCTGGCCGGCCAGCTGCCGGCGCAGGCGACCGAGCAGCAGAAGCGGGATTTCCTCGTCAGCTTCGTCGCCGACCTGAAGCTGGTGGCCCGCGCCGCCCGCGAGGCGAAGATCGACAAGACCCCCGACTTCGAGAAGAAGCTCGCCTACATGCAGGACAAGCTCCTGCTCGACGAGTACGTGGCGCAGGAGGCCAAGAAGGCGGTCACGCCCGAGGCGGCGCGCAAGCTCTACGAGGAGAGCATCAAGTCGGTGACGCCCGAGCAGGAGGCGCATGCCCGCCACATCCTCGTCCCCACGGAGGACGAGGCGAAGGCGGTGGCCAAGCGCGTGAAGGGCGGCGAGGACTTCGCCAAGGTGGCCGGCGAGGTCTCGAAGGATCCCGGTTCGGGCAAGGACGGCGGCGACCTCGGCTGGTTCACCAAGGACCGGATGGTGCCCGAGTTCGCCGAGGCGACCTTCAAGTTGAAGCCCGGCGAGATCTCCGAGCCCGTGAAGAGTCAGTTCGGCTGGCACGTGATCAAGCTCGAGGAGCTGCGCAACAAGCCGCTGCCCACCTTCGAGGAGGTCAAGGACCAGGTCGAGCAGTACCTGTCCCGCAAGGCGCAGAGCGACCTCATCATGGCGCTGCGCGCCAAGGGCAAGGTCGAGCGCCTCGACAACCCGGGCGAAGTGAAGAAGCAGTAAGCCGCCTCACCGATCCGGAAGGTGCTCCGTCCGGGCGCCTTCCGTCCTCTACCTTCCGCCTTTCCGGAGTTCCCCCGATGGCGCACGCCGTCTCCCCGCTCGCTCCCGCCGCCTTTCCGGACCTGCCCCGCATCGAGGGCGTCCGCTTCGCGACCGCGGCGGCCGGCATCCGATACAAGGGGCGGACCGACGTGATGCTGGCGGTGCTCGACGAGGGCACCGAGGCGGCCGGCGTGTTCACGAAGTCGCGCTGCCCGTCGGCGCCGGTCGACTGGTGCCGCGCCGCGTTGAAGCAGGGCCGGGCGCGCGGCCTCGTCGTCAACTCCGGCAACGCCAACGCCTTCACGGGCCGCAAGGGGGCCGAGGCCGTGGCGCGGACGGCGGACATCGCCGCCGCGGCGCTGGGATGCCGCCCGACGGAGATCCTCCTCGCCTCGACCGGCGTGATCGGGGAGCCGCTCGACGCCGGCAAGTTCGAGGGCGTCCTCGATGACTGTGCCGGGCGGGCGAGCCAGGGCGCCTGGATCGAGCCCGCCCGGGCCATCATGACGACGGATACCTTCCCCAAGGGGGCAGGGGCCACCGTGGACCTCGGCGGGGCGCCGGTGCACATCGCCGGCATCGCCAAGGGCGCGGGGATGATCGCGCCCGACATGGCGACGATGCTGTCCTTCGTCTTTACCGATGCGCCGCTGGGCGCGGGCGTTCTGCAGGCCATGCTGTCTGCGAGCGTGGAGACGACATTCAACGCCATTACCGTCGACAGCGACACTTCGACATCCGACACCCTGATCCTGTTCGCCACCGGAAAGGCGGCGGCGCGCGGGTGCCCGCGCATCGACGATCCGGCCGATCCGCGCCTCGCCGCGTTCCGCGCCGCGCTGCATGGCGTCATCCTGGACCTCGCGCAGCAGGTGGTGAAGGACGGCGAGGGCGCCCGTCACTTCGTCGGGGTGACCGTGACGGGGGCCGAGAGCGACGCCTCCGCCAAGCGCATCGCCAAGTCGATCGCCGACAGCCCGCTGGTCAAGACCGCCATCGCCGGCGAGGACGCCAACTGGGGCCGCGTGGTGGCCGCCGTGGGCAAGGCCGGCGAGCCTGCCGACCGCGACCGGCTCGCGATCTGGTTCGGCCCGCACCGGGTCGCCGTCGAGGGGGCGCGCGACGCGTCCTACGACGAGGCCACCGTCTCGGCCTACATGAAGGGCCAGGACATCGACATCCGGGTCGACCTGGGCCTCGGCGGCGGCCGCTTCACGGTGTGGACCTGCGACCTCACCAAGGAATACGTGGAGATCAACGGCGACTACCGGAGCTGAGCCGATGAAGCTCCTTCTCGTCGTCGCCTGCGCGCTCATCGACGCAGACGGCCGCGTGCTCATCGCGCAGCGGCCGGAGGGCAAGGCCATGGCCGGGCTGTGGGAGTTCCCGGGCGGCAAGATGGAGCCCGGCGAGCGACCCGAGGAAACGCTCATCCGGGAGTTGCACGAGGAACTGGGCATCACGGTGAAGGAACCCTGCCTCGCTCCGCTCACCTTCGCCAGCTTTGCCTATGACGACTTCCACCTGATGATGCCGCTGTGGGTCTGCCGCCGCTGGGAGGGAACCGTGGTGGCCAAGGAGCACCAGGCGTTGCGCTGGGTGCGTCCCAACAAGCTCCGCGAGTTCCCCATGCCGCCCGCGGACGAGCCCCTGATCCCGCCCCTAATCGATCTCGTCGGCGGCTCCTGAGCCGTGCAACCGGTTGCATCCCTCTCGCGCGGCTGGATCCTGTCGCGGCTGATCGCCTGTTCCATGCTCTGGTCCTCCGGCTTTCTGTTCATGAAGCTGGCCGTGACCGTCTCGCCATGGGTCGTGTCCGCGAGCCGAGCTTCCATCGCGGCCGTGGCCATCGCGGGTTGGTTCCTCCTCGGCGGGCGTTCGCCGGTGCCGCGGCGGGAGGAGCGGGTGCCGTGGCTGGTGCTCGGCACGCTCAACGGCTGGATGCCGAACGTTCTCACCGCCTATGCCGTCTCGGAGATCAGTGCGGCGCTGGCGAGCATGATCCAGGCCTCCGGCCCGATCATGGTGGCGATCCTCGCCCACTTCGCCTTCGCCGAGGAGCGGTTGACGCTGCAGCGGGCGGCCGGCGTCGCGGTGGGGTTCGTCGGCATGGCCGTCCTGATCGGGCCTTCCGCGCTGGCCGGTTCCACGGGCGGCGCGCTCGGCATCGGCGCGATGGTTTGGGTGTCGCTGAGCTATGCCGTCGGCAACATCTACGCCCGCAACCTCAACCACATCGAGTCGTCGCGGCTCGCCTTGGGGCAGCAGACCGTGTCCGCGCTGTTCTCGGTGGTACTGGCGATCCTGCTCGTCGGCTCGGCCGCGATCCCGAGCCTCGTCGACAACGCCGCCGCGCTGCTGGCCCTGGGGCTTGTGGCCACGGCCATCCCGATCACGATCTTCATGTCGCTGATCCAGAAGGCAGGCCCCACGCGGGCTGCGATGATCGGCTACCTGCTGCCCGTCTGGGCCTCGCTCCTGGCGATCCTGTTCCTGGGGGAATCGGTCGGGCTGCGGGAGGCCGTCGGCGCGGCCATCATCCTGGCGGGTGTGTGGATCGTCTCGGTGGCGCCCCGCGCGGCCTGACCCGCGTCAGCGCAACAGCGCCTGCAGGTCGTCTCTCAGCCTCGCAGGCAGCGGGACCGGCCGCTGCGTCGCCCGGTCGACGCAGACATGGACAAACCGTCCCTGCGCCACCGCCTGATCGCCGTGCTCCCGGAAGATGCCGATGGCGTAGGTGACCGAACTCGACCCGAGTCGCTCGACGGCGAGCGCTGCGTGAACGGTCTCCGGGAAGGCAACGCTCTCGAAGTAGGTGCAGGACGTCTCCACCACGAGGCTGACGATGGGGCTCGCGGCGATGTCGAGGTGTCCGCGCTCGACGAGCCAGCGGTTCACGACCGTGTCGAACCAGCCGTAGTAGACCACGTTGTTGACGTGCGCGTAGACGTCGTTGTCCGACCAGCGGGTCGTGATCGGCAGGACGTGACGGTAGTCGGCGCGGGTGGTTCGGTGGGGCTTGCCCGACATGGCGTCGTTCTCCGGTTTCAGCGTGACGCCTCGCCGCCGGCGAAGGACTTTGCGAGGAAGGCGCCGCCGTGGCGAAGCCCGTCCTCGTCGATGCCGTGGCCGAGACCGGGGCACGCGTGCCACTCGCAGGGCACGCCCGCACCGGCCAGCGCGGCGACCGACATGGTGAGCGCTCCGAACGGGATCACCTCGTCCTCCATACCGTGGACCAGCAGGACTGGCGCAGGCGCCGTCAACTCGCCGGCGAGGTACTGCGGCCCGGCGAGGAGGCCCGAGTAGCCGACGATGGCGGCAGGTCCGCGGGCGCGCCGCAGGCCGGCGTGGAGAACCATCATCGTGCCCTGGCTGAAGCCGACGAGGCCGAGGCTTGTGTCGTCCAGGTTGAAGCGCGCAAGTTCCGTGTCCAGGAATCGGTCGAACGTCGTCCGCGCGGCCACCACGCCCTGCCAAACCTCATGCGGGTCACGGCGCTCCAGGGCGAACCACTGGCGGCCCATCGGTGCCATGCCGCAAGGCTCCGGTGCGTGCGGCGCGACGAACGCCGTGTCGGGAAGGTCCCCGGCCCAGGTGTCTGCCAGTTCGATCAGGTCATTGCCGTCGGCGCCGTAGCCGTGCACCAGCACCACGAGCGAGCGGACGCGGCCCGATTGTGCCGGCCGGCGCGGACCTTCGAGGGTCGCCGTCATGCCGCGCCCCTTCCTTCCCCTTCGGGCCCCGGCACGATCGGGAGCCCTGCTCCCTTCTTGCAGGCCCCGTAATAGGCCCAGAGCAGCTTGGCCGCGGCGCCCCGCCAGGGACGCCAGCGCTGGGACCACTCGTCGAGATCCTTCGCCGTCGGTCGCGACGGCAGGTCGTAGCCCATCCGGACGGCCTCCTGCAGGGCAAGGTCGCCTGCCGGAAAGGCATCCGGGTGGCCCAGACAGAAGAGCAGGTAGATGTCCGCCGTCCACGGCCCGATGCCGCGCACGGTGACGAGGTGCCCGTGAGCCTCTCCGGCCTCCATGGCATGGAGCTGGTCAAGCGGGACGGCTCCGCACGCAACGGCCTCGGCGCAGGCCCGCAGCGTCCGGACCTTGGGGCTCGACAGGCCGCAGGCCCGCAGGTCGTCATCCGTGGCGTCCAGGATGGCCGCCGCCGTGACGGTGTCGAAGCGCAGCTTCACGCGCCGCCAGATCGCCGACGCGCTGGCCGTCGAGAGCTGCTGGGCGACGACGATGGCGGCAAGCCCCTCGAAGCCGGGATCGCGCTTGCGCAAGGGCGGGCGTCCTCCGATCGCCATGAGACGGTCGAGGTGCGGGTCGATGCGCACGACCTCGGCGAGGGCCCGGTCCAGCGCCTCATCGCAATCGATCATGGACGACGGCCTCCCGTGATGCTTGGCTGCCCCTGCCGAACCGCCGACAGAGGACACCGCGGCTCCCGCGCATGCAACCCGTCTTCCGCTTCGCGCCGAGCCCGAATGGATTCCTGCATCTCGGGCATGCGCTGTCCGCCCTCCTCAACGCGGATGCCGCCCGACGGATGGCGGGCCGCCTGCTCCTGCGAATCGAGGACATCGACCCCGAACGCTCGAGGGAGACCTATGTGGCCGCCCTCCTCGAAGATCTCGACTGGCTCGGATTCGCGGCCGAGGAACCGGTGCTGCGCCAGTCCTCGCGGATGGAGGTCTACAGCGGCCGTCTCGGCCAGTTGCGGCAACGGGGGCTCGTCTACCGGTGCTTCTGCAGCCGCGGCTTCACGGCACGGGCCGTGGCCGAGCATGAAGCGAGCGGGACGGCGTGGCCGCGGGATCCCGACGGCGCGCCGTTTCACGCCGGGCCCTGCGCTCTTCTCGACGAGACCGCCGCCGAGACGCGGGCGGCAGCGGGCGAGCCCCATACGTGGAGGTTGCGCATGGATGCCGCCATGGCGGCTGTTCCCGGGCCGCTGCCGTGGATCGCGCTCGCCGAGGATACCTTCGCCCCGACGCCGCGCAGGGCCGACCCGGCCCGGTGGGGTGACGCCGTGCTCGCACGCCGCGACGTCCCGACGAGCTACCATCTCGCCGTGGTGACGGATGACGCCGCCCAGGGCGTCACCCATGTCGTGCGGGGACGAGACCTCGAGCCCGCCACGGATCTCCACCGCCTGCTGCAGGCCCTCCTTGGCCTGCCGACGCCGCTCTACTGCCACCACCGCCTGCTTCTCGGCCCGGACGGGCAGAAGCTCGCCAAGAGCGCGGGATCGACGGCGCTGCGGGACCTGCGGGCGGCCGGATGGACACCGGTCGACGTGCGGCGGGCCGTGGGCCTGCCGGCCCCTGATCCCTGATTAGCGCGTGCCGAGAACTGCGAGCCAGAATGCGGTGGAGGCGATCGACAGGGCGGTCGAAAGCGTGATCGCACTGGCCGTCACGCCCACGGCCGTGCGGTAGCGCTCGGCGAAGAGGTAGGCATTGAGCCCGCAGGGCGCGGCGGCGAAAAGCACGGCGACGCCGGCCCAGACGGGCGGCATCGCGAAGACGTGGAAGGCGAGGAGGTAGACGAGCGCCGGGTGCACGATGAGCTTGAGCCCGGTGATCGTCGCCGCCAGCCGGGGCTGCTGTGCAAGACCGTAGCGGCGCAGCGCGATGCCCATGGCGAAGAGCGCACAAGGCGCCGCAGCGCTGGCAAGGGCGTTGATCACGTCCTTGAAGGCGCCGCCGACCGGCCACCCGGTCAGGCGCCATGCCACGCTGACGGCGATGCCGACGAGGAGCGGGTTCGTCGCGAGCTGGCGGGCGAGCCTTCTCAGATCCGCGCCGCTGCCCTCGGTGAGCAGGCTGCCGACGGCCACCATGATCGGCAGGTGGATGGCGATGAGGAGGAACAGGGGCACGGCGCCCGGCGCTCCATAGGCCTCGAGGATGAGGGGGACGCCGACGAAGACGGTATTGGCCTGCGCTGAGCAGAAGCCCACCACGACGCCCTCTTGTCGGGTGGCCCCGAACAGCCGCGTCGCGGCGAGGCTGCCCGTCGTCCACACGATGGTGACGGCGCTGAAATAGGCCATCCAGTAGCCCCAGGGCTGGGCGTCCGGAAGCTCCGCGGCCGTGAGCGTCTTGAACACCAGGGCGGGCACGGCGATCGTGAAGACGAACTCGGACAGGCCCTCGCCGGCTCGATCCGAGACGAGCCCGGTCAACCGCGCCGCGAAGCCGAGCGCGATCAGACCGAAGATCGGCAGGACGATGGAGAGGACGTGGAGCATTCGATCCGGCGCCTGGGGGACGCCGGCGCTGGCTCAGCGGGCCCGCTCGGCGATCCGCGTGGCCGTGGGTGCCTTGCGGATGAGTTCGTCTATCCGGTCCTTCTCGCGCTTGAAAGCCGCAACCTGCCGTTCGTCGAGGTCCCTGTTGCGGGGAACCTTGACGGCGAGCGGATCGACGAAGTTCTCGTTGATCATGACCTCGTAGTGCAAGTGGGGCCCGGTCGACAGGCCGCTGTTGCCGAGATAGCCGATGACCTGGCCCTGGCGCACACGAACGCCCTCCCGGATGCCCTTCGCGAACGCCGACATGTGGTTGTAGGTCGTGACGAAGTTGTAGGCGTGCTCGATCTCGACGCGGCGGCCATAGCCGCTGTCCCAGCCGGCGCTGCGCACCCGGCCATCGCCGGCGGCGATGATCGGCGTGCCGATGCGGTTGGCCCAGTCGATGCCGGTGTGCATGCGCGAGTAGCGCAGGATCGGGTGGTACCGCATGCCGAAGGTGGAGCGCAGCTGGCCCTCGGCGATCGGCTTGCGGATCAGGAACTTGCGGTTGG
Organism: Alsobacter sp. R-9; assembly: GCF_054612375.1. Lineage (NCBI taxonomy): Bacteria > Pseudomonadati > Pseudomonadota > Alphaproteobacteria > Hyphomicrobiales > Alsobacteraceae > Alsobacter > Alsobacter sp. R-9. Next base: position 2,026 of record NZ_JBTSWJ010000015.1, on the reverse strand, counting down.
ACTTGCCGCCCTCGTCGAAGAAGTCGATGACGCCGTCCTCGCTGGGTGCGAAGCGATAGTAGCGACGCACGGTGCCGGAGACCGAGAGGCTCGCATAGAGCAGTTCGGGCCGCCCGTCGCCCTCGTCGTCCTCGCCGTAGAAGATCTCGATGCTGTCGCCGCCGGAGACGCGGCGCTGCAGGTCGAAGTCGTAGAAGGCGACCTTGACGATCTGGTCGACGATCGACTTCGGGATGTCGTGCTTGAACGCCGTCTCGTAGAGGCTCTGGTAGAGCCGGAGGCCCGAGCCCTCGTCCTCGTCCTCCTCGCCCTCGTCCTCGTCCGAGGCCTTGGCGACCGTCTCCTGTTGCGGCACCGCGACGGGGACGAACTCGTTGCGGTCGTTGACCGCAGCGATCGCGAGGACGGTTTCGCCGTCGTAGAGCATCACGCGAAGCAGCGGGTTCTGCTTGCGCTCCGGGGCGGGGCCGAAGAGCAGCTTGAGGCGCTGGCCCTCGCGCGGCGGCGTGTCCTTGAGCTTGCTTCCGAGGGCGACCAGAGCCGAACGGGCTTCAGGCGCCGTGGCACCGTTGGTGCGCAGCACCTGCTCGATGGTCTCGCCGCGGCGAATGGTGGCAAGCTTTTCGTCGGGGCCGCTTGCGACCTGCTGCTTCTCCGTCGGCGGCGACTTCTCGCGCGTGGTGACGTTCTCGGGCACGAACGTCACCTGCATCGTGGAGAACGAGATGCCCGGCTGGCTCGCGGGGGTCTCGTCCTGCAACTTCGGCGTGGTGAGTGCGCGCATCAGCATCATCTGGGACGGGATGCCCAATGGACGCTGGCCGGCCGCGAGGGCGGCCTTGCGCTCCTCGATGACCTGCGCGAGCACCATGTCCAGTCCGAGGGCGGCGCCCGAGTCCGGTGCCCCCGAGTACCCGGCGAGCGGCTTGCGCTGCACCGACACCTCGGCGTCGCCCTCGTTGGCCTCGAGCTCCGGCGCCCGCTCGCCGGTATCGCCCCCCGCCGCGTAGAGCTTCATAGGGTTGAAGGCAGGCACGTCCTCGGCAAAGCCCATCGTGCTCAGCGCGAGGTTGGTCGCAACGCGGACAAAGGGCTTCGTCTTGACGATCTCTCGGTCGCCGATGCGGATCGTCGTGGGCGTGCGGAAGGCCTGCTTCGCGGAGACGATGTCCGTCGCGACGAACAGCCTGTCGCCCCGCCGAGGCGACCGGTCCGGCGACACGGGCCGTCCCGTCGACCCGACCGCCAGCTGGCCGCGCTCTGCGAAGTACAGCTCGGAGTCGAGGGAGACGATGATCGCGGAGCCGATGAGGCCGGCGCCGAAGAGGCCCGTGAGGACGGTGGCCGTCAGCCACCGGATGCTCAGCGCACGCCGGTCGCCGCGCGCCTCGCCGCCACTGCGGTCGAGCGGCGGCTCGAGGCCGAGATCGATGCCGGCGCCGGTCGTCCTCAAGGGAACGGCGAAGGGCGCTGGGGCAGTGCCACGCGGCAGGGACATGGGCGTTGGGCGACGAGCTCGACAGTGATGGCGGACGCGGCTTCCGAAGCAGCCAGGCGATACCAGGAAGCCCGGATCACCTTGCCGGCAGGGCGGGGTGCCGTCAACGACGCCCGGTCCTTATGCCTTGAACATGGTGGCGTCATTGGGGCGGGGCCGGTGCCCCTGATGACCGTCCTGCAGAGACGAAGATTGCGGTGCCGTTCCCTTGCCGCCGCGTTGGCGGTCCACGCTGTCATCAGATTGGCATATCGCTTGCGGAGGATCAGGCAGCCTTCGGCCTGGCGGGGCCGTGGCAGAGGGAGCCTGCTGCACCGTTGGGCAAGACCTGCCCAAACGGACGCCGAGAAGTTTTTTTTCGAAGCGTGTTGACAGGGCTGATCGGGCGGATCTATATACGCCTCACACACGGCGACGCCGCCCGGGACCAACGGTCGGCGCGCCCTGCAGGCATCTTCTGGACATCGGGTCTGATGTTGACCTGGCTTCGGTCGGGTGAGGGGTGTTTGCGTTGGGTGTGATGCTGTG